>DASULK010000058.1:0-40032 GCA_036278255.1 Micromonospora sp.
CGTCTACATCCGTTCGATGTCCAGCCGCGGCCACCTCGGCGGGCTGTCGGCGGCGACGCCGCAGGCCGTCCGGGTGCTGGAAGGCGCCGGCTGCGACGTGGTACTGGTCGAGACGGTGGGGGTCGGGCAGGCCGAGGTGGACATCGCCTCCCTGGCCGACACCACACTGGTGCTGCTCGCGCCGGGGATGGGGGACGCGATTCAGGCGGTGAAGGCCGGCATCCTGGAGATCGCCGATCTCTTCGTGGTCAATAAGGCGGACCGTGACGGTGCCGATGCCACCTACCGGGACATCCAAGGCATGATCGGCCTTGGTGAGCGGGCCCCTGGCGAGTGGCGCCCACAGGTGGTGAAGGCGATTGCGGCGCGCGGTGAGGGGATCGACGAAATCGTGGCCGCCATCGACAAGCACCGCGGCTGGCTGGTCAAACACGGCGAACTGCGGCGCCGCCGGGAGGCGCGGGCCGGTGCCGAGGTCGAGGCGATCGCGCTCGGCGTGCTGCGGGCCCGGATGGGGTCGCTGCGCGATGGTACGGCGCTGCCGGGGCTGGCCGCTGCGGTGGCGTCCGGCGAGACCGACCCGTACCGCGCCGCCGATGACCTGCTGGCCCAACTCGAACGGTGACCGGACCCGCCCCCCGATCGAGGCCGGGTGAGTATGCCTACACCGGGGCTGTTTCCGACGACGCCACACCCGCCGCGTGCCGGTGACGCGCTGCTGTCGCCGTCATACATGCGAGACTAGGAAATTATGAGCGACCCACGGAACACCTCGTCGATTTTCACCCGCGGCGCGGTAGACCTCAGCGCACTGCGTAGCGCTGCCCAGACCCCGGCGCAGCCGACCCCGACCACCCCGGGTACCCCGGCGGCGAGCGCCGGAAGCGCCTCGGCCCCTGCCCCAGGCGCCGCCGCACCGGGCGGTGTCACGGTGATCGATGTCACCGAGGCGACCTTCCAGTCCGAGGTGCTGGAGCGTTCCCTGACCACCCCGGTGCTGGTGGACTTCTGGGCCACCTGGTGCGGACCGTGCAAGCAACTCTCGCCGATGCTGGAACGCCTGGCCGTCGAGGGGGGCGGCAGCTGGGTGCTCGCCAAGGTGGACGTGGACGCCAACCCGCGGCTCGCCCAGATGTTCCGGATCCAGAGCATCCCGATGGTCTACGCCGTCGTCGGCGGCCAGCCGATCGACGCGTTCGCCGGCGTGATCCCCGAGGCGCAACTGCGGCAGTGGATCGACGCGGTACTCCAGGCCGGCGGGGTCGAGGTGGCGCCACCGGAGGACCCGCGCCACGCTGCGGCCGACGAAGCCCTGATGGCCGGGGACCTCGACACCGCGGAGCAGGCGTACAAGAAGATCCTCGCCGAGTCGCCGGCGGACGCCGCGGCCGAGGCCGGCCTGGCCCAGGTGGGGCTGAGCCGCCGGGTCGCCGGGGTTGTTGACCCGGCCGCGGCGCTGAGCAAGGCGGAGTCCGACCGTGACGATGTAGACGCCCAACTGCTCGCCGCCGATGTCGAAGTGCTGAGCGGACGGGCGGAGGAGGCCTACGATCGGCTCATCGCCCTGGTGCGGCGCACGGGCGGCGACGAGCGGGAGAAGGTCCGGGAACACCTGGTCTCCCTCTTCACCATCGCCGGCCCCGATGATCCGGCGGTAACCACAGCCCGCCGATCGCTGGCCAGCGCGTTGTTCTAGCCGCCGAGGACGGGGAGCCTATGATGCGCCGGATCACCGTCCTCGACGCACCGTCCAATCTCGGCCTGCGCCCGCCCACCCCGACGTCGGTTCCCGGCTGCGCGAAAGCCCCCGGCGCGTTGCGCGACCACGGTCTGATCGCGCGCCTCGGGGCCCGGGACGCAGGCTGCCTCACCCCACCCCGCTACGATCCCGGCGACTGGCGCCCCGGCGACGGGGTCTGCCACGCGCCAGCGATCGCGGCGTACTCGGTGGCGCTCGCCGAACGCATCGGCGCCATCGTCGACCGGGGGGAATTCCCCGTGGTGCTCGGCGGCGACTGCTCGATCCTGCTCGGCTCGGCACTCGCGATGCACCGGCTCGGCGAAGAGGTGGGCGGGCACGTCGGCCTCATCTTCGTCGATGGCCACTCAGACTTCCGGCACCCGGGTAACGCGTCGTACGTGGGGGCCGCCGCGGGGGAGGATCTGGCCCTGGTCACCGGCCGTGGCCAGGCCGACCTGGCCGGCATCGAGGGGCGGCGGCCCTACTTCCGCGATATCGACGTGGTCGTCCTCGGCATCCGGGAGCACGATGAGTACCGGCTGGACCTGCAGGCGGCGGGGATCGTGACCCGCTCGGTGCCGCTGTTGCGTGCCGAGGGACCGGCCCGTACCGCACAGTGGGCCCGGGAGCAGCTTGTCGACTGTGTCGGATACTGGCTGCACGTCGATGTCGACGTACTCGACCCCGCGGTGATGCCCGCCGTGGACGCGCCCGACCCGGGCGGCATCGCCTTCGCCGAACTGGAATCGTTGGTCGCCGGCCTGGTCGACACACCGCACTGCCTCGGCCTGGAGATCACCGTCTTCGATCCGGACTATGACCCCGACGGCACCTACGCCGCGGAGGTCGTCTCCACCCTGGTGGCCAGTCTGGCCCCCGTGACCGGCCGCTCCGGTGACCGGCCAGCCGCCACCGGATCGCGGACCACCCCGTCTAACCGCTCGACCAGCGGCCGCCGAATTACCGAACGGCCCGCAGCCCGCGCGCCAGTCGAGCCGGGCCGGCTGTGGCGGCCGCCAGCGCCGGCGCCGCCACCACCCGCCGAAACCGTCCCCGACTCCTTACCCTCCCGGCGACACGAGCCGGCATTTGATCGCCTTCCGGATGGCCGCCCGTCCAGTTGACCGTCCCCGTTGGTTCGGGGCGGGGTGACCGGCGAAGGGATCAAGCCTCACGCCGTGCCCAGGGCGCGGAGGAACCGCTCCGCGATCGGCACGGCGCTGCTCGTGCTCGATCCCCCCTCCTCCACGAAGACCGCGAAGGCGACATCCCCCTGCCAGCCGATAAACCAAGCATGGGTATGCGCGGGATTGTCGTCGTACTCCGCGGTTCCGGTCTTGCCGTACACCGGGTCTCCTGGCACGTCCCGCAATGCGGTGGCGGTGCCGCTGGTGACGACCTCACGCATCATCTGGTGCAGCGGCTCGATCGTGCCGACCGGCAGTTGCGGCCCGGCCTTCGCGGTGTGCTCCGGCGCGGGGTCGAGCACCAGCCGGGGCGGCTGCCACTCTCCGCGGGCCACCGCCGCCGTTGCTGCCGCCATCGCCACCGGACTCACCACCGTGGTCCCCTGACCGAACGCCGCCGCCGCCCGTTCCACCGCCGACCCCCCGGTGGACACCTTGCCGGTAAAGACGTCCAGCCCGACCTGCCAGTCGCCCTCCAGCCCGAGAGCGCGGCCCGCGTCGGCCAGCCCGGAATCCCCGAGCTTCGGTGCCAGCGAGGCGAACGCGGTATTGCAGGACTTGGCGAAGTCGACGCGGAACGGCACCGTTCCCAGCGCGAAATTGTCGGAGTTCTTGAATGAGCGCCCGTCGACGGTCACCGTCTTCGGGCAAGCCACCGGGGTGTCCAGGGCCACGGCGCCGCTGTCGAGCAGGGCGAAGGCGGTGACCATCTTGAACGTCGAGCCGGGCGGCACCTGTGCTGTGAAGGCCAGATTCTCCCCACCGCCGTCGGGGCCGTTCCCGACCGCCAGGATCGCGCCGTCACTGATCCGGACGGCGACCAGCGCGGATCGGCGCCGCTCTTTACGCAGGGCCGCGTCGGCGGCATTCTGCGTCCGTACGTCGAGGGTGGTCTTGACCGGGGCGCCCGCCTGCGGTTCCTGCCGGAACACCTCCGTGCCGGTCGGGGTGAACTTCCCGTCGGGCCCCTTCCGGATGATGATCACACTGCTGCCAACGGTGCCCTGCAGCTGCTCCTCATAGCGCCCCTGCAGGCCGCCATGGCCGATCATGTCGCCCACCACGTACCGTCCGGGATGCTTCTCCAGATCCTCCTTCAGGACCGGGTCGACCGTCCCCAGCGCCGCCCGCGCGAACTCGCGGGTCGGGGCCAGGTCGCGCTGCTCCTCGCGGAACCTGGTGCCCGGCAGATCGTGGATACGTGGCTTGATCTGCAGATAAGCCTCCTTGCGCAGCGTCACCACCTCGACGAAGAGATGAGGTTTGGCCGCCTTCAGCCGGGCCGGCAGATCCGTCAGATCGATCGGCGGGTTGATCGCCGGACGGATGGCCCGGAACGCCGCGTCCAACCGCTGCACCAGCGCGGGGACATCCGGAACCTCGCTGGGCTGCACCCCGACCACCACCACCGGTCGGGACGCCACGATGGGTGAGCCGGAGCTGTCCAGGACCCCGCCCCGCGGCGCCGGCAGCCGCCGCAGCTCCAACCGGTCGCCCTCAGCGAGTTGTTCCTGCACCACCCCGGGCTCCCAGACGACTTGCCAGTCATCATCGGGCCCCCGCTTGAGCAGCACCTCGGTCGAGTAGCGCCAGCGCACCTCGCCGGGAAGTGCCCAGTCCACCCCGATCTTCGCCTTCGCGGTGTCCGCCGTCACCTTCGCGTCGCCGTCCCGGCGCAGCTCCGGAGGTGTGTCGGCCAGGTCGCCGGAGAGCTGCTTGAGCTGCTCGACCACCCTGCTCGCGGGGATCTTCTCGCCCGCCGTGTTGAGGAAGCCGATGTGATCGAGCTGGCCGCTGTGCCAGCCGGCGAGGAAGGCGTCCACGGTCTTCTCCGGGCCTTGCTGGCCGGAGCAGCCGGTGAGTAGACCCGCCGACAGCGTCAGCACGGCCAGCCCGGCGATGATCGGCCGACGGGCGAGTCGGCCCCAATATCGCAGCAGGTACGGTGAGGGCATTCGGTGATCACCTTCCGGTCAGGGGCCCGCTGGACCCTCCGACGGTAGTACAGCGCAACGTGGCGCCGTTGCCCCTGACCCCGACAAGATCCGTGGTAGGGCGTGAGGAGCTGAAGAGTGCGGGTATTCAGCCGATGCCCTGCGCGAGGTATCGCGATCGGCAGCAGGTATACCGGTGGTAACAGGGAGGCACAGATCCGGGTGTCCTGCAGCGATCCGTCGAACATTGGACGGATCCGCACGGCCTAGGCTGACCGGAGAGTGACTCACAACGCGGGTGGGTCGAGGGGAGTGGCACCGAATGAACCGGCGTCCGGCGATCAAACCGGCACCCGATCTCCAGCAGGCCGTGGCCAGCCGGAGCGACGACAGTTTCGACACGGCAACCGACAGCGATGGGCCTGGTATCCGCCCCACCAGGACCGTGGCGGGGGCCAGCTTCGAAAGCCTTCAGGATCTGGCCCTGCGGCCCGGCGCGTTCGGGGAGGACGCGGATCTGGACGAGCCGGTGCCGGACGCGGAAAGCCTGATCAACCAGGCCGTGGCGCTGGCCGGCGACGATACCGAGACGGCCGCCCTGGTCAACCGTTTCTGGCGTTTCGCCCCCGATGAGGAGCTGATCGGGCTCACTGCGGAGCAGATGCTCACCGCCACCCGTGACCACCGCGACCTTGCCGCGGAACGACTTCCGGGGCAACTCAAGCTGCGCCTGCTCGATCCGGATGAGCAGCGGCCCTACACCGTGATCGAGATCGTCAGCGACGACATGCCGTTCCTGGTCGACTCGGTGACCGCGCTGCTCGCCGAGGCGCACCTCGATGTTCAGCTGCTGGTGCACCCCCAGCTGGTGGTGCACCGCGAGCCGATGGGCAAGCTGACCGCGGTCACCGCCGACGTGGAACCCGACGACGCGGTCGAAGGGCACCTCGTCGAGAGCTGGATGCACGTTCACATCGACCCGGTGCGCGATGCGGCGGTCAGAGAACAGCTCTGCCGCGACCTGCAGCGGGTTCTTACCGATGTGCGGGAGGCGGTGGAGGACTGGCAGAAGATGCGCCAGCGGGCGCTCGCGCTCGCTGACGAACTGGCCGCCGCCCGTACCTCCGACACCCGACCACCCGTTCCGGAGAAGGACATCACCGACTCGGTTGAGTTGCTGCGGTGGCTGGCCAACGACCACTTCACCTTCCTCGGCTATCGGGAATACCGAATGGTCGACGCGGATCGGGTCGGCCCGGACGGCCAGCCCGAGAAGCTGCTGGAGCCGGTGCTCGGCGCCGGGCTCGGCATTCTGCGGCAGGATCAGACCGAGGCGGAGCGGCTCTCGACAACGATGCCGGACTCCTACCGCAAGGTGATGGAGAAGCGCCTGCTCATCATCACCAAGGCCAGCACGCGGGCAACCGTGCACCGTTCGGCCTACCTGGACTACATCGGCTTCAAGGTCTTCAACGAAACGGGTGAGGTGGTCGGGGAGAAGCGCTTCCTCGGCCTGCTCGCCAGCTCGGCCTACCGCACCGGGGTGCGGGAGCTGCCGGTGGTCCGCCGGAAGGTCGCCGAGGTGCTGGAACGCTCCGGCCTGAGCCCACGCAGCCACTCCGGCAAGGAGCTGCTGCAGATCCTGGAGACCTACCCCCGCGACGAACTGTTCCAGATCAAAACCGACGACCTGTACGAGGCGGCCGTCGGCGTGCTGCGGATGGCGGGCCGCCGCCAGCTGCGGGTCTTCCTGCGCCGGGACGGGTACGGGCGCTTCATCTCCTGCCTGATCTACCTGCCGCGCGACCGGTTCACCCACCAGAACCGGCTGCGGATGCAGGAGATCCTGATGCGTCGCCTCAACGGGGTAGGGGTCGACCATACGACGCGGGTCAGTGAATCCATGCTTGCCCGGGTGCATTTCACCGTGCGTACCGACCCGGCCAACCCGCCCGCCGACATCGACCCGGACCAGCTGGCCGAGGAACTGGCCGACGCGACCCGGATGTGGCACGACGACTTCCGGCTGGTGCTGGAGCGCAAGCTCGGCGACGAGCCGGCCAAGCAGCTCTACAACCGCTACGCCGACGCCTTCCCCGAGGGTTACAAGGACACCCATGCGCCGCTTGAGGCGGTGCAGGACATCGCCAAACTCGAGCTGCTGGAGGAGCCGGGGCAGCTGGAGATGCACATGTACCGGCGTAGGGAGACGGCGCGCGCCTCGAACGGCTCGGAGACCCGGACGGAGCAGGACACCACGCAGGCCACGGAGGAACGTGACGTCCGGTTCAAGGCCTACCGGTACGGGGAGCCGATGATGCTCTCCGCAGTGCTGCCGGTCCTGCACTCCCTCGGCGTGCAGGTCGCCGACGAGTACCCCTTCGAGGTGCTCCGTGGGGACGGCCGGATCTACCTCTACGACTTCGGGCTCCGGTTGCCGGAGGACTCCCGCGACCTGGCCGAGGTGCAGCCCAACGTCGAGAACGCCTTCTCCGCCACCTGGCGCGGCGAGGCCGAGATTGACGGCTTCAACGAGTTGGTGCTGCGTGGTGGGTTGACCTGGCGGCAGGTCGTGGTGCTTCGGGCGTACGCGAAGTATCTGCGCCAGGCCGGCACGGTCTACTCGCAGGACTACATGGAATCGACCTTCATCGCCTACCCCCGCCTGGCCGCGCTGCTGGTGTCGCTCTTCGAGACCCGCTTCTCGCCGGCGCTGTCGCTCAGCAACGAGGAACGCAGCCTGCAGAGCAAGCAGCTGATGGACACGATCAACAGCGAGCTCGATGAGGTGGCCAGCCTCGATCAGGACCGCATACTGCGGTTCTACCTGTCGGTAATTCAGGCGACGCTGCGGACGAGCTTTTACCAGCGCACCTCTGACGGGCGCCCGAAGGAGTACGTCGCTTTCAAGCTCGACCCGCAGGCGATCCCCGAGCTGCCGGAACCGCGGCCGAAGTACGAGATCTTCGTCTACTCCCCCCGGTTCGAGGGGGTCCACCTGCGCTACGGGGCGGTGGCCCGGGGCGGTCTGCGCTGGTCGGACCGGCGGGAAGACTTCCGCACCGAGGTGCTGAGCCTGGTCAAGGCGCAGGCGGTGAAGAACGCGGTGATCGTGCCGGTCGGGGCCAAGGGCGGCTTCGTGCTGAAGCAGAAGCCGGGCGACCGGGATGAAGCCGTCGCCTGCTACCGGCAGTTCATCTCCGGGCTGCTCGATGTGACCGACAACATCGTCGGCGGCCGGATCGTGCCGCCGGCGGACGTGGTGCGTCACGACGGCGATGACCCCTATCTGGTGGTCGCCGCCGACAAGGGCACCGCCACCTTCTCGGATATCGCCAACGAGATCTCTCAGGAGCACGGCTTCTGGCTGGGCGACGCGTTCGCCTCCGGCGGTTCAGCCGGCTACGACCACAAGAAGATGGGCATCACCGCCCGCGGTGCCTGGGAGTCCGTCAAGCGCCATTTCCGTGATCTCGGCATCAATATCCAGGACCAGGACTTCACCGTCGTCGGTATCGGCGACATGTCCGGTGACGTCTTTGGTAACGGGATGCTGCTCTCCGAGCACATCCGGCTGGTGGCCGCCTTCGACCACCGGCACGTCTTCCTTGACCCGTCGCCGGATGCGGCGGCCTCCTACGTCGAGCGGCGGCGGCTGTTCGAGACGCCCCGCTCGTCGTGGTCCGACTACAACCCTGAACTGATCTCGGAAGGGGGCGGGATCTTCCCCCGTACGGCCAAGACGGTGCCGATCACCCCGCAGGTGCGGGAAATGCTCGGCCTCGACGAGGCGGTGACCGAGATGCCCCCCTCGGAGTTGATCCAGGCGGTGCTGAAGGCCCCGGTCGACCTGCTCTGGAACGGGGGGATCGGCACCTACGTCAAGGGGTCGAGCGAGTCCAATGCCGAGGTGGGCGACAAGTCCAACGACGCGATCCGCGTCGACGGCAAGCAGTTGCGGGCCCGGGTGGTCGGTGAAGGCGGCAACCTCGGCTTCACCCAGCACGGCCGGATCGAGGTCGCGCTGAACGGTGGACTGATCAACACCGACTCCATCGACAACGCGGCCGGCGTGCACAGTTCGGACCTCGAGGTCAACATCAAGATCCTGCTCGGGGGCGCCGTCGCGGACGGGGAGCTGAACCTGCCGGACCGGAACACGCTGCTGGCGGAGATGACCGACGACGTCGCCCAACTGGTGCTGCGCAGCAACTACGACCAGGCGCGGGCGCTGGGCAACGCGCGGTCCCAGGCAGCCTCGCTGCTGCCGGTGCACCGGCGGATGATCACCGATCTGGAACGCAAGGGGGAACTCAACCGGGCGTTGGAGGCGCTCCCCTCCGACGAGGAGTTGGCGTCGCGCACCGACGGGGGGCTCACCCGCCCGGAACTCGCGGTGCTGATGGCCTACACCAAGATCGGGTTGGAGAGCGAGGTCCTCGAGGACAGCATCGCCGACGAGGCGTGGACGGCGCGGGTGCTCGCCGACTATTTCCCGGCACCCCTGCGGGAGCGCTACGCCGACCGGATGTCCGGGCACCGGCTGCGCCGGGACATCGTGACGACCTCCCTGGTCAACGAGGTGGTCAACCGGGGTGGCATCACCTTCATCTACCGGGCGATGGAGGAGACCGGCGCTTCGGCAGCCGATGTCATCCGCGCCTACGTGGTGGTGTGCGAGGTGTTCGGCATCGGGGAGCTGTGGGCCGACACGGAGGCGCTGGACAACCAGGTGCCGACCGAGGCGCAGATCGCGGTCTACCTGGAGACCCGGCGTCTGCTCGACCGGGGGGTCCGCTGGCTGGTCACCAACCGGCGTTCGCCGATCGACGTTCCGGGCGAGATCGCCCGGCTCCGCCCGGTGTCCCAGTTGCTGCCCGAGTTGGACAACCTGTTCGTCGGCGATGAGCGGCAGGCGTTGAAGGACTACGCCGCCGCGATGGCTGAGCGCGGGCTCCCGCACGAGCTGTCCGAACGAATCGCGCGGGTGGTCTACAGCTTCGGCCTGCTGGATGTGGTCGAGACCGCGGCGGGGACCGGTCGTGACCTGGGCGAAGTGGCCTCGGTCTACTTCGTGCTCTCCGACCGGTTCCGGGTTGACGGGCTGTTGTCGAAGATCTCGCTGCTGCCGCGCGAGGACCGGTGGCAGACCATGGCCCGCATGGCACTGCGGTACGACCTCTACGCGGCGCTGGCAGCGCTCACGGTCGAGGTGTTCGGCTCGACACCCGACTCCCTGCCAGCGACGGAGCGGGTGGATCAGTGGGAGCAGACCAACGCCACGTCGGTCACCCGGACCCGGGTGGCGATGGGAGAGTTCCACGACTCCCGTGCCGACCTGGCGGCCCTGTCGGTGCTGCTGCGCCAGATCCGTACCCTGGTGCGTACCTCCGCCGCCGCGTGACACCGTGAGCGTCGCCGTTTCGGCAAGCGCAAGCGCTTGCCGAAACGGCGACGTGTGCTAGCTGGGTCAGCCCCGTACGGTGGCGACCCCGAGCAGCTCGTCCAACCGCTGGCGCCGCTCGTCGCCGAACCCACGGCGGTCGGTGGCCATGACGATACGGCCCCGTTCGACGACGAGCACCCGGTCGGCGATGTTCAGGACCAGCGGCACGTTCTGCTCGGCGACCAGCACCCCGACCCCCTCGTTCGCGATGTCGCGGATGATGCCGGCGAGTTGTTCGACGACGGCTGGAGCCAGTCCCTCGCTGGGTTCGTCGAGCAGGAGCAGCCGGGGGTTGGTCAGTAGCGCCCGGGCCAGGGCAAGCATCTGTTGTTCGCCGCCGGAGAGTTGGCGGGCGTGATGGCGCAGACGGTTGCGGAGCGACGGCAGCAGGGTGAGGATCTCCTCGCGTCGCCAGCGTCGGCCGTTTCCGCCGCCGGGTGAAACCGCTGCCGCGGCGGTGAGATGTTCGGCCACGGTGAGGTCGAAGAGCCGTCTGCCCTGGGGTACGAGTGCGACACCGGCGCGGGCGATGCGGTGCGGCTGTCCCGACTCGATCCGGGCTCCGGCCAGCTCGATCACCGTCGACGGGGCGGGGGTGAGCAGCCCGGCGAGACTGTTGAGCAGGGTTGTCTTGCCTGCGCCGTTGCGGCCGAGCACGGCGAGGACCTCGCCTTCGGCGAGCTGAAGGTCGAGGTCGTCGAGGACGGGGGCGCCCTGGTAGCCGGCGCGCAGCCCCTGCACCCGCAGCAGCACCGGACCGGAGGTGGCGCCCCCGGCGGCCGGGGCCGCCGGCCCCGTCGTGAGATAGGCGGCGCGTACCCGGGGGTCGGCGCGGATCTCCGCCGGAGTGCCGGTCGCCAGCTGCCGTCCGTGGTCGAGGACCGTCACGGTGTCGGCGACGGCCCACACGAGGTCGAGGTTGTGATCGATGAGCACGACGGTGACCTCGGGTGGCAGGGCGTTGATCGCGGCGGTGAGAAGGGAGATCTCGTCCGGAGCCAGGCCCGCGGAGGGTTCGTCGAGCAGCAGCAGCCGAGGCTGCACCGCCAACGCGACCGCGAATTCCAGTCGACGTCGTAGCCCGTACGGCAGTCGTCCGGCCCGTACGCCGGCGTGGGCGGTGAGACCGACCCGGGCGAGGACGGCCCCGGACCGGTCGCCGATCCGGGCGCGGCCGAGTCGGCGCAGCCGGCCCGGGCGCATGCTGTGCCGGGTAACCGCCAGGGCCACGTTCGCGGCGACGCTGAGCCGGGGGAATATGGCGGGGTGCTGCCAGGTACGACTGATGCCCCGGCGAGCCCGCGCCGCCGCCCCGAGCCGCCCGATGTCCCGCCCGTCGAACAGCACCCGACCGCTGCTCGGCCGTACGCTGCCGGCGATCAGGTTGAGCAGGGTTGTCTTGCCGGCGCCGTTGGGGCCGATGATGGCGTGCCGGGCCCCCGCCGGGATGCCGAGGGTGAGACCGCGGAGCGCGTCGAGCCCGCCGTAACGCCGCCCCAGCCCTTCGAGACGGAGCAGCATCATGATCGCCCCGATCGGGGCAGGTCGGCGCGGAGCCGGTCGAGGAGGGCTTTCCTGCGGGGGCGTCCGTAGGCGACGGCGAGGAACATCGCGCCGAGCAGCGCGAGGCCGTGCCCGTCGGTGACAGCGCCGAGCCAGTCCCGGGCGGCAACGACGGCGACCGCTCCCGCGACGGCGCCGGTCATGGAGCCGGCACCGATCGCCGCCGCCAGCAGTGTGATGGCGGCGACCTCGAAGCCCATGTCGGCCGGGGAGACATAGCGGTTGACCGCCACCAGCAGGGCACCCCCGGCGCCGGCGAGGCCACCGGCCGCGGCGTAGCCGGCGGCAAGTTCGGTGCTGACGCGGTGGCCGAGCGCCGCCATCCGCGGTTCGTGGTCGGCGCAGCCGCGCAGCACCAGGCCGAGTCGGGAGCGCAGGATCAGCCCGACGGCCGCGGCGAGCACCAGGAAGCAGGCCAGGATGTAGAGATAGACGTAGCCGGCGCTGGTCAGGGGCGTGGTGCCGAACCAGGCACTCACGGGTGGGGTGTGCAGCCCCTCTTCGCCGCCGGTCACCGATCTCCACTTGCCGGCCGTGGTGGCGGCCAGGCTCTGCAGCGCGAAGGTGACCATCAGGAAGGCGGTAGCCCGGGTGCGCAGGACCAGCGGTGCGGTGGCTGCCGCGGCGAGCGCACCGGTGACCGCCGCAGCGACGAGTTGCACGGGGCCGACGGTGATCCCGGCGCCGGCGAGCAGGGCCGCGGTGTACGCGCCGACGCCGAAGTAGGCGGCCTGACCGAATGAGGGGAGCCCGGCGACCCCGACCAGGAGATTGGTGCTCATGGCCAGCACCGCGAGGACGAGCGCGGTGGCCGCGAGGGAGATCGTGTAGGCGTCCACCAGGCCGGGCAGGACCCCCGCCGCCAGGATCGTGGCGGCCAGCGCGGCCGGAAACAGTCGGCGGGGCGTACGACGCTCCGGGGCCGGTGGGGCGGTGCCGGCGGCCAGGATCGGTGCCGAGGTGGTGGTCATGCCATCGCCGCCGTCGCTGTCGTGGTCGTTGGCCGGCCCCGGATCACCAGCACGATGAGCATGGCCCCGAAGAGGGCGAAGGGCGCGGCAGCCGGGGCTAGCAGGACACCGACGGTCTGGATCTGCCCCACGAGCAGCGCCGCGGCGAGCGCGCCGGGGATGGATCCGGCTCCGCCGAGGACCACCACGATCAGGGAGAGCCCGAGCACGGTGGTGTCGATGCCCGGCCCGGGACCGATGAGTGGGGCGCCGAGGACGCCGCCGACCACCGCCAGCGCGCCGCCAACGGCCATGGCGGCGATTCGGACCCGACCGGCGTTGATACCGGTGGCGGCGGCCATCGCCGGGTCCGAGACGGTGGCGCGGAGCAGAACCCCGGCGGTGGTGCGTTGCAGGGTCAGGTGCAGTGCGAGCCCGATCAGTGCTGCGATGGCGATGAAGACGAGCCGGTAGATCGGGTAGCCGTGGCCGGCCAGCTCCAGGCCGCCGGCGAGCAGTCGCGGTGGAGCCGTGGGCAGGGGGACGGCGCCGAAGAAGGTGCTGAAGAGGTCCGCGGCCAGGAACGCCAGACCGAGCGTCACCAACGCCTGGTCTAGGTGGCTCCGCCCGCTCAGGGGTCGCAGGGCGGCGGAGAGCGCGGCGCCACCGCCGGCGCCGAGGGCCGCACCGGCCGCCAGCGCCGCGGCGAGTCCGATCAGGCTGCCGTCGGTGAGGAGATAGGCCAGGTATGCGCCGGCGAGGTAGAGGGTGCCGTGGGCCAGGTTGAGCACGTCCATGACACCGAAGATCAGCGTCAGGCCCGCGGCTACCACGAAGAGCAGCAGCCCGAAGGCGACCCCGTCCAGGGCGGTCACCGTGTACGTGGCGACCTGCTGTCCCACAGCACTCTCCCCTCATACCTCAGTGGTTGCTCCTAGCTGTCAACGCGGCGGCCGACGGTGGTGACCATCGGGTAGGACCAGGCGAACGTCTCCGGGTCCTCCATCGCCTCCCGCAGTACCGTCAGCTGCTTGGCGGTTACGCCGAACTTCAGCAACACAGCCTCCAACTGCCGGCTGTTGCTGGCATGCAGCAGGCAACCGGCTTCGCCGCCGGTCCACAAGCGGTTGTGCACCTCGGATTCGACGTCGACGAGCCCGGCATCGAGCATCGCCAGCGGTGCCTCACCCGCCCAGGTGGCGGAGGCGCCGTTAGCGGCGCCGAGGGTGAGCAGTGCGGCCTGGAACGCGGAGAAGGCTTCGGTCGCCTCCGGTGAGCTCCGCACGAGCATGCTCTCGGTCTGGGTGCAGTCCCAATCGGAGAGCACCAGCAGCCCGCCGGGACGCAGCGCCCTCACCATGCGGCGGAGGATCTCCCTGCGCTGCGGCAGATGCATCAGCAGCAGCCGGGCGTGGATCAGGTCGTATTCGTCGGTGCCGAAGTCGGCTTCGGTGACGTCGACGGCCCGGAGCTCCAGCCGTTCGTGCTGGCCGATATGGCGGGGGTCGGTATCCAGGGCGAGGACCCGGCCGTCCGGGCCCACCCGATCGGCCAGCCAGGTGCTGATGCTGCCGGCCCCGGCGCCGAGGTCAAGGCAGCGCCAGCCGGCGGCCACACCGGCCCGGGCCAGGACGTCGATGCTGTGCCCGTCGAGGATCTCGGCGAGCAGCCGGACCTGCCGGGCGGCCTCCGGGGTGGCGTTGTCGAACGTGTACTGCGAGGCGCTGTCGGTTGTCGTGGTCAATGCAAGCTCCGCTTCTAGCTGCCGAGAGTGGTCAGGTTCTGGACGACGACGTTCGCCCTGGCCCGCCCGTCATGGCGGACCTCCCGCAGATACCAGGGCTGGATCGGGGAGTGGTTGGTGCCGAACCGCCACTGTCCACGGGGGCTGTCGATGGCGCCGAGCTTGCCGATGGCGGCGTTGATCGACTCACTGGTGGGGTTGGCGCCGACGGCGGCGATCGCGCGGTCGAGCACCAGCGCGGTGTCGTAGCCGGTGACGCTGTAGATGTTCGGTGCGGCCTGATGCTTCTGCTGGTAGGCGGCGGCGAACTCGCGGTTGGCCGGGTTGTCGAGGTTGGGTGCGTAGTTGAGGACGGTTCTGACGCCGTCGGCGGAGGCACCCTGTGGCGCCAACACGGCGCCCTCGGTCAGGAATCCGGCACCGTAGAGCGGTACCTTCCCCTGGAGCCCAGCCTGGGCGTACTGCTTAACGAACTCCACGGCGGCCGCACCCGCGTAGAAGCAGTAGGCCGCTTTCGCCCCGCTGCTGGTGATCTTGTTGAGGTAGGGCAGGAAGTTCGTGGTGTCGGGCCAGGGGGTCCAGGTGGGCTTGCCGCCGTCGTTGGCGAGTTTTCCGCCGCCGGCGGTGAAGGTGTCCACGAACCCGCCGATCTGGTCCCAGCCACCCTGGTAGTCGGGGCCGATGACGTAGACCGGCCCATTGATGGTGGTACGGAGATGATCGGCGATGGCCTGCCCGGTTTCTCGGGAGAGCCACGAGGTGTGCCAGATGTAGGAGACGTCGCTGAGGGTCGAGGGCCGCCCGCCCGAGCCGACCAGCGGCACCTTCCGTTCGGTCACCAGGGTCTTGATGGTCTCGACCGTGTCCGCGGTGCCGGTGCCCGCAAGGACCATCACCTGATCCTTGTCCAGCAGCTTCTTCACCGCGTTCAACGCGCTCTGCTTACCCTCGGCCTCGTCGGCGGTGACGACGCTGACCGGGTGGTTACCGAGCTTGCCGCCGCGGCTGGACAGGTAGAGCTCCCAGCCGCGGAACATGTCGTCGCCGAGTGCCTTGTACGGCCCGGACTGCGGCAACAGCAGCCCGATCTTGATCGGGCCCGCGGGTTTGGCATCGGCCTTGTCGTCGAGGCTTGAGCCGGCGCAGCCTGCGGTGCCGAAGAGTACCGGCGCGGCGCCGAGGGCTGCGAGGAAGCGCAGGGTCTGTCGTCGAGTGGTCACAGGTCTCCTCAGTCATATCCGGGGTGGGGTGGCGGCCACTGCGGCTCGGCGCAGGGCCAGGACGTGCTCGACCAGCACGATGAGGGTCTCGCGGACCTGTTCACGTTCGCGGGCGTCGCAGGTCAGCAACGGGACACTGTCGGGGATCCGCAGCGCCTGACGCAGTTCCGACTCAGCGAAGACCGGCGCGTCGGGGAACTGGTTGAGGGCGACCAGGTACGGCAGGCGGCAGTGGTCGAAGTAGTCGATCGCGGCAAAGCAGTCGGCGAGGCGGCGGGTATCGACCAGTACGAGCGCCCCGATCGCGCCCCGGCACAGTTCGTCCCACATGAACCAGAACCGCTCCTGCCCGGGCATGCCGAACAGGTAGAGGATCAGGTCGCTGCCGATGGTGATGCGGCCGAAATCCATCGCTACGGTTGTGGTGATCTTGCCTGGTACCGCGCTGACGTCGTCGACATCGATGCTGGCGGTGGTCATCAGCTCCTCGGTCCGGAGCGGGATGATCTCCGAAACAGCACCGACGAGGGTGGTTTTGCCGACTCCGAATCCCCCCGCGACCAGGATCTTCGCCGATGTCACGCGACGCATGACGTCGACCCGGGGGGTTGGGTTGTGATGGCGTGCTGCAGTGGACATGGTCAGACCCGCTGGGGATCACGTGGATCGGGGGTCAACGTGGGGCCGACGCTCTGAATCAGCATCGCCATCTCGTACGCGACCTGGCCCATTTCGCAGTCCTTGGCGGCCAGCACGGTGAGGATCGACCCGTCGCCGATCGCCATCACCACGAGGTAGCCGCCGTGCATCTCCACCACGGTCTGCTCCACCGGCTCGGATTCCATGAGGCTGGCGGCACCGCTGGTCAGGGAGGCCAGGCCGGAAGTGAAGGCCGAGAGGTGGTCGGCGTGGTCGCGGGCCAGGCCGCTGCTCTTGGCGAGAAGCAGCCCGTCGGCGGAGACGGCGAGGGCGTGCGCGATGCCGGGGGCCTGCTGGCAGAGGCGATCGAGGAGGAAACCCCAGTCGGGGTGCGGTTGGGTCATTCTGCGGTGTCCTTTACCAGAACTTGAGGGGTACGACGTCCGGCAGCGTTGAGGCCGGTCTGGAAGGCGGCCATCTGGCGGCGCACCTGGTCGGGTTGGCGCTGCACCGGCCGGTGTGGTCGGGTGCTGACGCCGACACCGGGGATGACCCGCTGCCCGGGCTGGCGCATCGGCAGGCCGTTCTCGGTCGTCTCGGCGGGGAGTGCGGTCCTGGCGGCCTCGGCCGCGGCGGCCGCCACCTGCCAATCAGGAGGTACTCCCGGGCTTGCGGACGCGGCGCCGGTGGCATCGACCGCGAACCATGAGCGCCGGGGGGCGGGGCCGACCGGTCCAGGGGCGGCCGGAGCTGGCGGTGGGATTCGATCGGCGACCGGCACGGCCGGTTTCGCCCTCGCGGTGATGGTCGGCAGTTCGGCGGTGGGCGCGGCGATGTCGATGGGCGCCGTGGTGAAGAGAACGGCGGGCACCCTCAGGTCGACGCGGGTCTCCCGCTCCCATATCGAACGGAATTCGACCTGGATGCCGAGGCGTTCCGCGATGCCGCCGACGACCGGGAGTCCCATCTGCTGGGTGGTCGTGAGGTCGAAGCGGCGCGGGTTCGCCACACGTTCGCGCACCTTGCGCAGTTCGGGCTCGCGCATCCCGGTTCCGGTGTCGCGGACCTGGATGTGCAGCAGGTCGCTGACCCGGCGGCCCTCGATCACGACGGGAGCATCGGGAGGGGAGAACCTGGCCGCGTTGTCGAGCAGTTCGGCGAGCAGGTGGATGAGCTCTTCAGCGGCGTCGGCGGTGACCTGGACCGCGCTGTCCACCTCGCCGAGCTCGACCCGCTGGTAGTCCTCGATCTCCTGTCCCGCCGCCCGCAGCAGGTCCGGCAACGGGACGGGCCCGCTGGTGGGCCTCCCGGCCCGGCTGCCGGCGAGGATGTGCAGGCTGGCGATCAGCCGGCGGATCAGCGTCGCCACGTGGTCCAGTTCGAAGAGTTTGCGCAGCCGCTCGGGATCCTGTTCGTCGCGTTCCAGGCCGTCGAGGCTGACCATCATGCGGTCCGCGCGGCGCTGCAGCCGCCGGGACACGGAGGCGAAGATCCCGGCGACGGCCGCCCGCAGTGCGGCCTGCTCGCCAGCGACCCTGATCGCACTGGCTGATACGGAGTTGAAGGCGGCCGCGACCTGGCCGACCTCATCGGTGCCTTCGATCTTGATCGGTTCGGCAGCCTCCGCCATCAGACGGTTGATCGTGGCGGGATCGGTGCCGTCGATGTCGAGCTGCTGCACCATCCGCGGCAACCGGTGCGCTGCGACCTCCTCGGCCCCGCGCCGCAGTGCGGTCAGCGATCGGGTCAGTGACCGGGCCACCCACCAGCCGATGAGGAGCATGACGGCCACGGCCGCCATGACGGTGCCGCTGATCGTGGCGATGGTCTGCTGTTGCTCGTCACGTTGTCGGGCCACGTCGCCGAGCAGTTCCCGGTCCAGATCGTGTTCTACCGAGTGCATCAGGTCCATCCGGGCCGCGAGTGCGGACGCCCACCCTGCTGGGTCGGTGCCGATCCGCAGCGCCTTGCCCGGTTCGGCCCGGGCTATCACACCCTGCAGCCGCTCCGCCTTGAGTACCTCCGGACCGCCGACGCGATCATTGAGTGCCGACTGCCACTGCCGCGGTGCCAGCTGCTGAAAGGTCTGGAGCGCGTCGTTGAAGCTGGCATCGGCGGCGACGATCTCCTGCTGCGCCGCCGGGGTCAGCCAGCCGACGTCAATGGCCTGGCCCACGGCCACCTGCATCAGCCCGAGTGACTCGATCGCCTTCGACAGTGCGGCGTTGGCCCGGAGGTTGTTCGCGGTCTGCGTGTCCCCGCTGACCTGGCTGAGGCCCTGCCGGTACGAGATGAGGTCGGCGATCACCGCGCGGTACTGGAAGACGATCGCGCTGCCCACGGCGTCCGGTGCGGATTGGACCTGTTCCCGTACCGCGGCCAGCCCCGCCAATTGCCCCTCGATGCGGCGCAGCAGTTCGTCGAGTCCGGCAGGGGGTTGGGCCGATCCGCTGGTTGTTTGGAATTTCGTGGCCACGGTGTTGGTGGAGGCCACTTGGCGCCGGTACTCCTGCAGCGTCGGTGTGCTGCTGTCCTCGGCGAACACCAGCGCGGCGGCGCTCCGTTCCCGTTGCAGTTGTGCGGCCAGTTCGCCAGCGGTGTTACCCAATGCGACCAGCTGATGGGTCTGGTCGGCACGTCGTGCGCCTCTCGCCGCCGATGCGATGCTCAAGCTCGTCAGGACCAGGATCACGAGCAGCGGTATCGCCAGTATGATGGCGAGTTTTGTTCGGATCCGTCGATCCCGCAGGTGCCATGGGCGTAGTGACCAGCGCCTCGAGCCCGGCCGGGTTTTCTCATCGGTCATGGTCAGCCCGCATGGGTTCGAATCTCAGCGCCTTCATGGCCGCGCCCCCGCATCGGCGTTACGCTCGGTTGTCTTAGCGATCGTTTACGTGATCCGCTGGCTACATTGGCCACTCGGTGGACGAGGGGGAAGGCCTGGGTGCGGGGAGGGATGGGGATCCTGGGGGGGAGGGAGGGATCCCCTGAGGGCCGCCCGGCCGGAAGCGGGTGGCGCAGAGCGCCACTACCATCCATAATGGACGTGCAATGCTGTGCCAGGCACAGCGACTGATCGTCCGATTGCTACGCCGGTGCAGTCCGCGCCCGGCATGGGAGGCCAACTCGTGTCCAACGAGCTGCTCCGTCTGGTACGTGAACGTCTACCCTCACCCAACCGGCCCGGCAAGCCCACCTCGCGCAGCGAGTTGGCGGATCTGGTGAACGACCTGCTGTTCGGGCCCCATCGGGCAGCCCACAGTGGCTTCAGCGCCAATTACGTCGGGAAACTCGAGCGGGGTGAAATCCGGTGGCCCGGTGAGGAGTACCGGGCGGCACTGCGTGCCGTCCTCGGCGTCGATTCCGATGAGGAGCTCGGCTTCTACAACCCGCGGGCGCGGGACGCCGACGACATGGAAGGCGCGCAGCGGCGAGTGCTACTGGCGGGGCTGGATTCGACGATCGGTACCGACGTGGTCGGCGCTCCGATGATGGAACTGCTGGCTCCCACCCGCGCCGAGGATCTGCCCCGCCGGGTCGACAGTGAGGACGTCGCGCACGTCGACGAGGTGGCCGTCATCTTCGAACACTGGGACAACCTGCGCGGTGGTGCGGTCGTGCACCGACTCGCCGACGAGGAGCTTCGTCGATTGGCCCGTCTGCTGACGTTGGACTGTCCGCCCGGGCTGCGCGGCGAACTGCACACGGCGATGGCCCGACTGGCAGGGCGGGTCGGATTCATGCTCTTCGACGCCTGTGAGCACGAGGAGGCCCGGCGGCGCTTCGCGTTCGCCTTGCAGTGCGCAGAGAGCGGCGGCAACTGGCACCAGCGCGCCATGCTTTTATCCAACATGGCGCGGCAGGCGATCTGGTGCGGCCGCCCGGATGACGGGCTGACGCTCGTGGAGATGGGGCTTGTCCGCGCCGACCGGCTGACCGATACCGAGCAGGCCATGCTGCATACCGTCCGCGCGCGGGCCCTGGCCAAGCTCGGTCCGCCGCGGGTGCAAGAGGCGTTGGCGGCGGTGGGCGCTGCCGACGAGGCCTTCTCGCACTCCAGTCCGGATGAGGACCCGCCCTGGATGCGCTTCTACGACACCGCCCAACACCATGGCGACACCGCGCACGCGCTCTACGACATTGCCCTGCACGGCAGCCTGAAGTCGCAGGCGAAAAGCCGGTTCGCCTATTCCGTCCAGCACCATGACCCCGCGTACGCCCGTTCCCGGGCGATGTCGCGGACCAAGCTGGCAGCGCTGACGATGCTGCAGGGGGATCCGCGGGAAGCGGTGGTCATTGGAGAGCAGGCGTTGGACGACGCCGGCCCGGTGCGGTCGCGCCGGGCGGTCGAGGACTTGCGAACACTGCACCGGTTCGCCGAACCGCACGCCAGCCTCGCCCCGGTGTCTGCGCTGCGGGCCCGTATCGAGGCGGACGTCCGTGCCGCGCTTTAGCAGGGCTGCGTCACATGTCGCTCAGGCTTGCGAGGAACATCCCGATCAGGTGCTCGTACGTGTCGGCCAGGTCCTCGGGCAGGCCGAAGCCACCGGCTGCCTCGATGGAGACGAAGCCGTGGACGATCACACGGAGACTGCGGGTCGCATGTATCGCTGCCGAGCCTTCGAGGCCGTAGCCGCGCAGCACGGCGAGGAAGACGTCGAGGAGCCGGGCCCCGGCGGCGGCCGTGGCCGGGTTCTGCAGAGGGTCGGGGGGCATCACGGCGTAACGGGCCGGATGTTCCAAGGCATAGTCGCGGCAGGTGTGCATCAGCACGGCGACCGCGTCATCGCCGCTGCGGCTTAATACGGCCATGGTGAGACGTTCGATCATCTCCTCCATGACCCGCACGCCCACCAGTGCCCTGAGTTCAGCAAGGCTTCCGACATGCTTGTAGAGCGAGGGTGCGGCGACCCCGGTGCGTGCCGCGACGGCAGCCAAGGTCAGGCCCTCCACGCCGCGCTCATCGACGACGTCGATCGCGGCGTCGACCACGGCCGCGGTCGTCAGTCCGGCTCTAGCCATCGCAGCCTGCACAACGACGCCGAGAGCGAGAAGTCGGGCGAATACGGCGCATAGCCATTAAGCTAACATCAGTAGCCTCAGCTCGCCAAAGGCCCGGAAGGGCTTGGCTCAGGGCTTAAGCGACCAGGCCGAGGGCGACGGCAGCAGCGCGGCCGTTGGCGTGGCTGGCCCCGTACGTGGTGACGAAGGCGCGCACCCCCGCCGGGCGCCACTGCGACGGCCAGCCCATCTCCACCACGGTGACCGGATGGCTCGTGGCGAGCGACTCGATCAAATCCCGCGCTCCCGGCAGCCGGTGTGCGTGGCGGGCGACGAGGACGATCGGACGACCGGCGGCGCGCTGGCGCAGAACGGCCACGTCCGCGTCGTCAACCGCTAGCCGCAGGTACTCGGTGCCGTTCAGATGCGGTCCCAGCCCCCAGGGCACCCGCCCCTCGGCGATCGTCGACGACGAAGTGAGCTGCACGACCAGGGGGGCACCGAGGCCGGAGACGCTCCCCTCCACGCGGACTGCCCGCAGCGCCGCCGCGTACCCCAGCTCCGTGGCGACGAACGGATCTTCGCTGCTCGGCCGGGTACCGGCGGCGAGGGCCGTGGCCCGCTCGGCGGCCTCCTCGACCCTGGCCCGTTTGAGTCGGCCATCGTCGAGGGCGGCGACGATCTCGGCGGCCACCTCCTCGACCAGAGCGAGGTCCACCTGGGCGCCGATGCAGAGGAGGTCGGCGCCGGCCGCCAGGGCACGTACCGCTCCCGGGCCCACGCCACCGGCCGCTATGGCAGCCCCCTTCATCTCCAGGGCGTCGGTGACGATCGCGCCGTCGAAGCCGTGCTGCCGCCGCAACAGGTCGAGCAGGACCGCGCGGCTGAAGGTGGCGGGCGTCGTACCGGTCAGTGCCGGCACCCGGATGTGGGCCGTCATGATCGCCTTGGTGCCCGCCGCGATAACCGCCGCGAAGGGCGGCAGATCGCGGGTGCGGAGAACCTCCAGGGGGACGTCGACCGTGGGGAGTTCGTAGTGGGAGTCGGCGACGGTGGCGCCGTGGCCGGGAAAGTGTTTGGCACAGGCGGCGACCCCGGAGGACTGTAGGCCGGCGACGGCGGCGGCGGAGTGGGCGGCCACGAGTGCCGGGTCGGCCCCGAAGGATCGGGTGCCGATGATCGGGTTGTCGTCGGCGGTGTTGACATCCACTGTGGGCGCCAGGTTGAGCGTGATCCCGAGGGTGGCGAGTTCGGCGCCGATCGCCGCGTAAACCTGGTGGGTCAGGCTCACGTCGCCGATCATCCCGAGCGCCGCGTTGCCGGGGTAGGGGCTGCCGGTGGCGTGTGCGAGCCGGGTGACATCCCCACCCTCCTCGTCGATTGCCACCAGCACATCGGCACGCACCTCGCGAAGTTGCGCGGTGAGGGCCGCCACCTGGGTGGGGGACTCGATGTTGTAGCCGAACAGGGTGTAGCCGGCGAGCCCGTCGGTCAGCAGGTCGAGTGCCCAGCGGGGCGGGGTGTCACCGGGGAATGCCGCGAGCAGGGTACGCAGCGCCAGCCGGCGCAGTCCTGGATCGATCGCCATGTGTCCCTCTTTCCTCTCCGGCTCCGCGTTGACGTCAAGAGGTGCACATCATGGCCAAGGGCGGGTGGTGGTGTGACTTTCCCCCTCGGGCTGGCCACTACGCTACGGCTAACCGGTAACCCTGACTAAATTATTTTTAAACTTTCCTAAATACTAGAGGATGTGGATGACTACAATGCGACTGCCGGGCACCCCCCGCCTGCTGCGCGCACTCAACGACCGCGCCGCCCTGGAGTTGCTGATCTCCCGGGGCCCACTCACCCGCGCCCAGCTCGGTGAGCTGACCGGCCTGTCGAAGGTGACCGCCTCCCAGCTCGTTGAGCGACTGGAGGGGCGGGGGCTGGTCATCCGGGTCGGTGAGCAGGCCGGCGGTCGTGGTCCCAACGCCCAGCTGTACGCGGTGCGGCCGGAGAGCGCGTACGTCGTCGGGGTCGACGTCGGGATGGACCGCGTCGTCGCCGAATGCGCCGACATCACCGGTGCGGTGATCGGCCGGGTTGAGCAGTCCACCCGCGACACCGACGACCCTGTCGGCGTGGTGCACAACGCCGTCGTGCAGGTTGCGCGGAACGCCGACGCCCCGCTCAGCGACGTACGGCGGATCGTGCTTGGCACACCGGGCTTGGTCGATCCCGCCACCGGTGACATCACCTTCGCCTTCAACCTGCCGCGCTGGCACCGGGGCCTGCTCGCCGCGCTGCGTGAGGACCTGGACACGCCGGTCGTGTTCGAAAACGACGTCAATCTCGCCGCGGTGGCCGAGGCGCGCAGCGGTGCCGCCCAGGAGGTCGACGACTTCGCGCTGGTGTGGGTGGGGCTCGGCCTCGGTCTGGCTGTCGTGCTGGGTGGCCGGCTGCACCATGGCAGTACCGGCGCTGCCGGGGAGATCGGTTACCTGCCGGTCCCCGGAGCGCAGATCCCGCGGGACGCATCGCGGCGCGCCAAGCCAGCGTTCCAGCAGGTCGCCGGAGCGGAAGCGATCCGGGAGGTCGCGCAGGAATACGGCTTTCCTCCGGTGGGCGCAGGCGAGGCGGTGCGTGCCGCGATCGCCGCGGGAACGCCGGGCGGCCCCTTCCTGGACGAAGTGGCCCGTCGGTTGGCGCTCGGGGTCGCCGGTACCTGTGTCGTGCTCGATCCACCGCTGGTGGTGCTCGCCGGTGAGGTGGGCCAAGCCGGCGGTTCCGCGCTTGCCGAGCGGGTGCAGCACGAGGTCGCCGCGATCACGCTCGTCACACCTCGGGTGGTGCCGACCGCGGTGGTGGACGAGCCGGTGCTGCAGGGTGCCCGGCACACCGCTCTCGACGCCGTCCGCGACGAGGTTTTCGGCTCCACCGTCGACTAACGTCCGCACGGCCCACCGAGCCGGATCAGCAACTCCGGTTGTTTGAGCAGAGCGGAGGCGACGGCGAGCCGCTGTTTCATACCCAGCGAATAGCTCTTCCGGCACAGGACACGCCCGTGGGGGGCGCCGCGAGGCACGTGGTTGGATGGAATCGTGCCTGTTGACGACGACCTGGTGATCGCCCTCGACGGGGTCGGTGTGGTGCGCTCCGGCACGCACCTGCTCCGCGCCGTCGACTGGCGAGTCGAATTGGACGAGCGCTGGGTGGTGCTGGGACCCAACGGCGCGGGGAAGACGACTCTGCTTAATCTGGCGGCCGGACGCCTGCACCCGACGGTGGGGACGGCGCATGTGCTCGGGGAGCGGATCGGCCGTACGGATGTGGCCGAGCTGCGGACCCGCGTCGGCCTGTCGACCTCCGCGCTCGCGGGGCGGATCCCCGCCGCCGAGCGGGTACGGGATGTGGTCATGACCGCCGCCTGGTCGGTGATCGGCCGTTGGCGGGAGGCGTACGACGTTGCGGACGAGGTGCGGGCGAAGAGCCTCCTGGACCAGTTCGGTGTGGCCGGGCTGGCTGACCGGGCGTACGGGACCCTGTCGGGAGGAGAGCGTAAGCGGGTGCAGATTGCCCGGGCGCTGATGACCGACCCGGAGTTGCTGCTGCTCGACGAGCCGGCGGCCGGCCTGGACCTGGGGGGGCGTGAGGATCTGGTGGCCCGCCTGGCCCGGCTCGCCCACGATCCGGACGCGCCGGCGCTGGTTCTGGTGACCCACCACGTCGAGGAGATCCCCCCGGGCTTCACCCATGCGCTGCTGCTGCGCGAGGGCGGGGTGGTGGCGCAGGGGCTGCTGTCGGAGGTCGTGACCAGCGAGCACCTGTCGACGACCTTCGGCCTGCCGTTGCTGGTGGAGCGCTTCGGTGACCGGTTCACCGCCCGCGCCGCCTGACGCTTCCGTGAGAGGGGGCTCTGCCTTCCGAACCCAGGGGGCATTGATCATGTGCGGCACGATGGGGGCATGATGCGGTTTATCCTCAACGTACTGTGGCTGATCGTCGGCGGCGGGATCGCTTTCGTGCTCGGCTACGCCCTCGCGGCACTGATCTGCTTCGTACTGATCGTGACGATCCCGTTCGGTGTCGCCTCGCTGCGCTTGGCCGTCTACTCGGCCTGGCCGTTCGGCCGTACGCTGGTCACCCGGCCCGGTGCCGGGGTCGGCTCGGGGCTGGGCAATCTGCTCTGGGTGGTCCTCGCCGGCTGGTGGCTCGCATTGGGACACATCGTGACCGGGATCGGCCTCTGCCTCACCGTCATCGGCATTCCGTTCGGCATCGCCAACTTCAAGCTGGTGCCGGCCGCGTTCTGGCCGCTCGGCCGCGACATCGTCGACCTCTCTCCCCGCTGAAGGAACCACCCTGGTACGAAGAGAGGCCTAGCCGCCGGAAGGGATCCCCGGAGGCTGACAAGGTACCGACCGGGGGGGTGTGATGAGCGCACGGGTGATCGTGGTGGGCAGCGCCAACATGGACCTGGTGGTCACCGCACCCACGCTGCCCACCCCCGGTGGGACCGTGCTCGGGCACGAGTTCGGCATGGGGCCGGGGGGCAAGGGGGCCAACCAGGCGATTGCCGCGACCCGGGCTGGAGCCAGCTGTGTGTTCATTGGCGCGGTCGGCCAGGACGATTTCGGCTGGAGACTGCGGGACAATCTCGCGGTGGCCGGGGTCGAGCTGAGCCGGCTGCGTACCGTCCCGGGCTCCTCCGGGGTCGCCATGATCGCCGTCGACGATCAGGCGGAGAACTTTATCGTGGTGGCGCCGGGCGCCAACAGCACCCTGAGTCGGCTGGACGGAGCGGACCGGGCGGCGATCACGACCGCTGATGTCCTGTTGTGCCAGCTGGAGGTTCCGCTTCCGGCGGTGGCGCAAGCGGCCACGGTGGCCCAGGCGGCCGGAACCCTGGTGATGCTCAACGCTGCACCGGCCCGGTATCTGCCGCCGGAGCTGCTCGCTGCGGTCGATGTGCTCGTGGTCAATCAAGGGGAGGCGTCGATTGTGGCGGGCTACGCCGGCACGGAGAGCAAGGCCGAGCCCTCCGCTGAGTTGCTGGACGCCCTGCTGGGGTTGGTGCCCCGGGTCGTGCTGACGCTCGGTGCGCGTGGCGTGGTCTACGCCGACCGGAACCGCGTCCGGCTAGCCGTCGGGGCGCCGTGCATCGAGGCGGTGGACACGACGGGGGCGGGTGACGCCTTCACCGGCGCGCTGGCGGTGGCGTTGGCCGAACGCCGACCGATCGAATCTGCACTGCGCTGGGCCTGCGCGGCGGGTGCCGCCTGCGCGCAGCGTCCCGGCGCGTCCACCGCCCTGCCTACCCGGGACGAGATCGATGAACTTTTCGTCGCGACCTACCGGATGCCCGACTGAGGCGGACTCCTTGCGGCACGCGCCTCTACCGGGGTCCGAGGCGCTGCTGTTGTTCCAGCGCTCGCTGCAAGGCCCGGTGGATCCGGCCGAACCGCAGTGTGTCGCGGGTGTGCAGCAGCAGCACCGGGCGGCCCTGGAACTCTGCCCAGAGTTGCAGGTCCCGGGTGCCGCGGTCGTACGAGCGGTCCAGTCGGTCGAACAACAGGTCGGCGAGGGGTGCGGTGGCCAGGCCGACGAGCAGGCAACCGCCGATGACCGCGATGCGGGTGGGGCCGGCGGCGTTGAGCCGCAGCGCGATGATGAGCCCGATGGCCGCGGCGACCAGCGGTGCGATCAGTGCGACACCGAGCAGTCCCCGCTCCGCCAGCGCCCCCAACCGGCGCGTACCCCGCTCTGACCAGATGCGGGTGAGCGTGGGCAGAGGGTAGATGCGCCCATACACACGGATCGCCTCCGAGGTGATCCGTATGGACCGATCGGCATAGAAGGTGGTCATTGCTGCGCCCCGGATCGATTGTGCTTCCCAGATTACCCACCCGGGCCGGTGCCGCCGTACTGTGTCTCAGACGCGACTTCGAGAGGGAGACCATGACCGGCGACTTTGTGCGGCTGGAGAAGAAGGACGGGATCGGCACCATCCGGCTGGAACGGCCGCCGATGAACGCGCTCAACACCCAGGTGCAGGAGGAGTTGCGGGTTGCCGCGGGAGCGGCCTCGGCGGATGCCGAGGTTCGTGCGGTGATCGTGTACGGAGGGGAGAAGGTCTTCGCGGCCGGGGCCGACATCAAAGAGATGGCGGACATGTCGTATGTGGATATGGCCGCTCGTGCCGCCGGCCTCTCCAGCGCGTTCGACGCGATCGCCCGGATCCCCAAACCGGTCGTGGCCGCGGTCACCGGCTATGCGCTCGGCGGCGGCTGTGAGCTGGCACTGGCCTGTGACTGGCGGGTGGTGGCCGAGGACGCCAAGCTCGGCCAGCCCGAGATCAAGCTTGGCATCATCCCCGGTGCCGGCGGCACTCAGCGCCTGGCCCGGCTCATCGGCCCGGCCCGGGCCAAGGACCTGATCATGTCGGGCCGGATGGTCGACGCGCAGGAGGCGCTGCGGATCGGACTCGCCGACCGGGTGGTGCCCGCCGCGCAGGTCTACGACGAGGCGCTCGCGTTGGTGCGGCCTTTCGTCGACGGCCCGGCGCAGGCGTTGCGGGCGGCGAAGCTGGCGGTCGACGGCGGCCTGGAGATGGATCTGGCTTCCGGGCTGGCCTGGGAGAGCCAGCTCTTCGCGGCCCTGTTCGCCACCGACGACCGGCAGGAGGGCATGGCCGCCTTCGTCGAGAAGCGCAAGCCGGACTTCACCGGCCGGTAACCTCCAACAGACGTCAGCGAGGCGGGAGCGGCGATGACCGAGCAGGTCGAGGGGCACGGCGGCGAGTTGGCGTTGGCGGCGCTGCGGGCCGCCGGCGTACGGGAAATGTTCACCCTCTCCGGCGGGCACGTCTTTCCGCTCTACGATGCGGCGTACAAGATCGGCTTCCCGATCTACGACGTGCGGCACGAGCAGTCGGCGGTCTTCGCCGCCGAGGCGGTGGCCAAGCTGCAGCGCCGCCCCGGTCTGGCCGTGCTCACTGCCGGCCCCGGCGTCACCAACGGTGTCTCCGGCCTGACCAGCGCCTACTTCAACGCCTCTCCGGTTCTCGTGCTCGGCGGCCGGGCACCGGCGTTCCGCTGGGGGGCGGGCAGCCTCCAGGAGATCGACCATCTGCCGCTCGTCGCGCCGGTCACCAAGCACGCCGCTACGGTCTTCGCCACCGACGAGATCTCCGCCGCCGTCACCGGCGCGCTGGCCACCGCTCTCACGCCGCACCGCGGGCCGGTCTTCCTCGACCTCCCACTCGAGGTGGCCTTCTCCACCGGCACTGCAGCCGCGCCTGCCGCGCCGCTCATCCCGCCGGTCGAACCCGATCCGGAGGAGGTGGCGAAGGGCGCCTGCCTGATCGCCGCCGCACATCGGCCCGTCATCATCGCCGGCTCCGATGTCTACGCCGGCGACGCTGTCGCCGCGCTGCGGGCGGCCGCCGAGGCGCTGCAGGTGCCGGTCTTCGTCAACGGGATGGGGCGGGGGGCGTTGCCGCCCGAGCACCCGCTCGCCTTCACTAGGGCCCGGCGTGCCGCGTTCACCAATGCCGACGTCGTCGTGGTCATCGGCACACCGCTGGACTTCCGGCTCGGCTTCGGCGACTTCGGGGGCGCCCAGGTTGTGCACGTCGTTGACGCCCCCGATCAACGCGCCACCCACGTCGAGCCCGCCGCATCCCCCGCCGGGGACCTGCGGCTGATCCTGTCGGCGTTCGCTGAGTACCCAGGCGACTTGATCGATCGCAGCGACTGGATCGCCGAGCTGCGGGTGATTGAGGAGGCGGCGAAGCTGCGCGACGCCGAGGAGATGGCGGCGGAGACCGACCCGATCCGGCCCGCCCGCGTCTACGGGGAGCTGCGCCGGATACTGGACCGCGACGCCGTCACCGTCGGCGACGGCGGTGACTTCGTCTCCTACGCCGGCCGATACCTGGAGCCGGCGGTCCCGGGCACCTGGCTCGACCCCGGCCCGTTCGGCTGCCTCGGCACCGGCATGGGATACGCCATGGGCGCGCGGATCACCTACCCGGACCGGCAGATCTGCGTGCTGATGGGCGACGGTGCCGCCGGGTTCTCCCTGATGGATGTGGAGTCCCTGGTGCGGCAGAAGCTGCCGGTGGTCATTGTGGTCGGCAACAACGGCATCTGGGGCCTGGAGAAGCACCCGATGCGGGCCATGTACGGCTACGACGTCGCCGCGGACCTGCAGCCTGAGCTGCGCTACGACAATGTCGTACGGGCACTCGGCGGGGCGGGGGAGACGGTGGCCAAGGCGGCCAACCTCGGCCCTGCGCTGCAGCGGGCCTTCGACTCCGGGGTGCCGTACCTGGTCAACGTGCTGACTGATCCCGCCGACGCCTACCCGCGTTCGTCCACGCTCGCCTGATCCCGTCGCTGTCGGGCCGGCTGCCCGACGCCGTCGTACCAATTGCTGATCATGAAGTTATTGCTCCCGGCGGCGCCGTTCCTGGCAATAACTTCATGATCAACATCGTTGAGTTTCTGTCAGGCCTCCGGGCGGTCGCCCCTCGAGGGTGGGTTGTCCCCGGTGTGGCGTCGCAGTTCCTCCTCCCGTCGGCGCAGGTCGGCCTCCCAGCGCTCCAGTACTTCCCGGTCCTGCCGGATCTGCTCCTTGCTGATCGAGCGGAGGAACTCCGGATCGTCATCCGGGGCGAGCGGCCGGGACCGGTCCCGCTGCGCGGAGCCGGTGCCGATGTGCCAGCTGGCGCTGGATCGGGCGGCAGCCGGCCGCCCGGCGAAAAACCAGCCGATTGGCCCGGCCACCGGGGCGAAGAGGATGATCAGCAGCCAGATCGGGCGCGGCAGCACCTGGATCTCATCTTCTTCAGCGGAGAGACAGCTGATCAGCGCGATGACGGCGAGGACGACCTGGGCGAGAAACAACAGCAGGTAGAGGCGGACCATGCAGCCATCATGAACCCTGCGGGCCGCTATCACCCAGCTAGCTGAGGATAAGGGCCAGTCCGAGGCCGGTGTACCCGACAGCCACCAGGGCCGCCAGCGGCAGCATCCGGCTGCTAGCAACGGGCCGGCCGGCGGCGATCGCCGCCCGCTGGCGGTAGACCATCGCGACCATGGTGAGCCATCCGACGACGGCTGGGGCGATCAGCGGGATGTCTGCGAGGTTGCGCTGCAGCACCATCCGGATGGTCAGCAGCGCCACCACGGTTACCGCAAGCGCGGTGCGTCGCCAGGCCAGGAGGGTGCGTTCGGGCTGCAGGCCGGGGTCCTGGTTCACGATCGGCTCCACGCTTGTAACAGGATCGCCGCGATCAGGAGTAGCCCGCCCAGACTGATCAGGATGGCCAGTACGGCGGGGAAGCGGGAAGCGGGCAGATCCTCCCCGAGCCGCATCGCCCGTTCGACCCGGGCCCAGTGCTCGACCGCGCGGAGAGCGACCGCGCTGCCCAGTAGCAGCAGCGTGATGGCGATGCCCTCTCGCAGATGCGGGAGGGGCAGCGGTGGCAGGAACTGCGCGGCTGCGAGTCCGCCGGCGATCAACGCTAGACCGGTGCGCAGCCAGGCGAGGAAGGTGCGTTCGTTGGCCAGCGAGAACCGGTAGTCCGGGGTGCTGCCCACCTGTCGTAGCTCATCCGGGTTGAACCACAGGCGCAGCCATCTGAACACGGCACCGATTATTCAGTGGACCGGTGTTCGTAGCCTGATTTGGTGAATGATCTGAACATTCAAGTTCTGCGCGATGCCTACAACCACCAATTGCGGCCGGAGGTGCCCAACCCGGTGCCGGACGGGGTCACGGTCGAACGGGACGGGCCACTCGTCCGGATACGCGGTCTCGGTCATGGCGGCTTTCTCAGCCGGCCGGTGCTGCAACGGCTCGGGTTCGTAACCGTCACGACGACCACCCCGTACGTCTACACTCCCTAACTGTGGGTGAGCCGCTGACCGTTGACGAGAAGATGATCCTCAAGACCGCGGCGTTCGGCGCGGTTTTCCTGATTTCCAATGCGGACCCCGGTGTGCTCCCCATGATCAAGGAGAGCTTCGCCGCGTCCGGGGTGTTCGTGGAGGCGGTCGGGCTGGTCAAGGATGTGATCATCACCGGTGATCTGCCGCAGCTGCCGCAGGGGGCGGCGGAGGTGGAGCGGATCGTGCTGTCGGGGTTGCAGCGGTCGCTGGAGATTCTGCAGGAGAAGGCTCCGCAGGAGGTCGAGAACTTCCGGACCACCGTGATCTCCGCCCTCGAGCAGGTTGCTCGGGCTTCGGAAGGCGTCTCCGAGAGCGAGGACGCCATGATGAGCAAGATCAGGGAAGCTCTCCGCGCCAACCCCAACGGGTGAGGCATCGACGACCGCCATCGGCGATCCCCGGTGATCGGGGTCACTACGGGCGCCTGTTACTCGTATGCTACTAGCGGGTAACATAGTTCGTGGGCAATTCCACAACCGCTTTCGGTTGACCGAGTGTGAACGCACGCGGGAGGCTGCGCCCGGATAGTGGCCACCAACAGGAGGGTCGTCGAAACGCAATGAACATTGTCGTACTCGTCAAGCAGGTGCCCGACTCCGGCGCGGAGCGCAACCTGCGCAGTGACGACAACACGGTCGACCGGGCGTCGGCAGACAACGTCATCAACGAGATGGACGAGTACGCCATCGAGGAGGCGTTGCGGATCAAGGAGACGCACGGGGGAGAGGTCACCATCCTCACCATGGGCCCCGAGCGCGCCACCGAATCGATCCGGAAAGCCTTGTCGATGGGGCCGGACAAGGCGGTCCACGTGCTCGACGACGCTCTACACGGATCCTGCGCAGTCGCGACCTCCAAGGTCCTCGCCGCAGCGCTGCGCACCCTCGAGGCCGATCTGGTGCTCTGCGGCGCGCTATCGACCGACGGGGGCGTCCAGGTGATGCCCCACATGCTCGCCGAGCGGCTCGGAATCGCCGCGTTGACCGGTGCCCGCAAGCTCATGGTCGACGGCTCCGCGCTGACCGTCGAGCGGCAGACCGAGGAGGGCTACGAGGTGGTCACGGCCACCACGCCGGCCGTGGTCTCCGTCTGGGACACGATCAACGAACCCCGCTACCCCTCGTTCAGGGGCATCATGGCCGCCAAGAAGAAGCCGGTGCAGACGCTGTCGCTGGCCGATCTGGGCGTGCCGCCGGCCGAGGTGGGCTTCGATGGCGCCACCAGCGCGGTACTGGAGCACAGCAAGCGCCCGCCACGCTCCGCTGGTCAGAAGATCACCGATGAGGGCTCCGGCGGTGTCGCGCTGGTCGAGTTCCTCTCTTCCGAGAAGTTCGTGTGAGTGGGTCAGAGGGAAGGAGAGGAACGAGACATGGCTGAGGTTCTCGTCGTCGTCGAAGCCACGCGGGAGTTCGGCGTCAAGAAGGTCACCCTGGAGCTGCTCACCCTCGCCCGGGAGTTGGGTACGCCCTCCGCGGTGGTGCTGGGTGGCCCTGGAGCCGCCGCGTCGCTGGCTGAGCGGCTCGGTGAGTACGGCGCTCAGAAGATCTACGCCGCGGAGAGCGAGGAGATCGACGGCTACCTGGTCGCCCCCAAGGCCACCGTCCTGGCCGAGCTGGTCAAGCGGGTCCAGCCCGCCATGGTCCTGCTCGCCTCCAGCCAGGAGGGAAAGGAGATCGCCGGCCGGCTTGCGGTCAAACTGGACAACGGCATCCTCACCGATGTGACGGGGCTGGACCCGGACGGCACGGCGACGCAGGTCGTCTTTGCCGGCGGCACCATCGTCAAGTCCAAGGTCACCCGTGGTCTGCCGCTGGCGACGCTGCGCCCCAACTCGCTCACCCCGGCGCCGGCGCCCGCGACGCCGGCGGTCGAGCAGCTCGACGTGCAGGTGGCCGATGCCGACAAGCTGACCCGGGTGGTGGAGCGGGTCGCCGAGCAGAAGGGCGCGCGCCCCGAGCTGACCGAGGCGTCCGTGGTGGTCTCCGGCGGGCGCGGCGTGGGCAGCGCCGACAACTTCGGGCTGGTGGAGGAGCTGGCCGATCTGCTGGGCGGCGCGGTCGGTGCGTCTCGGGCGGCGACCGACTCCGGGTTCTACCCGCACCAGTTCCAGGTCGGGCAGACCGGTAAGACGGTCTCGCCGCAGCTCTACATCGCGTTGGGCATCTCCGGGGCCATCCAGCATCGGGCGGGTATGCAGACTTCGAAGACCATCGTCGCGGTGAACAAGGACGCCGAGGCGCCGATCTTCGAGCTGGTCGACTTCGGTGTCGTGGGGGACCTCTTCAAGGTCGTACCGCAGGCCGCCGAGGAGATCCGCAAGCGTAAGTAGGTCACCCTGAATCGCCGGGCATGGCGCTCTCCGCAGCACGCGGAGGGCGCCATGTCACTTTCTCAGTCGGTACGGGCACTTCAGCACGTCCGCCACGGGCGGGGCCCGGGCCGATCCGACGGGTCAGGCCCGGGTTTCTGTGCAGAAGCGCCGATCGGCCCGGGTCGGACTGCGACCATGGGGACGACCGGTTCCCGCCGCCCCCGTTGAGCTGCCGTCGGGACCGCACCCACCCCTCGTCGAAGCTGCGATCGTGGCCCGACGGAACGGAGTTGAGGTGCCCGCGCCCGTCCCGATCGACGGACATCACGGCCTGCCGCTGCACGAAGTGGTGCTGCTGCTGGAGACTGACCCCCAGCGGGGACTGACGGAGGCGGAGGCCGGGGCGCGGCTGGACCGGTTCGGGCACAACCTGCTGCCGACCGTCGCCAAGGTGAGCGTGCTGCGGCGGTTGGCCCGCCAATTTCACAACCCTTTGGTCTATGTCCTGCTCGCCGCGAGCGGGGTGACCCTGGCACTGGCCGACTACATCGACTCGGCGGTCATCTTCGCGGTGGTGCTGATCAACGCGATCATCGGTTTCATCCAGGAATCGCGGGCCGAGGCGGCGCTGGACGTGCTGCGCAGCCTGGTGCGGACCGAAGCCCGGGTGGTGCGCGACGGCCGGGAGCGCCGGGTGCCATCGGACGAGCTGGTCCCCGGCGATCTGGTGGTGGTCGAGGCTGGAGACAAGATACCCGCCGATCTGCGGCTGGTCCGCCCGACAGAGCTGCGGGTGGACGAGTCGGCGCTGACCGGGGAGTCGGCGCCGGTGCGCAAGGACGAAACGGTGGTGCCGCCGGAAACACCGGTGGCGGACCGGCGGAACATGCTGTATTCAGGGACGCTGGTCACGGGCGGTTCCGCCCATGCGGTCGTCGTCGGCACCGGGGCGGAGACGGAACTCGGCCGGATCCACCGGCTCGTCGGCTCGGCCGCGGTGCTGGACACGCCCTTGACCCTCAAGATCGCCCGGTTCAGCCGCTTGCTGACCATAGCGATCCTGGCGTTCGCGGCGGCGACCTTCGTCTTCGGCGTGCTGCGGGGGCAGCATGCAGGGGAGACGTTCCTCGTGGCCGTGGCGTTGGCGGTGGGCGCTATCCCGGAGGGGCTACCGGCCGCGGTCACCATCACCCTCGCCATCGGTGTCCGTCGGATGGCGCACCGTCGCGCGGTCATCCGGCGGCTGCCCGCGGTAGAGACGCTGGGCAGCACGACCGTCATCTGCACCGACAAGACCGGCACCCTCACCGAGAACCAGATGACGGTCCGGGTGCTCTGGACGGCGCAGGGGCGGTACGAGGTGACCGGGACGGGCTACGCGCCGCACGGAGAGATCCGAGGCCCTGCCGGGCGTTCGGTGCTGCCGGACGGCGCGCTGCGCTGGTCGCTGCTGGCCGGTGCCGGCTGCAACGAAGCCCGACTGCGGGAACAGGACGGACAGTGGACAATCATCGGCGACCCTACCGAGGCGGCCCTGCTGGTCGTCGCGGCCAAGGTGGGCCTGGGCCCGACGGAGGTCGCAGCGGCGTACCCGAGGGTGGCGACGATCCCGTTCAGTTCCGAACGGCGGTACATGGCGACCCTGCACGATGATCGGGATGCCGGCGGGCAGATGGTGTTCGTCAAGGGGGCCGTTGAGCGGGTGCTGAAGCTCTGCGGATCGGCGCTGGGCGGGGAGGGGGCACCCGGCCCATTCGATCCCGAGGCGGTACTCCGGGAGGCCGAGGCCCTCGCCGGTGAAGGGCTGCGGGTGCTGGCCACCGCGATGCGGTGGTTCGAGCGAGGCAGCGACTTCAGCGAAACGGCGCTGCCGAGCACCCTGATCTTCACCGGATTGCAGGCCATGCTCGACCCACCCCGAAGCGCGGCGCCAGCGGCCGTGGCCGCCTGTCGCAACGCCGGAATCTCGGTGAAGATGATCACAGGAGACCATCTGGGTACGGCGGCCGCGATCGGCCAGCGGATCGGGCTGCTCCCTGGCTCGGCCGGGCCGGGTGAGGCGGTGACCGGGGCGGAACTGGCTGCTCTACCGGAGACCGAACTGCCGGCGGCGGTGCAGCGGGCTGTGGTCTTCGCCCGGGTCTCGCCCGAGCAGAAGCTACGGATCGTCGAATCACTGCAGGCCAACGAGCAGGTGGTGGCGGTGACCGGGGACGGGGTCAACGACGCCCCGGCGCTACGGCAGGCGAACATCGGGGTGGCGATGGGCCGGACCGGGACGGAGGTGGCCAAGGAAGCTGCCGACATGGTGCTGACCGATGACGACTTCGCCACGATCGAGTCCGCCGTCGAGGAGGGGCGGACCGTCTTCGGCAATCTGACCAAGTTCATCGTCTGGATCCTGCCCACCAACGTCGGGGAGGCGCTGGTCGTCCTGGTGGCCATCATCCTGGGCACCGCGCTGCCGATCCTGCCGACCCAGATCCTGTGGATCAACCTGACCAGTGAGATCACGCTCGGCCTCATGCTCGCCTTCGAACCGAAGGAACCGGACGTGATGAGTCAGCCGCCCCGTAACCCCCGCCAGCCGTTGTTGGCCCGGTCGCTTCTGGTGCGGATCCTGCTGGTCTCCGTGCTGCTGGTCGTCGGCTCATGGTGGCTCTTCACCTGGGAGCTCGACCACGGTGGTGGGCTGGATTCAGCGCGTACGGCGACGGTCAACCTCATCGTTGTCGTCGAGGCGTTCTACCTCTTCAACTGCCGGTCGCTGACCCGCTCCGCCTGGCACCTCGGGCTGTTCAGCAACCAATGGCTGATCGGAGGCCTGATCGTCCAGGGTGTCGCACAGCTCGCCCTGACCTACCTGCCGGCCATGAACCGGCTGTTCCAGACCGCTCCGATAGGTCCTGGCGCGTGGCTGCGCATCCTGGGAATCGCGCTGCTCGCCTCGCTCGCCGTCGGCGCGGAGAAAACTCTCCAGCGCCGACGCCGGAGCCGGAGGCACGTCGCCGGGGTGACCCCCTCGCCGGCGGCGTCCGCCGGGACCTGACGGATAGGCTTGGGGGGATGGCATACCTGGATCATGCGGCGACCACTCCGATGCTCGATGAGGCGTTGGAGGCGTATGTCGCCACCGCCCGGGAGGTCGGCAACGCCTCGTCGCTGCACGCGCCGGGCCGCTACGCCCGCCGCCGGGTGGAGGAGTCGCGTGAGCGGATCGCCGCCGCTCTCGGCGCCCGGCCCTCCGAGGTGATTTTCACCGGTAGCGGTACGGAGAGCGACAACCTGGCGGTCAAGGGGCTGTTCTGGGCCCGCCGGGCGGCCGAACCGCGCCAGCAGCGGGTGTTGGCCAGCGCCATCGAGCACCATGCGGTCCTTGACTCGGTGCAGTGGCTGGTCCAGCACGAGGGGGCCGAGGTGGGCTGGCTCGGGGTGGACCAGGTCGGCCGACTGAGTTTCGACCAGTTACGCGCCGAGCTCGAGACCCGCGGCGACGAGGTCGCCCTGGTGACGGTCATGTGGGCCAACAACGAGGTCGGCACCGTCCAGCCGATCGCTGCTGTCGCGGAGCTGGCCGCGGAGCGGGGTATACCGCTCCACACCGATGCGATCCAGGCGGTCGGCCAGGTGCCGGTGGATTTCGCGGCCAGCGGTGTCGCCGCGCTGACCATCACCGGGCACAAGCTGGGCGGCCCGGCCGGTGTGGGGGCGCTGTTGCTGGGCCGTGACGTGCCCTGCACGCCGCTGCTGCACGGTGGCGGCCAGGAGCGCGACGTTCGCTCGGGCACCCTCGATGTTCCCGGTATCGTCGCCTTCGCCGTCGCGGTCGAGGCCGCGGTGAAGGCACAGCAGGAGAACGCGGCCCGGGTTGCCGCGCTCCGTGACGACCTGGTGGCCCGCGTACGTGCCGCCGTGCCGGACGCCATCTACAACGGGGCCACGACCGACCGGCTGCCGTCAAACGCCCACTTCTCGTTTCCCGGGTGCGAGGGGGACGCCCTGCTGCTTCTGCTCGACGCGCAGCAGATCGCCTGTTCCACCGGGTCAGCCTGTTCAGCCGGGGTGGCCCAGCCGTCGCACGTGCTGCTCGCGATGGGGGCCGACGACGACCGGGCGCGTTCGTCATTGCGCTTCACTCTCGGCCACACCTCGGCCCGCGAGGACATCGACGTGTTGATCGCCGCGCTGCCCGGCGCCGTTGAGCGGGCCCGGCGCGCCAGCGTCCGCTCCGCCCGCGGCTGATATCCGTCCGTTCCCTGTCCAGCAGTTGCTCACCCGTGTGTGCCGTGCCGTGGAGAAGTGGGCGGTTGCCGCGGTCGGCGGGCCGGCAGGGGGCGGCTACGCTCGATGGGATGGAAGGAGGACGCCGGTGAGGGTTCTGGCAGCGATGTCCGGGGGGGTCGACTCCGCGGTGGCCGCGGCACGGGCGGTTGACGCCGGGCATGACGTGACCGGCGTGCACTTGGCCCTGTCCCGCAACCCGCAGACTTACCGTTCCGGGGCGCGTGGCTGCTGCACCCTGGAGGATTCGCGCGACGCCCGCCGGGCCGCCGACGTCATCGGCATCCCCTTCTACGTCTGGGACATGGCCGACCGGTTCCACACGGACGTGGTGGACAACTTCGTGGCCGAGTACGCCGCCGGCCGTACCCCCAATCCCTGTCTCCGCTGCAACGAGAAGATCAAGTTCGCCGCGGTGCTGGACCGGGCCGTCGCCCTGGGCTTCGACGCGGTCGTCACCGGACACTACGCCCGGCTCGGTCCCGACGGTCTGCTGCGTCGGAGCGTCGATCCGGCCAAGGACCAGTCGTACGTCCTCGCGGTGCTGACCCGCGAGCAGCTCGACCATTCGATGTTCCCGCTCGGCGACTCGACCAAGGCGCAGGTCCGCGCCGAGGCCGGCGAGCGCGGGTTGGCGGTGGCCGACAAGCCCGACTCGCACGACATCTGCTTCATCGCAGACGGCGACACCCGGCGGTTTTTGGCTGAGCGGTTGGGTGAGGAGACCGGCGACATCGTTGACGCGCAGACCGGCGCGGTGGTGGGCTCGCACTCTGGGGCGTACGCCTACACGGTGGGGCAGCGGCGCGGGCTCGCCCTCGGCGTCCCGGCCCCGGACGGGCGGCCGCGCTACGTGCTGTCGATCACCCCGAAGGCCAATACCGTCACGGTCGGCCCCGCCGAGGCGCTCGACGTCTCCACGGTGACGGCGACCCGGCCGGTCTGGACCGGCGGTCCGCTACCGACCGGCCCGATTGAGTGCGAGGTGCAGCTGCGGGCACACGGCGACGGCGTGCCGGCCAAGGTCCGGGTCGACGCGACCGGACTCCACGCCGAGCTGCACCGCCCGGTGCGGGGGGTGGCCCCCGGCCAGGCGATCGCCGTCTACCGGCCCGACCCGGCCGGGGACATCGTGCTCGGCTCCGCCACGATCTGCTGAAACGGGTTGCCCCTACTTCCCGCACTTCGGCCCCGCCAGATGGGCCCTCGGCGCAGGGTAGGGGGAGGGCAGCATCTGGGGATCTGGCGCTGCACCAAGATCTGCGGATCTCATCGCATGGGTAGGCTGATCGGATATGACGGAGCAGATGTGGCCATGGCCGCCCGGCGCGGCAACCGGGATCGGATCGCTGCCCGGTACCGACATTGCCGAGGCACAGCGGATCGTCCTGGGTGAGCTGCCGGATCTGCCGCACCTGCCCGAACTGCCCGCCCGCGGCCCCGGCGCCGATCTGATCGGACGTACCGCCGGACTGCTGGTCGACCTGCCGGTGGAGCTCTACGCCGCCCGCTGGCGGGTCACCGCCCGCGCCGGACGGGATCTGCGCCGAACGCACGACCTGCGTGAGCGTGACCTCGACCAGATGACCGAGCAGGCCGAGGAGTACCCCGGACCGTTCAAGATCCAGGCGGCCGGCCCGTTCACCCTCGCGGCCAATCTGGACCTTGCGCTCGGCGGACGGATGCTCCGTGATTCGGGAGCGGTGCGCGACCTAACCGACTCGCTCGCCGAGGGGCTGCGGGTCCATGTCGCCGAGGTCCGCCGCCGGCTACCCCGCGCCACCGTGCTGCTGCAACTCGACGAGCCGTCGCTGCCCGCCGTACTCGCCGGCCGGATTCCCACCGAAAGCGGCTTCGGCACGTACCGCCGTGTCGAAGCGGGGACCGCCCGGAGCGGTCTGGGTGCGGTCATCACCGCTGCTGATGCCCCAGTCGTCGTCCACTGCTGCGCCGCGGACGTCCCGCTGGAGCTGATCCGGTCGGCGGGTGCCGCCGCCGTCGCCCTCGACCTCGACTTGGTCGAGCACCTCGACCCGCTGGGTGAGGCGCTCGACGCCGGGCTGGGCCTGTTGGCCGG
>DASULK010000059.1:0-24182 GCA_036278255.1 Micromonospora sp.
CACGTAACCTCGGTGCGGTTATCCGTTCAGCCGGCGCCTTCGGCGCACACGGCGTCTTCATGCCGGAGCGGCGGGCCGCCGCGGTCACCGCGACCGCCTGGCGGACCAGCGCCGGCGCAGCGGCCCGAGTACCGGTCAGCCCGGTGACCAACCTGACGCGGGCGTTGAAGGCCTGCCAGCAGGAAGGCGTCATCGTGATCGGGCTGGACGCCGACGGTGACACCGACATTTACCGCCTGGAGGCCGCCGTCGGCCCGCTCGTGGTCGTGGTCGGCTCCGAGGGGCGGGGCCTGTCTCGATTGGTGGGCGAGACCTGTGATCTGCGGGTCAGCATTCCGATGGCCGCCACGGTCGAGTCGCTCAACGCCAGCGTCGCCGCTGCCGTGACGTTGGCGGAGGTCGCCCGCCGCCGGGCCGAGCCCTGATCCTGAGTCGCCCTATCCCGCCGGCGGGTCGCCCTATCCCGCCAACGGCCTGCGCCGTCATGCCCGCATGCCAGGCGGGCCAGTGGTGTGCGGTCCAGCCGGGGCGCCGCTGCCCGTAACATGCAGGACCGGGTTCCCCTCGGTGGGCAAGCAATCCGGCAAGATCTCGGCGGCCAAGGGACGCAGCGCGTCGAAGCCTCGATCAAGCGGAAAACTGGAGTCAATCAGATGGCAGGGCAGGGCGGCGGCTATACGCTCGGCGTCGACCTCGGCACGTCCAACACCGTCGCGGTGCTCCGCTGGCCCGACGGTCGGACCCGTCCCCTGCTCTTCGACGGTCAACCGATCATGCCGTCCGGGGTCTTCCTCGACAGCGCCGGCCGGCTGCACGTCGGCCGGGACGCCCAACGGCTCGCCCAGGCCGAACCGGCCCGTTACGAGCCGAACCCCAAACGCCGGATCGACGAGCCCGGGGTCCTACTCGGCGACCGTGAGGTGCCCACCGTCGACCTGCTCGCCACCGTGCTGCGCGCGGTGGCGCAGGCTGCGGTCGAGGCGGTCGGGTTCCTGCCTCCCGCCGCGGTCACCTACCCGGCGAGTTGGGGCGCTCGTCGCCGCGGGGTTCTGGCGACCGCGGTGGCCCGGGCCGGCTGGCCCCCGGTCGCTCCGGCAGCCGGGTACGAAAGCGCCGCCACCCACGGTGGGCCAACGGTCGGGACCCGGATGGTGCCCGAGCCCGTCGCCGCCGCCCGCTACTTCTCCGAGGTGCTACGGCGGCCGGTACCGGTCGGGTCGGCGATCGTGGTGTTCGACTTCGGCGGCGGCACCCTGGACATCGCGGTGGTCCGCAACGAAGGCATCGATCAGACCGGGCGGGCCCGCTTCACCGTCGTCGGGTCGGGCGGCGTCGCCGAGTTGGGCGGGCTGGATCTCGACGCAGCCATCGTCGATCACCTCGGTCAGCTGCTCGGTAGCACCGATGCGTCGGCCTGGCAGCAGCTCTCCCAGCCCACCACGGTCGGCCAGTGGCGTAACCGCCGGCAGTTCTGGAACGACGTACGGGGAGCCAAGGAGATGCTCTCCCGTGCCGCCATCGCCCCCGTCCCGGTGCCCGACGTCGAGCAGGCGGTCCATCTGACCAGAGAAGAACTGGAGCGCCAGGCGGAGCCCCTGCTGCGGCGGGGTGTCATCGAAACAGCGCGGGTGATCTCGAATTGCCGGCTGACTCCGGACCAGCTCTCCGGCCTCTTCCTCGTCGGTGGATCTTCGCGGGTGCCCCTGGTGGCCCGTCTGCTGCACGCCGAACTCGGCATCGCGCCCACCGTGCTGGAGCAGCCGGAACTCCCGGTCGCTGAGGGCGCGCTCGCCGATCTCGCCGCCCCGTCGGCTCCCGCGGCTGGCGCACAGGTCTATCCGATCACCACCACCGTGGCTGGACCGGTCGGCACCGCCCCGCTGGCCGGCACCGCCCCGCTGGCTGGTGTGACAGCCGAGGCCGCCCCGGCTGAGCGGCCCGCACCCGTCATGACGGATCCCACCCGGCCGGGTCCGGCGGCACCGCCGCCGTCCGGTGCCGCCGGACACCCGGGGGGACCACCGGTCAGCCCCGCCCCGTACGTCGGCGCGCCGGGCTTGCCGCCGGGACAGCGGGGCCCGGGCGGCGTGGCGTCCTACCCGATCCCGCCGGCCGCGCCGCCGGGCCGCCGGAAACACCGGGCTGCGATCATCGGTGTTGGCGCCGCGGTCGCCGTCACCGCGGTGATCGCCGCCGCCGTCCTGCTCTTTACCGGCCGAGGCTACTCCGATCTTGACTTTCAGCCGTTCACCGACGTCGGCCGGATCCGGGCCGTCGAGGAGATGCCGCAGTACGTCTTCACCGCCTTTGTCGACGACCGCGCCTACCTGGCCTATCAACGGGAGGACGAGCGCCTGCAAGTCATCTCGGTCGAGGCAGGGACGGCCAAGAAACGGTGGGAGAAGCAGACCTCGGCCACCTCCAGCCAATGGCGCCGCCTCGTCGCGCTGCCGGACGCGTTCGTCGCCTTCGGGGACGCCCCGGACTCGTCGGAGCGGATGGTGGTCCTCGATCCGGCCAACGGCGCGCAGCGGTGGAGCGAGACTCTCTCCGATAAGGACCAGATCTATTTCTTCGAAGATGTGCTGGTTCAGGTTGATACAAAAGGTAACCGGCTGATCGGCCGTGGCCTGCTTGACGGCAAGCAGCGGTGGTCGTTGCCGAATCTGGCGGATGCCGATGGCAACAGCGGCTCCGCGATCCATCCGGCGACCACCGTCGACGACATGGGCGGTCCGGCCCGCGTGGCCGGCACAATGCTGGTGCCGAATCTCGTCGACCGCCGCATCGTGGAGATCGGTGCCGACCGCTCCGCGCGGGTGATCGATGCCGCCTCGGGGAAGGTGCTCAAGCACCGCACCAATGTCGCCGCCCCCGACGACCTCGCCATGGTCTACGAGGGGCGGCTCTACATCGCCGGGGCGGAGCGCGGCTACCGACTGGTGGCGTACGACCTGAAGAGCATGGGTGAGCCCACACATCTCTACACGGCACCGGACGACAAGCTCAGGGCGAGGGAGCTCCGGCCGTGCGGAGAGGAACGGGTCTGCCTGCTTGAGGCGTCCGGATTTGACGGCAAGGCCACCCGACTGGTTGCGGTCGACGCGGTCAAGGGGAGCGCGATCTGGCGCAAGTCGGCACCGGATGCGGTGATCATCGTGCCGGTTGGCGAGCATGTTCTGGTCCGGTCTGAGTCAGGCGAGTATGCCTTCACCATTTTCCGTCCGGACGGCAGCCGACTGTTGCAGCAGGAGGGGGTGGCGGCGCGTCTCGACGGGGGGAATCTGCTGCTCTTCACGGAGAGGTTGTCGACCTACACGGCCTCCCCGAGCGCCGCCGGGGTCGGGGTGAAGTCGGGGAAGCCGGTACAGCTCGGCCCGCTGAAGGGGGTACGGCCGGCTACCTGCTCCTGGGGCACCACCCTCATCGTCTGCGCAACCGACGAGGATTTCGTGATCCAGCGTTTCGCCAAGGACTGATCACCCTTCTCCCGTCGGTCCCCCTTCCCCGTCGGCCCTCTCCCCGTCGATCAAGGACTTTTTGTCGTTTTTGATCTCGCATACACGACCAAAGCTCCATGATCGGCGAGTAAGTCCGTGATCGATGCTGGACCGCCACGAGGTCAGGGGGCAGTACGCAGAGGGCCGCCCCCGATATCGGGGGCGGCCCCACTACCCTGCCTGGGATCAGAGGGCCTGAGTTCCGCTGCCTGCGGATCGGCCCGGCCGGTCAGAGGCGGACACCGGTGACGGCGTGGAACACGTGGTTGTGGTCCGGCCGCGGCTTGACGAAGATCGTGTCACCCATGTTGGGCGTCTGCCGGCGGTCGCTGCGCACCACGAAACGTTCCGAGGTGCCGTTGAGCGTGGCGTGGCCGTACACGTTGGCGTCCGAGCCGAGGTCCTCGACGAGTTCGACGATGACCGGCATGCCGCCGTCGGTCGGGCCGACCAGGTCGCAGTCCTCCGGGCGGAAGCCCACGGTCACCTGTTCGCCGCCACCGTCGGCTTGAGCGGCGGCCACCTGCTCGCGGGTCAGCGGGATGTTCATCTCCGCGAGTACCGCCCCCGCCTCGGTGAGCGGCACCGTCTTGATGTTCATCGCCGGGGAGCCGATGAAGCCGGCGACGAAGACGTTGGCAGGGGCGTCGTAGAGCGTCCGTGGCGTGTCCACCTGCTGCAGCACCCCGTCCAGCATGACCGCCACCCGGTGGCCCATCGTCATGGCCTCCACCTGGTCGTGGGTCACGTAGACGGTGGTGATGCCGAGCTTGGCCTGCAGCGAAGCGATCTGCGTACGGGTCTGCACCCGCAGTTTGGCATCAAGGTTGGAGAGCGGCTCGTCCATGAGGAAGACCTGCGGCTCCCGGACGATGGCCCGCCCCATCGCCACCCGCTGCCGCTGCCCCCCGGAGAGCGCCTTGGGCTTGCGGCCGAGGTACTCCTCAAGCTGCAGCAGCCCCGCCGCTTCCCGGACCCGCCGGTCGATCTCCGCTTTCGGGGTCTTGCGGAGCTTGAGCGCGAACGCCATGTTCTCGTAGACCGACATGTGCGGGTAGAGGGCGTAGTTCTGGAAGACCATGGCGATATCGCGGGCCTTCGGCGGAAGATGGGTGACGTCCCGGTCGTCGATGTGGATCGACCCTTCGTCGACGTCTTCGAGACCGGCGAGCATGCGCAAACTGGTGGACTTGCCGCAGCCGGAGGGGCCGACGAGGACGAGGAACTCTCCGTCGCCGATCTCCAGGTCGAGCTGGTTGACCGCAGGGCTTTCGGTGCCTGGATAGGTGCGGGTGGCTTTGGAGTAGGTGACCGTAGCCATGGTGAGGTGCTTCCTTTCACCGGCAGGAACGTGCCGGACGATCCGAGTGAAAGAACGGCCGGTGCAACGCCTGCCCCGGCCCGCGAACCCGCCTGAGCTGCTGCAAGGCTGCATCGAGGTGTCGTCCGCGTCACGCCACGGTAAACGGCTTTCTTCTGCCTGCCAAGGTCGCATCCATTCCAGATGGATTACGCCACGTGATATATGGGACAGGAAGGCACGTAGCCACGTGGCGGGCGTGACAGCGTGACGCGAGTGGCTATGCTGGCCGAGAACAGCCCGCCCCTGTAGCTCAGTTGGCCAGAGCACTCGCCTTGTAAGCGAGAAGTCGTCGGTTCGAGTCCGACCGGGGGCTCCACTTCTACCAGGCACTTTCGGGATTTTAAGTCTCGAAGGGGAGCGACCCGGTCTTGGAAGATTTCCGAGGAGGCTCAGTCGAGCCAAGGACGGCCGACGAAGGCCTCGGTGCCGTTGGGTAGTTGAATGTCCTCCTCGCCCGCGAGTCGGCGGCACAGCTCAATCACCTGGGCGTGGTCTGGGCCTCGTCCCGTACCGCCCGAGCTACCGCCGTCTGGATGCCACTGTGCGTACCACCCCTTCCCCCGCAGCACCACGAACGGGCCACCGACGACGCTGCAGATCGTCTGGTCGATCGCGTGGAGCAGGTCATCCGAGCCCGAGTCGCAGGCGTCGCAGCCACAGTCCGGCAGCATCGCCAGGGCGATCTTGGGCTGGACGACACTGATGTGCAGCACCGCTTGCGACGCTTCGCGCCCCGGCAACCGCACGTCGCGCTCAAGCAGCAGCAGCGGCAGTGTGCCCGGTCGGGGTGAGGTGAGCCGGACGCCGCGGTCAAACCGGCCCAGGCGCCCCTCGTCGTCAAGAGGGGCCGGTGCGAGCGTCTCGACCTCGACCCCTGGTAGGTCGCCGAGCCTATTGGCCCATACGCGTGCGCGGACGTGCACGATGCCGTACCGTTCGGGCTCGGTGACCCGTGAGTATTCCTCCTCCCGCGGCGAGGCCATCACCGGGCGCGGATTGGGCCAGGAGGGCATGCCGAGACGGTCATAGCTCACCGCCACCTGCGCCTGCAGCTCGCCCAGCCTCACCATCCACGCGACGACATAGGCACGCACGCCGCAGCGCATCAGGTTCCGCCTCACCCAAGCCGGATCCCTGAGCGGATCCCGACCTCCCAAGACTGCTTTCGGCCACCACTTGACACAGAGGGGTGCCAGAAGCGGATGCTGTCTCAGCGTGGCGCGCGTCTCGCTTCGATGAGGGTTCGGGTGGAGTGGGCTAGGAAAGCCCCATGTTCGCGGATGTGAGCGTCGAGTCGTTCCAGGGCTTTCCAGTAGCGGTCGACGGTGAAGTCGGGCACCCACCAGACACACTTGCGCAGGATGTAGACGACCGCGCCGATGTCGAAGAACTCCATTCGGCAGCGCGCGGTGCGCAGGCCCACGATCTGTAGTCCCGCTGACCGAGCTGCTGTGGCCTCACGCTCGGGATCGCGGCTCAGATGCTCCCGCGACAGTGGGCCAAGGAACCACTCGATGAGCTCGAACGCGGAGGCTGGCCCGACTTGCTGGGCGAGGTAGGTGCCATCGTCGGTCAACACGCGAGCGATCTCGGCCCAGTTGGGACTCACCGGATGACGGCTGCTCACCAGCTCGAAGCTGGCATCAGGAAACGGCACGGGCCCTCCCTGCTCCACGGGTACGACCTCCACACCGCGGGGCGACAGCAGGTGACGGGCGTGCTCGACGTTGGGAGGCCATCCCTCGGTGACAACCATCCTCGCCGGCAGATGCGGTACTTCCGCGATGATCTCGCCACCCCCGGTGTCGATGTCCAGGGCCGAGGCGACATGCGCCAGGCGCGACGCGAGTAAGCGTGAGTACCCCCACGGTGGTCGCTCCTCGGTTGCCCGGCCGACCAGCCAGTCAAAGCTCCATCCAGAAACGTCTGCTACGGCACCCTCATCGACGAGATCATCGAACGTACGCACACCAACATCCTCTCGACGTCGTCAATCGGATTGGGCCCGGCACACAGGCGCCGGGCCCTGACCTCGACTAACAGCGCCGGCCACGACGGGGCGCGGACGTCCAGTGCGGGAATGGACGCCTCCTGCGACGGGGGGGGCCGATGTATCCAGGACGCGAGTCACCGCCTCGTGCCCCGCGCGGGTGGTTCCGCTCAACCAGACGGGAGGGCTCGCGTGACGGTGAGCAGCAGCGGCGAACGGACGCCGAGTCGGGCGGCGGAGTCGGCGACGACCTCGGCCAGCCATCCGACCGCGTCGCACGACCACTCGGCAAGCTCTCCGCGGAGCATCACGCCGTGCAGGGGCGGGCCGTTCCAGAAACTGTCGTCGAACGGTGGGGGGAGGACGGCGTCCCGGCCGGCGACGTCCTGGGACCTGCATACGAACACGTCCTGGTCGAGTTGACCGAGGTGGTCGGTGAGCTGCTCTGCGGCAGCGGGGATCGATGGGCCCCGGCCACTGTTGATGTTGACCTCCACCGGAGTCCTCGCTTCCGGGGCGCAATCGGCGAACCACTCCTTCGTCAGCATCGCAGGCACGGGCGCGTACGGTGGGCGCGACGAGGGGTCGAGACCCTGAACCGGCAGGAGAACCTGTACCGCGGACAGGTCCAGCATGCCGGCCCGCGCTGTCGCCTCCTCGGCGCACCGCAGGAACGGCTGCACCGGTAGCGGCCGGTCGTCGGCCACCGCGCTGGCCTCGACCTGGAACCAGGAGATCAGTCCCGCTCCGGCAGCGGCGCGGGGGTGGTCCCACCCGGCGTCGTTTATGCCCCACAGCCCGGGCGCGCGGAGCATGCGGTCCTCGAAGCCGCCCCCGGCCGACCTGTCGTCGAGCCAGCCCATGGCGATCGACCGGTGGTAGAACAGCGAGTAGGCGTCGAGCTCCGGCTCGGGATCGCGCCAGGGATGCGGGATCAGTTCGCCGTACAGGGCGGCGAACATGGTGCCCGCAGCGCGTCGGGCCGCAGGCACCAAGCCCGGCTGTGCGGTGGCGCTGTGCTCCGGCACGCTGGGTCCTCCTGGTTGCCTCGCGGCTACGACGTTGCTTCCTCTAGGTATTAGTACACCCGGCCTGGGCTACCCTGCGGCCGTGTCTGAGCCGGAGACGAGCGACCACGCTGTCGTGATCCAGCAGGCTCGGACGACGCTGCCCTACCGCCTCGCCGTGTGGTACTTGAGATCGGCGGTGGTGAGCTTGCCCCTGGCTTTTATCGATCTTGACCGCCTATGGCCGATCTGGCCAGCGGTCATCGTCCTGGGCCTCATCTGCCTGGCGCCAGTGCGCTATGCAGCCCACCCTCACCGGTCAGCTTCAGCCCGTCACCACGAGTCCGATCGACCAGCATTGCGATCAACTGCTCATCCGTGACCGCACCCACCGGCTCCACGGCCGGCTCCTGCCCAGAGGTGGTCTCGGTCGTCATCTGGCGTCTCTCCCTTGATCGGTCGATCAGCCGCTATTTGTACACACCCTTCCGTGACAGGCGATCTCGATCTTCGACAAATCAGATCTTCCCAGATCAGAAGGCGCTTCCTCATTCTCGGCAAGCCCAGTATGCAGCCCTTAACGAAGAGCCGAGGTTAGAGGAGTATCCTGACGGTCAGCACCGCATACCAAAGCAGCGCACTGAGGGCGACAGATGTCGCGCCGACCACGATCGCCACGCGCCAGTTGATCGATCGCTTGCGGAGAATGACCATGATCGCGACCGCGATGACGGCGAGTGTAATCTGAATGAGCGACGGAATCAGCTTAGATAGATCGAACGTATCCAGTGGCCCTAAGTAAATCGACTTGACATGGATAAGCGTAAAGACTGCTTCGCCGGTGAGTAAGCCAAGGGCTGCACCCAGCGCAGTGGAGCCGCGATGGGCGGATGCTTGGCGTATGGTCCAGCCGAGCCATCCCATCATACCGCCGCCGCTCACCCCAGCCAGGGCCCAGAATGCGATCGATCGACCAACAGATAGCAGGCCAGCCGAGGACGGCAAGCCGTCTTCAGTGTTGGACGCATCGACATACCAGCGCTGATTTACGAAAAGGATAAGAGAGTAGTAAGCGATCACGGCAATCGCGAGCGTGGCTCCACCGGCCACTACCGATACCCTTTGCCGTCGGGCCATGTAGCCGGCAAGTAGGGCGGCGAATCCCCAGGCAAAGCCGGAACTGAAGAAGGGGTTAACGTACGGAGCTCCTGAGTCATTCAACGTATCAGGGATGTACGCCGCAAGACCGAGGCCGACTCCCAACGCCGCCGATGGAACGTACTCTCCGACGCGAGGCGGTGGGGACAATGTCATGGGTTTGTAGTACGCCGAGCGGCGCACCCCCAGCACCCGGCACAACAGCGCTACCGCGTCACGCTTGAATTCCTCCGGGTACCTGTTACTCCTGCTTGCCACCTGGGCCACCTTTCCATGGACTCACCGCCCAACTTCCAGGTGTCCACCTCGCAGGGGAACCTCAGGGTAATGAAATTCCCCTGCGCCTTGATGGTGGCCGCGGTCTTGCGACAGACCTTGACGTGGAAGCGGTGCCCGTCGGGGTAGCGGCCGTTCGGATCGTGAACGGAGAGGTAGGCGGCGTCCACCTCGGCAACGGGGTCGAGGTAGCGGAGGCTCGCCGACTTAGCTCACCCTTCGGTTGGGATTGCCGCGATGGCGGCGTGCGGCCGATGAGTGCCTTCGCTGGGCCGCTGCAGGCGCTCAACTTCCGTGAAGCCGGCTCGCGTCAATCGCTCGGAGAACTCGTCGACGGGCCAGCGATAGGCGGTCACGACCTTGTGGTCGAAGGCGGCGACCTCGTCACCCTCGAAGAGACCGAGCACTAACGTTCCGCCTCGGACCATTGCTCGCCGGAACTCCGCGAGCACTCCGTCGAGATTTTGCGGCGGCAGATGGATCAACGAGTACCAGGCCAGGATGCCGGCGATGGAGTGGTTGGCAACGGCGAGATCTTCTATCGATCCGAGTTGGTACCTACCGTTCGGGTGGGCCGCCTGCGCATGGGCGATGAACTCGGGCACCATGTCGATTCCCGTTGCGTCGACGCCCAGCGAGCGAAGGTAACCGGTGATATGGCCAGGCCCGCAGCCCAGGTCGAGCACCGTGCCAGGCCGGCCCGCCAGATGTCGCCCGATGAAGGCGAGGTCGTCGGTGTGTACCTGCTGGTTTGTACCGAACAACCCGATGTAGAGCTCTGCGACGGACGCATATGCCTGCCGGACCTGCTCCATGTTCACCGCGTGACTATATGAGCTCTTGGATTGGCAATGCAGGCCCGGGACCAGTGCAGGGAAGCACACCGGTTCTTGCGGTGCCCGCTTTCGGCAATGTCGGGTCTCGGGACGTACGTGACACGTCCGGCTAGACGATCTTGCGGACATGGTGGTGCGCGGCATCTTTACCGCTGATGCAGCCGGTTGATCTCGGCGAGGACTTGGTCTGCGTGCGGATGTATCTGGGCCATCAGCTCGTTGCTCCAGCTCTCCTCGGAGTATCGGTGGTTGAGGTATAGCTCTTTGGCATGCTGCAGGACGGGGCGGTGCTCCGGCGGGAGCTGGGCCAGCACCCAATCTGCGGCGGCGTCCTTCGATTTGATTTGACCGGTGGCGAGCGTGGTCCAGATGCGGGCGAAGGTCAGCAGGACGTTGCGGGTGTCGTCGTCCAGGTCTTGGAGCAGGCCAGGGATGCCCGCCACAGTCGCTCGTAGCAGGTCCGCTTGCGGAACCGGGTCGAGGACCTGCGCCGGTGGCGGACCGGTGAGGGGATGATCGCCGGCCAGCACCATCGTGATCAGCAGGGCCAGGTCCGGTATCGGTTCCGGCTGAGGTGGCCCGCTGACCTCAAACTCGTGGCGTAGCCACTCGCCGTACAGGAAATCGCAGGTCGGCGGGAACCGCCACGGGCGCATTTCCGACTGAACGACCACGGTAAGTTCGACGGGGCGAGCCTGGTTCTGGGAACCGGAGATTCTGAAGAGTCCTTCGAGAAGTTGCCGCCGTTCTTGATCGCTCATGCGTCGGCGGGAGACGACGAGGACGTCCACATCGCTGGCCGGTTTGAGGCCGCCAAGCACCGAGGAGCCGTGGAGGTAGGTGCCGATGACCTCGGGATCCAGTACACGGCCCACCAGCCCGACGATCTCCTGAATCTGATCCATCGCGCCAGTGTCGACGATCGTGCCGGTGGGGTGCATCGGCGTTTTCAGTCAGCGCGGCCTGCCTGGGTTTCAGACCCGGCTGTCACGCAGGTCCTGATACCGATCTGTCACGCAGGTCCCCGTGTTTAGTCCGACCACATGCTTGACGAATCCGTCCCATCACATGTTTGACGGTTGGCCTTGATATTGGGTGCAACCTTGCGGAGTCGCGGTGCCGCTCGTGTGGGCTTATCTGCCGATCAGGCGATCGGCATGGTCGGTGGTGATGAGCATGATTGGCCCCGCTCCAGTGGCGGGAAGCCAGGGGTGGGGGTCGGCGAGGACGGCATCGATTTCGGCGTCTGTCATGCGGGGGGGGGGTGTTGGGCCACTCGTTGTAGCGGGCGCTGGGTATGAGTTCGATCAGGTCTCGGTCGATCGCGCTCCGGCTCCGGGATGGCCAAGATCCGAACGGCCGTCACGGTGGTTGGGCGGGCGTGGACCGTATTGGTCTAACTCACCGGCAGACCGACGGATGCTGCCCTCATCCCGATTCGTCGGCCGCTCGGTGGCCTCAATAGCTGCATGTCACCGGTCAGTCGTTGTGAGAGGCAACTGACCTGGAGATCTACTTTTCGAATGGCTTCAGCTTGACCGCATCTGGTAAGGGCACCAAGGAAACCGTTGGAGAGCCGTGGTGGTTTGCTCCATGGCTCTCTGGTGGGTGGCACGTCCGGAAGCGGTCCAGCCACTCCATGACGTCAACAACCGACTGAGCGACGGGCCCCTCTGCGCTGACGTGCAGGCACGTTCCGTCGACCCACGGTGCGTACGCTGCCGCCCGAGCGCGCACGTCCTTCCACGAGGGTTCGCGCACGTGAGCCAGTTCGCGCACGCGACCTTCGAGCCGGCGGCGGTGCTCTGTCTGGTCGTCGAGCGTGAGCAGTACGAACGCGAGCCGGACCCCTGCTTGAGCTGAACCGGCACGCCAGGTGTCCCGGGCCGGCTCGCTGTCGTTGACCGCATCCACCACGACAGTTCGCCCCAGGACAAGGTTCTGCTCGGCGACCGCACGCGTAGCCTCGTACGCCGCCACCCCGGTCTCCCAGGATCGTGGCAGCCCCGCTCCCAGCAGCGCGTCCTCGATCGGGTCGATGGACAGGTGGACAGCGCCGAGCTGCGCAGCGAGTTCGCTCGCCACCGCCGACTTTCCCGTACCGGGCAACCCTGAGACGACGATGAGCACCCGTTCACTGTGCCTACATCGGCGCGCCTGCACCAGTAGGCATGGCGGTCCTGTTGGCTGCTTGCGAACGAAGATTCCTCACCCTGCCGTTACTTGGGTTGGGCAACGAAGACACCGACGCCGTGGGTGCTTTCGACCAGTCCTTCGGTGCGTAGTGCATGCATGGCGTAGCGGATCACCGAGTCCGAGATTTTGTGCTCGGCCTTGAGCTGTGCGGTTGACGGCAGCTTGTCGCCAGGCTTCAGCTCCCCGGACTTGATCTGTTGGCGGATGTGGTTAGCGAGTTTCTCCCACTTTGGTGCAGGCATATGAACTCCTCGGTCTCCGCCGACCATGAGAGCACGCTCTAACTTCCGCCTGCAAGTTGCTGGTACAGCGCACTTCAGCCCGTAGTTGACTGGAGGCAACTAGTTCGCTTAAGTTGGTCGCTGCGTGGCTCTCCTCGGTCTCCAACCATCGGTGGGCCTCGTAATGGGGCGGTCAGCGCCTCCCCAACTGCTCGTCCCGGCCGCCATCAGTAGGCGTCCCTCTGTCGCCATACCTCTGGTAGAGGCTGCGGTAACAGGTGCCGGGTCACCCCGTTGGTGCGGCAGGGTGAGCAGACATGTTGACAGGCGGCCCGGGGATGGAGGGCCATCTCCATCCCCGGGCCTTGACCGGGAAGGAGCCCCGGCCCATGAAGAAAATACTCGATCCTGATCATCCGGCATGGTGTCTGCGTGGCCCGGACTGCGCCGAAGGTCTGCACTTCTCCGGTCTTGCCTGTGCGGCCCCGCGCGGTGACGAGGTGATTCAGGTTGCCGCCGGGTTGTGGCAGATGGACGTCGGCCCGGTCTCGCCCGGCGGTGTGCTGTTGGAGTTCTCGGCTGATGACGACGACAGCCAGCGCTGGTTCATCGACCTGGCCCAGTCACGCGCCCTGGTCCGCCTGATGCGTACGGCTACCCGCTCCGCAGCGCATGCCCTACCGCTGCCGCCGCTGTTTCGTGCAGGTGGGAATCCCGGAAAGGGGCAGGCATGACCACACGGCTGAACGCTCGAATCATTTCGGCGCTGCGTCGATGGAGTCGCGGCGAAACGCACCGCAACGCCGTCGCCCGGCGCTGGCAGTTCCTGCAGGCCGAACTCTCCGGCAACTCCCGCCCTGCGGCGCGGCGTACCGGACGGCACCGGGCTGGGCCGCCTCGGCACCGCCGCCCGCACTGGTGGGACACCCCGACACGGGCGTACCCGCAGGTCGGCCGAGCCGGACGGCTCACACTCGCGCAAGCATGGCGCGCCAACGGCGGCCAATGGGGCCACCAGCCGGCGACAGGCAAGCAGTAGCTACCTCAATGAGGGAAGTACGCGACGCCCTGCTGGGCAAATTCCGGTGAGCGACATCGCCAAGATTCCCGAGCCTGGCGGCAGTTGCACTCTCTAGGCGATCTCGGCGCTGCCCTCGCGGTAGATCTTTGCCGACGTGATGCGACCGTTGCGTAGCCGGTAGAACCCCGCAATGGAGAACGTCCGCTCCTTACCGGCCCACGCTAACGTCTCGGTCATCTGGCATGCGACCCGGTCGCCTTCGGCAAGCAGGTTCTGGATCGTCAACGCCGGCAGCAAGCCTTCCATCGCGCCAGCGAAGAGTTCGGTTAGCTCGCCGTGCCCTCGGGCGATGCTGGTGCCGGTGACCCACAAGGCATCATCGGTAAAGGCGGACATCAGAGCATCAAGGTCGCGGGCGTTAAAGGCGTCCACATGCCTCCGTACGACATCGGCTGAATCCACCGCCTCATCCATCAGCTGAACCTACTGCTTCATCCCTGGTACGGGATGACCCGATGGGGCGGTAGAGCGTACGCCCGCCACAGTGGTGGGGATAACCTCAGCGGGTGCATGATCTTCCGAAGGCTGAGTTCGCATTTCCCGGACCGCTGCGCGACCAGCTTGTCGCGGCGATCCTGACCGGGGCGAAGACATCGACGACATCGCTGCGGATCGAGTACGAGCATGAGGCGCAACTTCCTCAGATAGGGCAGCGGTCCGTGGTGGTCGACTCCGAAGACAAACCGGTCGCGGTGATTGAGGTCACCGAGGTCCGCACCGTCCGGCTCGGCGACATTGACCTCGCCCATGCCCTCGATGAGGGCGAAGGGTACGCATCGGTGGCGGAGTGGCGTGCTGGGCACGAGAGCTTCTGGCACAGTACGGAATACCGCCGCTACCTCGATGATCCCGCGTTCACCGTCAACGATGACACCCTTGCCGTCGCCGAGCGGTTCCGGGTTGTCGAGTGTCTTCCGGCCGCCGGTTAAGACCGGGGCGATCCGCAACGCACCCATGGCGTACGCGCGGCATGCGCGCCCCGATCCATGATCCGCGGGGCTGCGAGCCGTCGATTGACCGATTACGATCCGGGCATGGCGGAGCCGTGGCGCAACCTGACCCGTCGCTCGGTAACCAGACTGCGTGACGGGCTACGCAGCAACGGAGAGAACCGCCCCCACTACGTGGTCTGCGGGCAAGATCCGCTCGCCATTCAGTTGGTGCACGAACTGCTCAAGGAGTCAGTCCGGGTCACCGTCATCGTCCCCTCGCGGCGCCGCCCCGACGGACCCGATATCCGCTCCATCCGCGGAATCCGTCTGCTCAGAGCTGACCGGCTCGACGAGGACACCTTCCGCGCGGCCGGGCTGCGGGGCGCGCGTGGGTTGGCACTGATGCATCAGGACGACGTGCAGAACATCCACGCCGCCCTCTGTGCCCAGGAGGTGGCGCCCGACGTTCCACTCGTCATGCGGGTGTTCAACCTCAGTCTGGGGCGTCGTGTGAAGCAACTCTTCACCGACTGCGAGGTGGTGTCCGACGCCGCGATGGCCGCGCCGGCCTTCGTCGCGGCCGCGCTCGGCGAGGTCGCCCCCACCTATTTTCACCACCTCGGCCGCACCCTTTTCGTAGCCCGCCGTCGCGACGTGCGGCCGGAGAACGTGGTCTGCGGCTTGGCCGACATGAGCGACCCTGACCACCCGAAGGTGCTGCCGGCCGAGCCGGCCGACATGGATGCCAGCAGCGCCGACCTGGTGCTGGCCGGGCAGGCGACCGGGAAGCCGACGGGTAAAGACTTGGCCGCCCGGCGGATCGTCCGGTCGCGTCGCCGCCGCGCCCGGCGCCGCCCGATCATGATGCTGCTCCGCGCCCTGCGGTCGTTCGCCACCCGCAAGATCGGCATGGCCACACTGGCGGTCCTCGGCGTGGTGGCGATCTCCGGCGCCCTGCTCGCCCGTGCCATGCAGGTCGACGTATGGCAGGCGCTCTACATCACCCTGCTGACCACCTTCAGCGGGGCCGAGCCGGACGACGCCGCCCTGCCCGCCCAGGTGCAGGTCATGCAGGTGGTGCTCACCCTCGCCGGGCTGGCGTTGATTCCGCTGATCACCGCTGCGGTCGTGGACGGCATCGTCAATGCCCGGTTAGCCCTCGATGCTGGCCGGCTCCGTGCCCCACGAGAAGGCCACATCGTGGTGATCGGCTTAGGCAATGTGGGCACGGGGGTCATCCGCCAACTCCGCGACCTGGATATCGAGGTCGTCGCGATCGACAAGGATCCGGCGGCCCGGGGCGCAGGCCTCGCCGAACAACTCGACATCCCGTTCATCGTCGGGGACGGTGCACGGGAGGAGAACCTGCGGCTGGCGTCGGTGGCGACCGCCCAGGCCCTGATCATTGTCTCCACCGACGATGTGACCAATTTGGAGGCGGCCCTCAATGCCCGGGAGCTTAAGCCCAACCTGCCGGTGGTGCTGCGTCTCTACGACGGTGACCTGGCCCAGCGGATCCAGCGTGTCTTCGGCATCGGGGTGACCCGCAGCGTCTCCTATCTGGCCGCGCCGACTTTCGCCGCTGCGATGCTGGACCGCGACGTGATCGCGACCATCCCGGTGGAGCGGCACGCCCTGCTGGTCGCCGAGGTCACCATCTTCGCCAACTCGTCCTTGGTCGACCGGCCGCTCTCCGCTGCGACCCAGCCCCACCTGGTACGCGTGATCGCTCATACCCCGGCTGGCCAGTCCCGCCCACTCTGGTCCCCGAGCCCGAACCTGCAGGTGGCGGTCGGTGACCGGCTCACCGTCGTCGCCGGTGAGGACGGCCTGGGGTGGCTGCTCCGGCAGGCGCACCCGGCCGTCGCATCGGAGCAGCCGGAGGACTCCGACACCATCATTCCCGCCCCCCGAAAGAACGAGGACATTCCACGAACGACCGGTGACGCCGGATAGACGAACAGCGGGGTAGGGCTTTTCGGGTGAGATTTGTCGACCCGTACACCTGGCGGCTCTTGTATTGACACCGATCCCGCATATGCTCCGACCGTCACCCCCCTCATCGGAGGATCAGTTTGATGCGCCGGAGCAGACGCACACGGCCACTGCAGGTATTGGGCGTCATCATCGCCAGCAGTGCGCTCGTTATGACCAGCGGAACCGCCGCGGTCGCCGCAGAGGCAGCGAAAACGCCTTTTATCAGTGAAATCCACTATGACAACGTCGGAGTCGACGTCGGCGAGGCTATCGAGATCGAGGCCCCGTCCGGATTCGACCTGGCAGGCTGGCAGCTCGTGCTCTACAACGGAGCCAATGGCGCGGTGTACAACACCAGGACTCTCAGCGGTGTTGTGCCGGAGGCCGGTGTGGCCGTTGCCGAGTACCCGACCGACGGGATCCAGAATGGGTCACCGGACGGGATCGCGTTGGTCTCCCCCAGCGGCACAGTTGCCGAATTCCTCACCTACGAAGGCACCTTCACCGCCGTTGGCGGGCCCGCCAACGGACTGGCCGGCACCGATATCGGCGTCGCCGAAACCGCCAGCACCCCGGTCGGCTACTCGCTGCAGAAGATCGACGGTGTCTGGCGGGCACCCGCACCGAACACCTTCGGTGTGCGCAACGGCGGCGACGGTGGCGGCGGTGACCCCGATCCCGATCCCGGCATCGGCTGCACCATCACCGTCGACCACACCATCGCCCAGGTGCAGGGAACCGGAGCGTCGACACCGATGCCCGGTGCCAAGGTGACCGTTGAAGGAGTGGTCACCGCTGACCACCGCAGCGGCGGCTACAACGGCATCTACCTCCAGACCGTCGGCAGCGGCGGAGAGCGGCCGGTCGCCGCCGGCACCGCCTCGGACGGGATCTTCGTCTACCTCACCTCCAGCCCCACCAACCACCCGTCGGTCGCCATCGGTGACCGGATCCGGGTCAACGGAACGGTCAGCGAATTCAACGGGCTCACCCAGCTGAGCATCGCCGCCCGCAGTGACGTGCAGGTCTGCGAGCAGGGCGTGCCGCTGCCCGACCCGGTGCCGCTCACGTTGCCGCTCGACGACGCGGCCCGCGAGTCGGTCGAGTCGATGCTGGTCACCCCGGTAGGCCAGTTCACCGTCTCCGAGGTCTACAACACCAACCGGTACGGCGAGGTGGTGCTCGCCGCCGGTAACCGTCCGGCATCGGTCCCCACCGATCTGGCCCGCCCCGGCTCGGAGGCGGCCCGCCAGGTGGCCACCGCCAACCAGCTCGGCCGGATCCTGCTCGACGACGGCAAGACCACCAACCTCTCCACCGCCGGCCTGCTCCCGCCGTATCTCTCCAAGGCGGAGCCGCTGCGGGTGGGTGACTCGGTGGAGAGCTTCGGCCCGACCGTGCTGTCGTACAGCTTCGAGGAGTGGCGGCTGCAGCCCACCACCCCGGTCAGCGCGGACACCCCGCCGGCCGGCCGTGCCACCTTCACAGCCACCAACCCCCGCACCAGCGCCCCTGAGGATGTCGGCGGCGACGTGCGGGTGGCGAGCTTCAACGTGCTGAACTACTTCGTGCACTTCGGTGGCGACGCCCGCGGCGCGGCGAATGAGGCGGCGCTGGCCAAACAGGAAGCCAAGATCGTTGCGGCGATCACCGCATTGGACGCCGATGTGGTGGCGCTGGAGGAGATCGAGAACTCGGTCCGCTTCTCACCCAGCGACCCGCAGAAGGCGCTCAAACGTCTGGTCGCCGCGCTCAACACCGCCGATGGCGCCGGCACCTGGGATTACGTGCGCAGCCCCGCGGAACTGCCGTCCCCCGCCGGGCAGGACGTCATCACCACGGCGATCATCTTCAAGCCGGCGAAGGTTCAGCTCAGCGGAGCGTCCCGGTCGGTCAACGATGAGAGCGTGTGGTTCAACGCCCGGGAGCCGATCGCCCAGACCTTCACCGCCGGTGAGGTCACCTTCACGGTGGTCGTCAACCACTTCAAGTCCAAGAGCAGCTCTTCGTCGGCCACCGGCGACAACGCCGACACCGGTGACGGGCAGGGCGCCTTCAACGGTGACCGGGTCCGGCAGGCGAAGGCCTTGGCCGCCTTCGTGGAGCGGCTGAAGGCCGACAGCGGCAGCGACGACGTCCTGCTGATGGGGGACCTCAACGCGTACACCCATGAGGACCCGATGCAGGTCCTCTACGACAAGCAGTACGTCAACGCCAACAACAGCGGCAAGGCGACCTACGTGTTCCAGGGCGAGTCCGGGTCGCTGGACCACGCCCTCGCCTCGCCGTCACTGGCGTCCCGGATCACCGGTGCCGACGTCTGGCAGATCAACGCCGTCGAGTCGTACGCGTTCCAGTACGACGGGCTGGACGCCTTCTACGACCCGCACCCGTACCGGGCCAGCGACCACAACCCGATCGTGGTGGGGCTGCGCACCACCAGCACGACCGGTCCGGTGGAGCTGCAGCTGCTCTCCATCAATGACTTCCACGGCCGGCTGGAGCCCCCGGCCACCGTGGACGGCCAGCCGGTCGGCGGTGCGGCCCAGCTCGCCGGGCTGGTCGGGCAGCTACGTGAGCAGAATCCGAACACCGCCTTCGTCTCCGCCGGGGACAACATCGGCGCCTCGACCTTCATCTCGGCGATCGACGACGACAACCCGACGATCGACGTGCTGAACCGGGCCGGGCTGGTGGCTTCCGGGGTCGGTAACCACGAATTCGACAAGGGCATCGTCGACCTGACCGGCCGGGTCGCCAGCCGGGCGGAGTTCCCGCTGCTCGGGGCCAACGTCTATCGCGGTGACGAGCGGGTGCTGCCGGCGTACTCCATCACCACGATGGGTGGGGTGCGGGTCGGCTTCATCGGGGTGGTCACCGAGCAGACCGGCTCGCTGGTCAGCCCCGACGGCATCGCCGGTCTGACCTTCCGCGACGCCGTGGCGGAGGCCAACCTGGTGGCGGCTCAGCTTAAGGACGGCGATCCGGCCAACGGTGAAGCCGACGTGGTGGTGCTGCTCGCCCACGAGGGCGCGGCCACCGAGAACATCGACTCCGCCGAGAAGCTGGCGAACGACCCGGTCTTCGGCCGGTACACCCGCGCAAACGCCACCATCGATGTCATCCTGAGCGGCCACACCCACCAGCCGTACGCCTTCCTGGTGCCGGTGCCCGGCACCGAGAAGCTGCGCCCGGTGGTGCAGGCGGAGGACTACGGCAAGCGGCTCGGCAAGGTCACCCTCACCTACGACCCGAATGCGGGTACGGTCACCGATGCCGAGGCGGAGCTCCTCGACGTCGTCGGGGCCCCGCAGGACGCGGCGGTGGCCGACCTCGTCGCCGCGGCGAAGTCCCGGGCCGAGGAGCTGGGTAAGCGGAAGCTGGGCGAGATCACCGCAGACATCCTGCGCGGTTACACCGATGGCCAGGAGAACCGGGGCATCGAGTCGGTGATGGGGAACTTCATCGCCGACGTGCAGCTCGCCGGCACCCGGGACGCGGGCCGGGGTGGGGCGCAGATCGCCTTCATGAACCCGGGCGGCCTCCGGGCCGATCTGCGGTACGGCGCCGACGGCACGGTCACCTACGCCGACGCCTTCTCGGTGCAGCCCTTCGCCAACGATGTGGCGACCAAGAGCTACACCGGGGCGCAGATCAAGCAGGTGCTGGAGGAGCAGTGGCAGCCGGCCGGGGCCTCCCGCCCGGTGCTGTGGCTCGGCGTCTCCCAGGGCTTCCACTACACCTACGACCCGGAGGCGCCGCAGGGGTCGAGGATCACTTCGATCACTCTGCACGGCGAGCCGCTCGACCCGGCCGGCACCTACCGGGTGACGGTGAACTCGTTCCTCGCCGCCGGCGGTGACAACTTCACCACCCTCGCCGAGGGCACCGACCAGGTGACGACCGGGGACAACGATCTGACCATGCTGGTGGCCTACTTCGCCGCCAACACCCCGGTCAGCGCCGACCCCCAGCCGCGTTCCGCGGTGGGGCGGCCGGGCCCGCAGTGCACCACGACCATCACCGGCCGGCACAACGGCCCGCTGACGGTCTCCGCGGGACTGACCTGCCTGGAGGGCGCCACCATCAACGGCCCGGTCACCGTCTCGCCCGGCGCATCGCTGATGGTCAGTGGCGGCCAGATCACCGGCCCGGTCAACGCCACCCGCCCGGAACTGGTCACCCTGTCGGGGACCACGGTCACCGGCCCGGTGACTGTCACCGGCGCCACCGGAGGGGTACGGGTCGATGAATCCCGGATCAACGGGCCGCTCTCCGTCACCGGCAGCAGCGGCGGGGTACGGATCGACACCGTCACCGTCACCGGCCCGGTCACCGTCACGAAGAACACCGGCAGCCAGCCGGTGGTGGTCGCGGCTAACACGATCAGCGGGACGCTCTCCTGCTCCGGCAACGACCCGGAGCCGGTCAACGAGAGCCGGTCCAACACCGTACGCGGCCCGGCGACCGGGCAGTGTGCACGGCTGTAGGCAACGGCTGATCTGACGCGGTTGACCCCCTGGTACGTGGCCACCCCGGCCACACGCCAGGGGGTCGACCCGTCGGCCGGTAACGTGGGCCTGTGCACGAGGTCAGGCGTCTACGGGTGCGACTGCGGCCGGTCCGCCCCGCCGGCTGGTGGTTCGACGGGCTGCTGCTCGTCGGGACCATCGCGTTGACCGTGGCGTTGGCCAACGGCGTACTGCTCGATCTGGACCTCGCGGTGCGGGACTGGGGCGAGGCGAACCGGCCGACGGCGGCCTACTGGGTTGCGCGGGTCTTCAACTTCCTCGGCCAGAGTGGTTGGCTGCTGATGCCGTTGACCGGGGTGCTGGCCGTATCGGTCAGCCTTTTAGCCCGGTCGGTCCGGCCGCTGCTGGTCATGGTGGCCACGTTCGTGCTGATCTACCTGACGGTCGGGTCGATGAAGCTGCTGCTGCACCGCGGCTATCCCCGTAATTTCGAACTGGCACATCCGGAGCGGTTGTTCAGTGACCCGGTTGGGGGGATGGCCTACCCGTCGGGGCACGTGGTCAACACCATCGTCTGGTACTGGGCGATCGCCCTGCTGCTCGCCGCGCTGCTGCGCGTCACCGGCCGGTCAGCACCCGCATGGGTCTACCCGGCGCTGCGGATCGTCCCGCCGGCGATCGTCTTCGTCACCACCGTCTACCTGAACTACCACTGGGTGACCGATTCCCTCGCCGGCCTGCTGATCGGGGTGCTCCTCGAACGGCTGCTGGCCCGGGTGCCCTGGGATGAGTTGCCGTTGCCGGCCCTGCCGCACAGCCTGGAACGCCCCGGCGTCTTCACTTCGGCGCCGTAGGCTGCCGTCGTCGATAACGGGGCCGGCGGCAGGGACGTCAGACCCAGACGCCGCCGCGCATCACCCGGGTCACCCGCAAATCGTCGTCGAGCTCGACCAGGTCGGCGCGGAGACCGGGGACGAGTGCCCCGACGCTTTCGCCGAGTCCGATGGCGTGGGCCGGCGTGGTGGCGGCCATCAGGCAGGCATCCACCATGGAGATCCCCAGGTCTACGCTCCGGCGCAGCGCCGCATCCATGGTCAGCGTGCTGCCGGCGATCGAGCCGTCGCGGGCCAGACGGGCCACCCGGTCGGTGACCACCACCCCCTGGCCGCCCAGTTCGTACTCCCCGTCGGGCATGCCGGCGGCGGCCATCGCGTCGGTGACCAGCGCGGCCCGGTCGGGGCCGGCGACCGTGGTGGCGAAGGAGAGAGTGCCGTCGTGCAGGTGCACCCCGTCGGCCACCAGTTCGCAGACGACGCCGGCGGCGGCGAGCAGCGCGAGGACGGGTCCGGGTTCGCGGTGGTGCGGTGGCCGCATGCCGTTGAAGAGGTGGGTGGCGACACTGGCGCCGGCGGCTATCGCGGCGAGGGTCTGCTCGTACGTCGCGTCGGTGTGCCCGACCGCAGCGACCACGCCGCGTTCGACGAGCAGTGTGATGGCGTCGAGGACGCCGTCCCGCTCCGGGGCGAGGGTCACCATCCGCACCGCTCCACGCCCCAGATCCAGGAGCGTGGAGAGTTCGTCGACCGACGCATCACGGAGGTACTCCGGGTTCTGTGCACCGCAGCGTGCCGCCGACAGGTACGGCCCCTCGAAGTGGAGGCCGGCCAGCACTCCTTCGGTGACCAGCGGAGCGAAGGCCGCGGTGGCGGAGCGCATGAGCTCGTAGGGCGAACTGACCAGGCTGGCCAGCAGGGTGGTGGTGCCGTGCGACAGGTGGAAGGCGGCCGCACCGCGGGCCTGGTCGGCGTCGCCTGTGGTGAAGGTGTGTCCTCCACCGCCGTGGGTGTGGATGTCGACGAATCCTGGGACGATCCAGTGGCCATCATGGGTGGAGGGGTATTCGGCGACGGCGGTGATCCGGTCACCGTCAGTCTCCACGCAGCCTTGCTGGATCACGCCGGTTGGTGTTACTACCTTGCCGCTGATGCGTACCGTCACGGTTTCTCCCTACGGTCGGGTCGGCCGCCCTCCGGCGGCCAACGTGTCCAGGGCGAGCAGGGCGGCGCCGAGGCACCCGGCCTCGTCGCCGAGTGCCGCGCGTACCAGCCGCGGCTCCCGGTGGAAGGTGAACCGTGCGCGGAGCGCCGCCCGCAGGGGGTCGAGCAGGAGGTCGCCGGCCTCCGCCAGCCCGCCACCGACCACGATGACCTCCGGGTCGAAGAGCGTCTGCGCGGCGAGGAGGCCGTCGGCAAGGGCCGCCACGGTTTCCCGCCATATCTGGTCGGCGAGGGGATCGCCGGTGGCGACCGCTGCCGCGACCTGGGCGGCGGTGGCCGCTGTCTGCGCGCGTTCGGCGTAGCGTCGCCCGACCGCAGCCGCCGATGCCACGGCTTCCAGGCAGCCACGTTGTCCGCAGCCGCAGCGTGGCCCGTTGGGGCGGACCACGAGGTGTCCGACCTCACCGGCGGCACCGTGCGCTCCGCTGAAGACCTGGCCATCTATCACCAGGGCGGAGGCGATGCCGGTGCCGATGGCGACGAAGAGGACGTGCCGGGCGTCTCGACCGGCACCGAGCCGGGATTCGGCGATCGCTCCGGCGCGGACGTCGTGCCCGAGTGCGGTGGGTAGGCCGAGACGCGCGCTGATCAGGTCACGCAGGGGAACGTCCCGGAATCCCACATTGGCGGACCAGACCGCCTTGCCGCCGGTTTCGTCGACGATCCCGGGTATGGCGATGCCGACCGCGGTGGGGGTGAGGCCGTCGGTGCGTGCTCTGCCGGCCAGCCCTTCGGCGATGTTGAGAATGGTGTCGAGTACCGCCGTGGGCCCGCGGTCGGCGCCGGTTGGGTGCCGCTCGGTGTGCAGGACTCTCGTCGGGGCCGTCCCCGGCCCGTTGCTGCTCGCGGCCGGGTCGGCGTGGACGAGGGCGCATTTGATGCCGGTTCCGCCTACGTCGAGGGCGATGACTGCGGTCACCGCAGCACCACGGATCGGGTGAGGTGGCGGGGGGCGTCGGGGTCCTGGCCGCGGGACGTGGCGAGGGCGACCGCGAAACGCTGGGCGAGGATCAGGTCGGCCATCGGGTCGAGTGGGGTCCGACCGGCGGCCCAGCGTCCGAGGGTGCCGTAGGCGCCGTGGCTGCGGCTGTGGACGAAGGCGGCTCCGGTTCTGGT
>DASULK010000060.1:0-54103 GCA_036278255.1 Micromonospora sp.
CGACGAGGTACGGGCAGAAGGGCGCCAACCCCACCCGCCGTCGAGCGGGGCACCCCGCCAGGACGGCCAGTTCGACAAGGCCCCACCGCAGGATCTCGCGGCGGAGCAGTGCGTGCTCGGCGGCATGCTCCTGTCCAAGGATGCGATCGCCGACGTGGTGGAGATCCTCAAGACCGACGACTTCTACCGCCCGATCCACGCGACGATCTTCGACACCATTCTTGACCTGTACGGGCGGGGTGAGCCGGCCGACGCCATCACGGTCGCGGCCGCGCTGGCCGACTCGGGCGACCTGGGGCGGGTCGGCGGAGCGCCCTACCTGCACACCCTCATCGCCAGCGTGCCGACCGCCGCAAACGCGGCCTACTACGCCCGTATCGTCGCCGAGCGGGCGGTGCTGCGCCGGCTGATCGAGGCCGGCACCCGGATCGTGCAGTTGGGTTACGGTGCCGGCTCGGGCGCGGGGCGGGACGTCGACGATCTCGTCGACATGGCCCAGCAGGCGGTCTACGACGTTACCGAGCGGCGGGTGAGCGAGGACTTCGCCGTACTGGCCGAGATTCTGCAGCCGACCCTGGATGAGATTGAGGCCGTCGGCGCCCAGGGCGGAATGATGGCGGGCGTCCCGACCGGCTTCACCGACCTGGACCGCTTGCTCAATGGCCTGCACGCCGGCCAGTTGATCGTCGTCGCCGGCCGGCCCGGACTCGGGAAGGCACTTGCGCTCGACACGCCTCTGCCAACGCCCGACGGATGGACGACGATGGGCGAGGTAGCGGTTGGAGACCGCCTGCTGGGGGCGGATGGCCGTCCCACCACGGTGACCGCGATAAGCCCGGTGAGGCACGAGCGGCCGTGCTACGAGGTGGAGTTCTCTGACGGGTCGGTGATCGTGGCGGACGGCTCGCATCTCTGGGCGACGCGAGACCGAAAGGCTCGACGGTACGGGCGCGGGCCAGAGGTACATACCACTGAGGAGCTTGCAGCCACCCTGCGGACCGAAACCGCAGACCGCCGCCTGAACCATTCGATCGACAACGTCCGTCCACTCGACCTGCCTCAGCGTCACCTCCTGGTCCCGCCCTACACCCTGGGTGCCTGGCTCGGTGATGGCCATTCCGCAGCGGGCCGGTTCACCACGGCAGATCCAGAAATTCTTCTTTACGTTGAGGAGGACGGCTTCCTGGTACGGCCGAGCGGGCCCAAGGTCTATTCGATGCACCTGCCGGAGCCACCTCGGCCCGCAGAGCGGGCGTGCGTGGTCTGTGGGGCGATCTTCCAGCCGCCGACCAGCAGCGTGAAGACCTGCGGGCGGTCCTGCGGCGGGAAGTCCAGGTTCGTGTCGAGCCCGGTGCCGCCGCCCACGTGTATTGACTGCGGTGAGCCGTCGGTGGCAATGCTGCGCGGCAACCCGGGCTTGCGGTGCAGTTCATGCCGGAGCAGGTTCGGCTCGGTGACGGCGCTGCTACGCACCTTGGGTGTGCTCGACAACAAGCACATTCCGATGAGCTATCTGCGCGCGTCCGAAGCGCAGCGCCGGTCTCTCTTGGCTGGACTGCTTGACACGGATGGAACCGTAGGACCATCGGGGAACGTGCAGTACTGCTCGACCTCCCGCCGGCTTGCCGAGGATGTTTACGAATTGATTGTCAGTCTCGGCTACCGCTGCACGCTATCGACCAAAGCCGTCCGCGGACGCTCTGCCGCCTCATCGACTGTATACCTCTTGAATTTCTCCACGCCCGATGAAGTCTTCCGGCTGCCGCGGAAGAGCCTGGTTCACAAACAACGGCGTACTGGAACGACGGCCCGTACCGGGTCCCGGTTCATTGTCGATGTCCGGCCGGTGGCCAGCGTCCCGGTCAAGTGCGTAACAGTCGATAACGACGATCACCTTTACCTTGCCGGCCGCAGCATGATTCCCACCCATAACTCAACGGCGTCAATGGACTTTGCGCGACATGCGGCGATTCGCCACAATTGCGCGAGTGCGATCTTCTCACTAGAGATGAGCAAGGTCGAGATCACCATGCGGGTGCTCTCGGCTGAGGCGCGGGTGCCGCTGCACGTGCTGCGCTCAGGGCAGTTGTCAGATGACGACTGGACGAAGCTGGCACGCCGTATGGGGGAGATCAGCGAGGCTCCACTCTTCGTTGACGACACCCCGAACATGAACCTGATGGAGATCCGGGCGAAGGCGCGCCGGCTCAAGCAGCGACATGACCTCAAGCTGATTGTGGTCGACTATCTGCAGTTGATGACCTCGCCCAAGCGGGTCGAGAGCCGCCAGCAGGAGGTCGCCGAGCTGTCCCGTGGCCTCAAGCTGCTGGCCAAGGAGGTGGAGTGCCCGGTCATCGCGGTCAGTCAGCTCAACCGGGGCCCCGAGCAGCGAACCGACAAGCGCCCCCAATTGTCTGATTTGCGCGAAAGTGGATCAATTGAGCAGGATGCGGACGTTGTGATCCTTATGCACCGGGATGACTACTACGACAAGGAGTCACCCCGGGCGGGCGAGGCCGACTTCATCGTGGCCAAGCACCGGAACGGCCCCACCGACACGGTGACGGTCGCCGCCCAACTGCACATGTCCCGCTTCGTCGACATGGCGATCTAGCCGCTCGGGTGGGGTGCGGGTGAGCGGGAGAGGATCTCCTTCACCTCCGCATCCGACACCTCGTGGAAATCGTCGTAGTACTGGCCGACGGCGGCGAAGCCAGCGGGACGATCCGGGCAGACCACCTCGTCAGCCTCGGCGACGAGCGTCGCATAGGCGTCGGGGGAACCGACCGGCACCGCGACGACGACTCGTTCCGCCCCCATCTGTCGGGCCACCGCCACCGCCGCGCGGGCGGTCGCACCGGTGGCGAGCCCATCATCGGCGATCACCGCCGTGTAACCGGCGAGGTGGAGCGGTGGCCGTCCGGCCCGGTACAGGGCCTCCCGGCGCTGCAACTCGGCGGTCTCCTTCCGGATGACTTCGTCTACGTCACCGGGGTCGAGCCGTTCAGCCAGCTGTTCGTTGAGCACCTTCACCCCGCCCGGCCCCATCGCCCCGAACGCGACCTCGGGGGCGAAGGGCACCCCGAGTTTGCGGACGACCAGCACGTCGAGGGGGACGTTGAGCCGGTCGGCGATGGCCGCGGCCACCAGGACGCCGCCCCGGACCAGGCCGAGGAGGATGACGTGGGGCTTGTTGGCCAGGCTGCCCAGGTGATCGGCGAGCACTTCGCCCGCCTCTTCCCGGTCCCGGTAGACCCTGCTCATGCCCTTAGGTCTACGCCACCACGCCGCTGTCTGCCGGGCAGTTGGCGCAAAAGGTGCACGCTCAGGGCGCCGGGCCGAGGTACCACCCGAGGCCGAATGCGCCGAAACCGGCGGCCAGAGTGGCGGCCACGTTGAGCAGTGCCCAGTTCCGTCCCGTCGGTCCGTTCTGCGCCAAGCGCAGCGTCTCGTAGCTGAAGGTTGAATAGGTGGTCAGGGCTCCGCAGAAGCCGGTGGCGATCAGCGGCCCCACCCAGCCCGGTTGGCTGCCGGCCCCGCCGGAGATCAGGCCGAGCAGGAGTGAGCCGGTGATGTTGGCCGTGATGGTGCCCCAGGGCAGTGGTCGGAACGGCAGGAGATTGACGGCGCGGTCAACGAGGAATCGGCAGAGGGCACCGAGTGCGCCGCCGATCATCACCAGCATCAGAGTCATGGCTGCTTCTGTCTTTGCGGCACCGCCCGTACACCGATCCGGACCGCCGCGAGCCCCCCGGCCAGGGTGGCGACCAGGTACGCCATCCCCAGTGCGGTCCGGCCGGCGGTGAAGAGCTGCCACCCCTCGGATGCGTACGCGGAGAAGGTGGTGAATCCGCCGAGGATTCCGGTGCCGAGGAATGGCGGGAGCAGGCGGTGGGAGGACCGGGTGGTGACGGCCTGCATCAGCGCCCCGAGCAGGGCACAGCCGAGCAGGTTGATGACCAGGGTGGCCCAGGGGAAGCCGAGGGGTGGGGTGGGCCAGGCGGTGGTGAGGCCGTAACGTGCTGCGGCGCCAAGGGCACCGCCGGCCGCCACGACGAGAAGCACGTCGGGTGCGACCTGTCGGGGGCGGCTCATGTCCCGACGACGGATGCTGGCGCCGCGGGGTGGGGAACGGCCGCGACACGGTGGGGTGTTCCGGTGAGCCGCAGGGCGGGGATCCAGGCGAGGAGCGCGATCGGGTAGAGCAGGTAGCCGAAGCGGGTCGTGGGCATGAGCAGGATGGCGGCCAGCAGGCCGTACGCGCAGATGAGGGCGGTAGCGGCGGTGGTGCGGGGCGGCCGGCGCAGGAGGTGGAGAGCGACCGCCAGTCCGGCCGCGGCGAGCAGCGCCGCGGCGATGATGTTGCCGGCCGGTAGGGCCGAGGCGATCAGGTAGCCGGGGAACGGGGATTGTGCGGGGCTGGTGACCAGGCCTTTGCCGAGCGGGAAGCGCAGCATGTTCTCCAGCAGGGCCGCCCGGTCGACCAGGTAGGCGGGGATGAGCGCCGCGGTCGGCAGTGCGAGGGCCCCGGCGGCGAATCGTGCCGCGGCTCTCCGGCCACAGGTGGCGGCGTGGAGGAGCAGCGCGAAGGCGATCGGGGCGGCGATGAGTTTGAGGGCGGCGGCCAGGCCGACGGCGAGGCCGGCCGTCCCGTGGCGCCGGGTGGTCTGCAGGGTGAGCGCGAGTAGGCAGAGCGCGAGTACGGGGAGGTCGTGGCCGCCGGTGGCGAGGGTGAGGGCGCTGATCGGGAGGATGGCGGTCAGCTGCAGGGCGCGGGCGAGGGCGGCGGCGTGGGGGGCGTTCAGGGCTAGCGGGTGGCCGGGGCGGCGCAGGCTGCGTACCGCGAGGGCCAGCGCGACCGCGGTGACCAGGGCGAACCAGATGCGGCTGTCGGTCCACCAGCCGTTGCCGAGGGCCGCGCGGGGGAGGCCGAAGAGCGCCATGCCGGGTTGGTAGGGCAGGTAGCCGAGGAGTTGTTCGGTGGGGGGCAGCGCGGCGATCGCGTCGCGTCCCAGGTAGGGGGTGCCGTGGGTGAGGAGGCGGGCTCCGGCCGCTTCGATGACCTGGACCTCTTCCTGGGCCCGGTCGATGTTGCCGGCGGCGCGTTGCAGCGCTTGCCCGATCATGGGCGCCAGCGCCACGGCGGTCCAGGTGAGGGCGGCCAGGGCGGCTCGGGCGGTGGTGCCGGCGAGCCGGGAGTTGGTGCTCCGACGGTGCAGGAGGAGCTGCCCGATGACGGCGAGCGCGGCGAGCAGGTAGCCGGCGGTTGCGAGCCTGCCCCACTCCCGATGCGGCAGCAGGGTGGAGGTGGCGGCGGTGGCGGCGGCGAAGGCGGCGGAGAGGCCGTAGAGTGCCAGATCGGCGGCGAGGCCACTTCTGGACCGGTGCAGGGTCCGCCACCCGGCGGCGATCCACGAGTCGGGCGGGGCGGGAGCGGCCCCGGCTGCCGCTGCTCGGGTCTTGGTGACGGTCACGCGGGCAAGTTTGGCAGACGCCCGCAGCTGGTTCTTTGTTTGCGCGCAGGGATTCCGGTGCGCCGGAGTCGGGGCCGGCCTCGGCGCGGGTGCATCGATAGGCTCGGCCGGTGACCGAGCCTGCCCGCCTCACCCACGTCGATTCCACCGGTGCCGCCCGCATGGTCGACGTGTCGATGAAGGAACCTTCCGTGCGCCGTGCGATCGCCGCCGGCCGGCTGCAGACCACCGCCGAGGTGGTGGAGTTGCTGCGCCGGGACGGGCTGCCGAAGGGGGACGCCCTGGCCGTCGGCCGGCTCGCCGGGATCATGGGAGCGAAACGCACTCCCGATCTGGTGCCGCTCTGCCATCCGATCGCCTTGCACGGGGTGAGCATTGACCTGGAGCCGCGGGGCTCCACGGTGGAGATCACTGCGACGGTGCGGACCGCCGACCGTACCGGTGTCGAGATGGAGGCCCTGACCGCTGTCGCGGTTGCCGGGCTCGCCCTGATCGACATGGTCAAGGCCGTGGACCCGGCCGCCTCCATCGAGGGGGTGCGGGTTCTCCGCAAGGAGGGCGGCAAGACCGGCGAGTGGATCCGCCCGGCGGAGCGGCCGTGATCCGCGCCCGGGTGGTGGTCGCCTCTCACCGGGCGGCGAGCGGGGTGTACGCCGACACCAGCGGGCCGCTGCTGGTCGCCGGGTTACGGGAACTGGGCTGCGAGGTCGGCGACCCGGTGGTGGTGCCGGACGGTGACCCGGTCGCGGCGGCGTTGCGGCAGGCAGCGGCCGACGGGATGGATGTCGTTATCACCAGCGGCGGGACCGGCCTCGCCCCGACCGATCGGACCCCCGAGGTGACCCGTCCTCTGCTCGACTACGAGATTCCTGGCCTCGCCGAGGCGATCCGGGCGTACGGCCGGGCCGCGGTGCCGGCCGCGTCCCTGTCGCGTGGGCTGGCCGGGGTGATGGGGCGCATGCTGGTGGTCAACCTGCCCGGCTCGACCGGGGGTGCGCGGGATGGTCTGGCGGTGCTGGGCCCGCTTCTCGCCCACGCCGTCGACCAACTGTGCGGCGGCGACCACCCGCGGAATGCAGGGTGAGGAAGGGCGGGGCTCGTTCCTCAGAGGAGGAGAGTGGGAGCGGTGGGCGCGACGGATTGGATGCGGGCCTGGTCGGCGGCGTACGCGGCGGGGCTGGCAGCCGCCCGTCCGGCGGTCGACCTGCCCCTTCTCGACAGCGACGGGCAGACCTTGGCTGCCCCGCTGACCACCTTGACCGACCTGCCGGCTTTCCCGACGGCGAGTGTGGATGGTTGGGCCGTGCGTGGTGCCCCGTCGTGGCGGATCGTCGGGCGGGTGCTCGCCGGTGCCGCTCCTGCGCCGCTGACCGAGGAGGGCACGGCCGTCGAGATCGCGACCGGAGCGATGGTTCCGGAGGGGGCGACCGCGATCGTGCGTGTCGAGGAGTCGGACCGCGCCGGTGATGGTCGGGTCACCGGCATCCCGCGCCCCCGCCCCGAATGGCGGGAACGGGGCGGGGAGGCGCAGGCCGGGGAGGAGCTGCTGCCGGCCGGTACCCCGGTCGACCCGGCGGTGATCGGGCTTGCCGCCTCCTGCGGGTACGAGTCGCTGCGGGTGCGGCCCGCGCCACGGGCCGCCCTGCTGGTCTTCGGCGACGAGCTGCTGACCACGGGCCGGCCCGGCGCCGGCCGGGTCCGCGACGCTCTGGGGCCGATGGTCCCGGGCTGGCTGCGCCGGTACGGCTGCGCCGTCGACCCGGCACACGTCGTCGGGCCGGTGGCCGACACGCTGGCCGATCATGTGGCCGCGCTGCGGGCCGCGCTGGCTGAGGTTGACCTGGTCTGCACCACCGGCGGGACGATGCACGGCCCGGTCGACCATCTGCATCCGGCCCTGGCCGAGCTGGGCGCCGAATACGTGGTCAACACCGTCGCCGTGCGCCCCGGGTTTCCGATGCTGCTGGCCCGGGTCCCCGGCGGCGGCGGGCGGGACCGGTTCGTCGCCGGCCTGCCCGGCCACCCGCAGTCGGCGGTGGTCGCCCTGGTCTCGCTGGTCGCCCCGTTCCTGGCCGGTCTGCGGGCTCGGCCGGCGCCGACCCTGGGGGAGGTGCCGCTCGGTGAGCCGGTCGCCGGGCGGGGCGACTTCACCCATCTGGCACTGGTCCGGATCGATCCGGTGCGGGGTACGGCGCATCCGGTCCGGCACGCCGGACCGGCGATGCTGCGTGGTCTGGCCGGGGCGGCCGGGTTCGCGGTGATCCGCCCCGGCGGGTCGGGTGCGCCGGGTGGCCGGGTGCCGTTCGTGCCGCTGCCGTTGATTCCCGGCGAAAGGCCGGCGGGATGAGCGTGCCGCAGCCGCCCCGTACACCGATCGTCGCGGTCACGACGGAGCCGCTCGACCCGGCCGCGCACGGGGCGGCGGTCGCCGACCGGGGGGCGGGGGCGGTCGTTCTGTTCCAGGGGGTGGTCCGCGACCACGACCAGGGCCGGTCGGTGGTCGAGTTGGAGTACGAGGGGCATCCGAGCGCAGCGGAGGTGCTGCGCCAGATCGCCGCGGAGGTCGGGGCGGACCCGGCGGTGTACGCGGTCGCGGTGTCGCACCGGGTGGGGCTGCTGGCCATCGGTGAGGTGGCGCTGGTCGCCGCGGTGAGCACCGCGCACCGGGGGGCCGCTTTCGCCGCCTGCGCCCGTCTCGTCGACATGGTGAAGGAGCGGCTGCCGGTCTGGAAGCGGCAACTTTTCGCGGACGGCACCGAGGAGTGGGTCAACTGCCCATAGTTGCGGCCGCGGGCGGATGACGATGCAGCTGGTGGTTTACCGCAGGGCCCGCTGGGCGGTTCGGGTGGCCAGCTCGTCGGAGAAGGCCGGTTCGGCGCCCGGTCGCCAGGGTAGGGCGGCCACCAGCACGATCAGCGCCAGCGCCAGCGAGTTCTCCATCAGTGCCCCGAAGAGGCCGTGTTGATAGTGCGATACCTCGGGCAGCCGGTGTTCGTACCGCCAGATCGGTGAGATGACGAAGAGCAGGTAGAGCCCGAGCGCCGCGACGGCGTGCCGCAGTCCGGTCAGGGCCGGGAACCAGATCGGTGAGCGGAGCCCACCGACGCCGGAGAGGCCCACGTTGGCAGCGGGCGGCAGTCGGCGGTGCCGTGGGCCCAGGCTGGCGTTGCGGCGTCGCAGTGCCGCGTCGGCGAGGATGATGACCGCGGGGATCACGAAGACCAGGTGGTGTGACCAGGAGATCGGGCTGATCACGTTGGCGGTGATCCCGACCAGGGTGAAGGCGGCTAGTTCGTCGCCGTCGCCGTGTGCGCTGGCAGCACGGGAGAGCCCGACCGCCAATATCAGCAGGGCGAAGGTGCCGTAGAGCAGGCCGGGTGTTTCGATCGAGTCGTAGAGGCGGGCGAGGAGGCCGGCCAGGGACTGGTTGGGGGTCATGTCGGGGGCGCCGACCCGGCCGGTCTGCCACAGCACCTCGGTGAAGTAGGCGATCGATTCACGTTGGGCGATGATGAAGGTGGCGGTGGTGACGGTGACGGCGGTGCCGACGGCGGTCACCACGGTCCGCCACTGCCGGGTTACCACCAGGTACAGGATGAAGAGTGCCGGGGTGAGTTTGATCGAGGTGGCGAGGCCGATGCCGATCCCGGCCCAGGAGCCGCTGAACCAGAGTCGACGCAGCGGGTTGGTGGCGGGGCCGCTGGGGGCGGGGGGGCGGGACCGCCATCGCAGCGCCAGCAGATCCGCCATGATCAGGGCGAAGAGGAGAAGGTTGACCTGGCCGTAGCCGAGGGTTTCGCGTGCCGGTTCGAGCGCGATGGCGGACGGTAGGGCGATTCCGAGGATGAGCCAGGGTGACCAGCCGACCCGGCTGGCGATCGGGCGGAGCAGGGCGATCAGGATCAGCGCGAGGGCGGCGATGCTGGCCAGGGCGTTGATCCATCCGGCGAGCGCCAGGGGCATCTTCGCCATCGGCAGCATGAGCAGCGCGGCGAAGGGCGGGTAGGTGAAGCCGAGGGTGGTCTCGGCGGCCACAAACCCGTACAGGTCTCTGCCGCCCGCCCACCACGCTGCGGAGCCGTGGTAGATCTTCATATCGAAGAAGTTGTACGGCCGGCCGAAGGTGTCGATGGCATGGATTGCTGCGTAGCAGGCGAGGACGACGACGCCGATGCGCAGCAGGGCCCGGCGGTTCAGTAGTCGGAGGGCGCGGCGCGGCGCGGGTGGGGTGGCCTCTTCGCCGGTGGCCGCCGCCGGGATGTCCCGACTTTCGCAGGGAGGAGCTTCGCGCCGAGGTCCGGCTTGTAGCCGAGAAGGAAGCATTTCTCGATCGCCCCCCGTGTTATCCGATCCTTTGATCCCGCACCGGCCGGGGCAGGTCCGCGGGCCCGTGGCCGGCACCGGGTGGCGGCACCCTCGTGCCGGCAGGGGGCGGAGCTTGCGCCCGTTCCTGCCAGTGGCGATCAACCGGGGAGGCGGCGCGCGGCGGCGGAGGACCGCAGCGCGATGCGTGTTTCGCGGCGCATGGTGCGGGCCATCCGCCGTACCGATCGTGTCCCCTCGCCCATCGCCCGGCTGGTCCGCCAACGCAGTCCGGGCCTGCCCTCGGTGTCGAGGATGGCGAGGAGGAGGCCTCCGAAGAGGCCGAGGTTCTTCGCGAAGTGTATCTGCTGGTTCATGCGCTGCGCCGGGTCATTGACGGCCCAGAATGGGTGGCCGGCGATGGTGGTCGGCACCAGGCTGCCGGCCAGCAGGGCCGCCGCGGGTCGGTTGAAGGTCCCGGTGGCGAGCAGGACGCCGCCGGCGGCCTGCACGGCGCCGTTGATCTGGACCAGGGTGCGGGCGTCGGTGGGGAGCGCGGGGACGGTGTTCTTGATCAGTGGTGCGACCCGGTCGGTGACTTTTTCCGCCTGGGGCACGAGTGGGTCCGGGTTGAGGACGTTGCGGGTGCCGCTGATGATGAAGATGGCGCTCAGCAGCGTCCGGGCGGCGGCACGTACGGGTTTCATAACCTCCAGTAGTACCGGGTCGGTGCCCTGCTTACCCCGCGAATCCGTAGAGTGGTGGACGACCTATGTGGGTTGCGTCCGTAGATAGCGGCCGAAATGTGGCACGGTGAAAGCGACGGTGCCGCGTTCCCCGGAGTAGATCAGCCCTTTCTTGATGAGTGCGTCGCGGGCGGGTGACAGGCTGGCCGGTTTGCGGTTCAGGGCGCGGGCGATCTCGGCGGTCGGTACGGCGGCGTCCATGTCGTCGGCGGAGTCCGTCGCGGAGAGGGCGGCCATGGCGCGCATGTATTCCCGTTCCGCCGGGGTGGCCCGCTCGTAGCGGGAGCCGAAGAAACCGACGGCGAGTTCCGCCTCCGCTTCGGGTGCGGCGACCCGCACATCGTCGGCGCTGATCGGGGTGCGGGGCGCGTGGTCCCAGGTCGCTTTCCCGTACGCCTGCACGAAGTACGGGTAGCCGCCCGACTTGTCGTAGAGCAGGTCGAGGGCTTTCTGCTCGTATTCGACGTCTTCCCGGGCGGCGGGGGCGCAGAGCGCCTGGTCGGCGGCGAGCCGGTCGAGTCGGTCGATGCGCTGGTAGCGGAAGAGCCGTTCGGAGTAGGACTTGGCGGCGGAGAGTACGGCCGGCAGGTGTGGCAGCCCGGCGCCGACGACGATCAGGGGTGCGCCGAGTTGGGACAGTTCGTGGCAGGCCGCGCAGAGCGCGGAGACATCCTCGGGGCTGAGGTCCTGCATTTCGTCGATGAAGAGGGCGATGCCAGTGCCGACGTCGGTGGCGATGCTGGCCGCGTCGGTGAAGAGTTCGACCAGGTCGATCTCGATGTCTCCGGTGTCGGCGCGCCCGGTGGCGGCGGGGACGTCGATGCCGGGCTGCCAGCGGTCGCGGAGCCGGGCCGGGCGGGCTGCCCGGCGGGGTGGTTCGGCCCGGAGGGCGAAGGCTTTGAGTACGCCGAGGACCATCTCGATTCGGTCGGGGGCCCGGTGTTGCGGGGCGAGTTCGCGGAGCGCCATGTGCAGGGCGGCGGCGATGGGCCGGCGTAGCGACTGGTCGGGGCGTGCCTCGATTTTGCCGGTGCCCCAGAGCCGGCCGATGGCCTGGGAGCGCAGGGTGTTGAGGAGCACGGTCTTGCCGACGCCGCGCAGCCCGGTGAGGACGAGGCTGCGTTCAGGGCGGCCGCGGGCGATGCGTTCGAGAACCACGTCGAAGACGGCCAGCTCGCGGTCCCGTCCGGCGAGTTCGGGTGGGCGTTGGCCGGCGCCGGGCGCGTACGGGTTACGGACCGGGTCCACGTATGACACCGTATCGGGCGCTCTAGCGGATCGGCTAGAAACGGTTAGAGGTTGCTGTCGGCGTGTCGGCCGGGTGCCGCCGGGTAACGGGTATCGACCGAAAGCTAGGGCTGTCTAGCGTCCACGCTAGACAGCCCTAGCTCTGGCTATCACCTTGTCGTGTTCAGCGCTGCTTCAGGCAGAGCACGAAGTCGGCGACATCGACCGGACTGTCGTGCACGAACCAGGTGTCGTGGTCGGGGGCGGCGAGGAGGGGGTCGTCGTCGCATTTGCTCTTATCCGTGGTGAAGGGGATCACGCTGAGCACCTCATAGGTGCCGGGACCGCAGGGCGCCTTGCGCATTTTGGCGGCCTCATCGGTGCCTTCGTTGACGATGCAGTCACCCTTGTTGAAGTTCACGCTGTCGCTGCCGTCCGTGCTGGCTGTCGCGCTCGGCTGCCGCGATTCGGTTGCGGTGGGTGTCGGCAACGCCTGCGACTTCGGCTCCTCGTCCTCGACGGCGAGCGCGAGGACGATCAGGCCGGCGCAGCAGAGCAGGACGAGTAGCAGCACGACCCCGCCGATGATGAGGCCGATCTTCAGGCCTTTGTTGGGCGATGCGGGTGGTGGTGGCCCCGCCATCGGGTAGGGGGCGGCACCGGGCGCCTGCCCGTACTGCGGCTGCCCGTACTGCGCCTGCTCGTACTGCGGGTGCCCGTACTGGGGCGCTGGCTGCTCGTACTGCGGCTGCTCGTACTGCGGCTGCTCGTACTGCGGCTGCTCGTACTGCGGTTGCCCGTACTGCGGGTGCCCGTACTGGGGCGCCGGCTGCTCGTACGCGCCGGGAGTCGTGCCGGGCGGCTGCTCCCAGCCGGGTGCGGCCGGCGGTGGGTATCCGCCCCCTGAGGTCGGGTCGGTCGGCAGGGGAGGTGGTGCCGTCGGGTAGCCGCCCGGTGGCTGCCCGTACTGCGGTGCTGGCTGATCGGTGGGCAGTGGCGGCGGGTAGTCGCCGGCTGGCGGGGTGGTGTACCCGCCGCCCGGGGGCGGCACCGGGGCCGATGGGTCTTCGGGCTGATGCGGGCCCGACGGTCCGTAGTTGGTCATCGATCTTCCCCGAGTAGAGCGGTCAGAGTGGTGGTCAGCGCTGCTTCAGGCAGAGCACGAAGGAGAGGTCGTCGAGGGCGTCTTTGAAGAAATACCAGTTGTCATACTCCGGGACCTTGGAGCACTTCCGCTTTGCGTCCGCCTCGCCTGTGGTCGAGCCATCGATGCGAGCAAGCACCTCGTAGGTTTTCGGTCCGCACTCGGTGATGACCAGTTTGGGTTCGCTTGTGGTGCCCTCGTTTTTTACACACTCCCCCACCTCGACGAGCCGGACACTGCTGGCGGAGTCCGGTGCCGAGGTGGTGGCCTCATCGGACGGGGTGGTGGCCTCATCGGACGGGGTGGGCTGCGCGGAGGGGCCGTCCGTCGTTTCCGACTGAGGAGTGGTGGTCGGGCTTGCGGCGGGTTGCTTCTCGCCCTGGCCGAGCAGATAGACGGCGACTCCGCCGCCGCCGAGGACCAGCAGCGCCAGCACCACGACGAATGCGACGAGCGGGGCGTTGCTCTTCTTCTTCGGCGGCGGTGCCAGTGTTGTCCAGGTCGGATTCTCGCCGGGGTTGCCGAAGGCCGGCGGGTAGTGCGTGCTCTGCCCGCCGGGGGCCGGGCCGTAGCCGGGCTGCTCATGGCCGGGGGTGACCCGGCCGGTGGCGTAGCTGACCGGTCCCTCCGGCGGCACCGACGAAGGGGCTTCGTTGCTCCACACCCCCGGGGTTCCCCACGCGTTCTGGCCGCCCCACGGATCCGACGGCTGGTCGTAGCCGTCGGACTGCGGTCCGACCCATGGTTCCTGGGGTTGGCCGGGTTGCGGTCCGTAGTGGGACATGGAGTCTTCTCCTGGCACGAGAGGTTGAGCGTTGTCGGGATGGGGCATCCGCGCGGCACCCACCGTAACGTGGTCCCGCTATGCGCCGACCTCCCCCAAAAGCGCCAACCTTTCGCCCGCCCGACTCGTCCGATGTGCCGCATCGGTTCGGGCGGAGGGGGCGGTGCCGGCTAGAGCAGGCGCATCTGCCGGTCGCGGGGGCGGCGCGGCTCGCTGTCGCCGAGCCGTTCGAAGAGGCCGGCGTCGATGGAGTTCAGGAACGGGGACGGGTCGCAGTCACGCTCGCCGCCGTGGCGCAGCCGCCGCCGTACGTGGCTGAGGTAGAGGCGGTCCTGGGCGCGGGTCACTCCGACGAAGAAGAGTCGGCGTTCCTCGGCTATCTCCTCCTTGGTGGGTGTGGTGCCGGGGAACCGGAGCGGCAGCAGCCCGTCTTCGCAGCCGACGAGGAAGACGACCGGGAACTCCAGGCCCTTGGCGGCGTGCAGGGTCAGCAGCGTCACCGCCTCGGCGCGGGGGTCGAGGGCATCCACCTCGGCGCCGGTGGCGAGTTGGGAGAGGAAGAGCGGCAGATCGTCGCCGCAGCGCAGGGCGAGCGGGGTGAGCAGTTCGACCGCGGACCAGATGTCTTCCGGCCCGACCGTCCCGGTGGCGGCGTCGAGGGTGGGGGCGGCGTAGCGTTCGGCGAGGATTTGGCCGGCGAGGCGGACCCGGGCGGCCAGTGATCCGTAGAGCCCATCGGCGTGGCGGAGTTCCCGGGCGATCACGTCGACTCCGGGCCGGTCACGGAGCCGGTCGTGGGAGCGTTTCTGCACCGGTACGCCGGCACGGGTCAACGCCTCGACCAGCGGCGCGGCCTGGGCGTTGGTGCGGTAGAGGACCGCGATGTCCGAAAACGACACGGTGGAGGCGGCCCCGTCGGCCCGTCCGGAGTCCAGCGACCGGTGGGAGAGGCCGCCGACCAGGTGGTCGATGGTGCGTACCACGAAGTCGGCTTCGTCGGTGACGGATGCTGCCGGGTAGCGGCCGACGAGGGGGGCTTCGGGGTCGGGGCGGGCCGGGTCGAGGCGGCGGCCGTGGACCAGCGTCGACGGGGCGATGGCCTGCAGGGCGGCGGCGAGGATCGGGGCGGAGGAGCGGTAGTTGCGGGTCAGCCGCACCAGGCGGGCGTCGGTGAAGTCCTGCGAGAAGCGCAGGAAGTAGCCGACGTCGGCGCCGCGGAAGGAGTAGATCGCCTGGTCGGGGTCGCCGATGGCGTAGAGGTTGCCGTCGTGGGGGCTGAGCAGGCGCAGCAGCTCGTACTGGGTGGCGTCGACGTCCTGGTATTCGTCGACGAAAACCCACCGCCACCGGTCCCGGTAGTGCCGGACCAGGTCGGGTTCGGTGCGCAGCAGCTGCACCGGCAGGGTGACCAGCTCGTCCAGGTCGATGAGGTTCTGTTGGCGCAGCAGTTTGATGTACGCGGCGTCGTCGTCGCCGGCTTCTTCGCGCAGCGCGGCCCGTTCGGTGTCGTCGGCGATGCGGAAGTTCTCCCCAAGGCCGGCTGCCATGGCCTGCTCCCGCAGGATGGCCAGGCCGAGGGAGTGGAAGGTGGCGACGGTGACGTCGTCGGCGACCGGGCCAAGGAGCCCGTCGAGCCGGGCCCGCAGCTCCTCGGCTGCCCGGCGGGTGAAGGTGATCGCCAGGCAGTGTTCGGGGTAGACGTTCAGTTCGGCGCAGAGGTAGGCGATGCGGTGGGTGAGGGTGCGGGTTTTGCCGGTGCCGGGGCCGGCGACGATCAGCATCGGCCCGCCGGGGGCGGAGGCGGCGACCCGCTGCATGGCGTCGAGGCGGTCGAGTAGGCCGGTGCCAACCTCTTCCATGCCGGCGAGCATCGGTTCGAAGGGTTCGTGCGGCGACGGTGGCGGGGCGATCGGCGGGGCTGGTGCCGGGTCGGCGGCCCGGGTGGTCCGCCGCCGCGGCTCGGCCGGTTTCTTCGCGGCGGGGCCGGCAGCGGTGCCGGCGGCGCGGCGGGACTTCGGTGTTGTCTTCTTCGCCGGCTCGGGTGTGACGGGTACGTCGAAGAGGGTTTCCTTCTGCCGCCCGGCGCCCCGGTGGCCCAGCTCCCCGGGTTCGAAGAGGGTGATGCTGCCGTATTCGCCGTCGTAGCCGGCCACGCGGTGCACCTGGCCGCGGCGGAGCCGGCCGATCGCTTCGGCGAGGAGTTCACCGCCGGCCTGCTGGATGTCGTCGGCCGGCACCGTGGTGAGGATCTCCAGTTCGGAGCCGAGCGCGGCGACCAGGTTGGTCAGTTGCCCTTCGACGGTTTTGGTGCGCGGGCCGACGCCGTTGATTTCGGAGAGGATCTCCGCCAGCGGCACCAGATGGGTGACGGGTTTGGCGTGGGGGGGTATGTGGCCGGCGGGCCGGTCGGCGAGTTCTTCGACCCGGCTGAGCACGCCGACGGTGAGCGGTTTAGCGCATTCGGGGCAGCGTCCGCCCGCGGCCCGGGTCTGTTCGGGATTCCAGTTGATGCCGCAGGCCCGGTGGCCGTCGGCGTGGTATTTGCCCTCTTCGGGGAAGAATTCGATGGTGCCGGCGAGGCCGTCGCCGCTGCACAGGGCCGCGCGTAGCGCGTAGTAGTCCAGGTCGGTGGTGAAGACGGTGGCTTCGCGGCCAAGGGCGGGCGGGGAGTGGGCGTCGGAGTTGGAGACGAGCCGGTACCGGTCGAGGCTGGCGACCCGCCAGTTCATCGCCGGGTCGGAGCTGAGCCCGGTTTCGACGGCGAAGATGTGCTCGGCGAGGTCGGCGTAGCAGTCGGCGATGGCGTCGAAGCCGGATTTGGAGCCGAGGGCGGAGAACCAGGGGGTCCAGATGTGGGCGGGCACCAGGTATCCGTCGGGGCTGGCTTCGAGGGTGATTTCCAGCAGGTCGCGGGAGTCGAGGCCGAGGATGGGGCGGCCGTCGGAGGCGAGGTTGCCGATCCGGCTGAGCGCCGTGTTGAACCGGGTCACGGCGTCCAGGTCAGGCAGGTAGATGAGGTGGTGCACTTTGCGGGTGCGGTCGTCGCGTTTGTAGATGGTGGAGATTTCGACGCTGAGCATGAACCGGACCGGCTGGGCTTCGGCGTGGCTGGCGAGTCGGGGCGGCAGCCGGCGGGCGATGCCTTCTTCGACGTCGGGGCTGAGCCGGTAGAGGCCGGGTTCGGCGGGGTGCAGCGTTTGACGCAGATGGTCGAGCCAGCCGGGGTGGGTGAAGTCGCCGGTGCCGAGGAGGCTGATGCCTTTGCGTTTGCTCCACCAGGCCAGGTTGGGCAGGGTCAGGTCCCGGCTGCACGCCCGTGAATATTTGGAGTGGATGTGCAGATCGGCGATGAACTCTCGACTGGCCGGCCCGAAGGCGTCGATCGACTGCGCGGCGGGGCTGGTGCCAACGAGGGGGCCGTCGGGGGATGCGGCGCTTGACGGAAGCACGTGGGCATCCTGTCACGCTTCGGTCAACGGCTGCTCATCGCCACGCGCAGCCGTGACTTCATCCGCACGCTCAGCACCAGCGCCTGCACCATACGGATAGCGCACCGGCGACTTTCAAAGTATCTTTAAAGAATGCCCGCAGTAGAGGCCCTGTTCTCAGATTTGGTGAACCGACCGCGTGACACGGTAGCCAAACTGGCTGGCTCACGCAGCAGGTCCCTGCACCTTCGTCGGCGCGATGCCGAGGATCTCGTCCTGTCAACCGCGTCTCGGTACGAGCAGGATCGCGCGGTCATGTCTGCCGCGACACGTTTGTTCGCGGCGTTGATGAAGCATGACGATCGCGCGCGCACGCTACTGCTGGAGGCGCTGCCCGAGGTGTTCCCCTGGGTTCGATTCCTGCCGGCGGACGATGTGCAGGCCTTTCTGACGGAGTTGGTCGAGGTGCTGCGTGCTGTCGAAGATTTCGACAACATTGCTGCGGTGGCCCAGCTCATCACGGAGTGGAGGCACACCGCCGAGGTGTATGCCGACCCTGAGTTGCTTGAGATCCTCACCCGGGGTGGCGACGACTTCGGCCCGGTGCCAGCCCCGAGCGCCGACCGTTGAGCCCGAAGCGCGGCGACCGGGTAGCGCCACCGCCTGGTCCGGATGATTTTGACGTGATCTTTGGAACCAGCGACGCAGTGAAGGGTTGGCAAGACCTTTCGGCTCAGGCTCCGTCGAACACGTTGGCGGCGTGGCAGGAGATGCGCCGGAGTCCTGCACCCGCAAGCCGTACCAGTCGGCACCACCCTTTGAAGGGAAGACTGTCTACGGGCACCTACCGCGGTCGGTCGCTGCCTCAGTGGCAGATCGAGGTCACCGCAGGTGGCAGGATCTGGTATCTCATCGACCGAGATCAGCGGTTGGTTGTGGTCGTCTATGCGAGCACTGGTCATCCCCGCGCCACAGATTGACGCTGATGGCCAGCTGTTGAAATTAGAGCTTTTTTGATTTGCTCAGCGAATTTAGACCTCTGCAATGGCAGAAGGCCTCACCACAGATGAGCTGTCGGTGCTCCTCAGGATCGTCATGTCGGTTCAAGGAGAGGTCGTGCTGGGCCGGTACGACGAGAAAACCGTCGCGCGGCTCGCCGGGGCCTTCGCTGATGTCAGCGAGTTGTCCTCGATCGAAGCGAAGGATGCTCGGGTCGTCGAAGGGCTGGAGCGGATCAACCACCATGTTCGGTTGGCTCTCGGTGAGGTTGTTGAACCCGAACGCGCACGCCCACTGGAGTAACCCCCCGTGGGCGTGGCCAGGCGCCTAGCCGGTTGATCAGCATCTGCGGTGCAATGTCGGTAGCCTCGTCCAATGCCCTCCCCGGAGTCGTACCGCCGCTCGGCGCGGGTCATTCTGCTGGACCACAGGAATTGTGTCCTGCTCTTCTGTTTCGCCTTCGATCCTGCTGATGAACGGGCGGGGTATGGCTGGTGCACGCCCGGCGGTGGCGTCCAAGACGGTGAGCCGCTGCATGCTGCGGCCGCCCGGGAGTTGCGGGAAGAAACGGGCGTGGACGTCGACCCGGAGGCCTTGGGGCCGGTTGTTGCTATGACCTCCGGGTACGCCGACATGGGTTTTGCCCGGGGCTGGTTTCGTGACGACTTCTTCTTCCATCGCGCCGAGCGTTCCGACGTTGACGTGAGTGGGCTTGAAGAGCTCGAGCGTGAATATCACCGGGGGTATCGGTGGTGGACCCTCGACGAGTTGGTATCGACGAGCGACCGGGTGGTGCCGTTCGGGCTTGCCGAGCTGCTCAAAGACTTGATCGACGGACGTTTCCCCGCCGAGCCGGTCCGGTTGCCTTGGCACCATTGAGCGACAGGGGGTCGATGAGTCGAGATCTTGGGAGGATACCGACGCTCTAGTGACGGTACGACGCCAAGATCTCTCAGTCATGGTGTGGAATTCTGCGGGATGTCTGCGGTGTCGTAGACGACCTGCCACGGTTGCTGGGTCCGCGGTACGCCGGGTGTGGAGAGCATGGGTTCGGCGTGGGCCAGTACGTCGGCGGCGACCTGCGCGAACATCGGCGCTGCCGGGTGCGCCAAGCGGTCCGGCCACACTGCGGAGGTGCGCTGGACCAGTGGTTGGCCGACGATCGGCCGCCAGGTGATACGCGGCTCCCGCCGGGCCACCGTCTCCTGCTCGAAGGCGACGCTCTGGCCGGCCAGCACCAGACCGAAGAGGAACTCCGGGTTCCGTGCATGTCGGATCCGTCCGGGGACGAAGCCGTGCCGGCGGCACACCTGGAGGATGTGGTCGTACCAGCCGGGGGCGGTGGCCCGGGGGGCGACGACCAGGTCGTGACCGGCCAGGTCGGCCAGGGCGATCTCAGGCGCGCGGGCCAGCGGCGACACCCGGGGGAGCACCACCCCGAGCGGTACGTCCACCACCGTGCCGAAACGCAGGCCGTCGCCGTCGACCGGGTGGTGCACCATGCCGATGTCGAGCCGCCCCTCGGCCAGCATTCGTACCTGTTCGGCGCTGGTCAGCTCCTGCAGGTCGATCTCCAGCCCGGGCGCCTGTTCGGCCAGCCGGTCGAGCAGGATCCGCAGCTTGACGGCCGGGGTTTCCGGCGGCACCCCGACCCGGATCGCGCCGAGTGTGCCGTCGCGTACCTGCCGCATCAGGTTGCGGAGCCGTTCCTGCCCGGCGAGCAGGTTGTCGGCTTCGCCGAGCAGCAACTGGCCGGCGGTGGTGAGCCGAACCTGCCGTCGGGACCGGTCGAAGAGTTCGACGTCGAGTTCGCGTTCCAGCCGTTTGATGGATTGGCTCAGTGGCGGCTGCGCGATGCCCAGCAGATCGGCGGCACGTCCAAAGTGCAGTTCATGCGCGACCACCACGAAATGCCGCAGGTGCCGGAGCAGGTCCACGGGCCGGACGCTAGCGTGCCCTGGGTGTCAGTAGAGCAGCAGATCCTTGAGATCTTCACCCGCGCCGGGGTGGCAGCCAGCCTGCATGTGGTCGACATCGATGATGGCCGTGAGGTGGCGGTCCGGGCGGACGAGCAGGTGGTCATCGCCTCGATTTTCAAGATCCTGCTGGTGCTGGAGTTCGCTCGGCAGGCCGCCTCCGGCCAACTCGACCCGACCGAGCGGGTGCTGGTGCGGACGGAGGACCGGCTGGGCGGTTGGGGCACGGCGGGCTGCTTCGACGACGCCGAGCTATCGTTGCGGGATCTCGCGTACTTCACCATGGCGGTCAGTGACAACACGGCAGCGGATCTGCTGCTGCGCCGTATCGGGGCGGACCTGCCGCCGATCCTGGCCGAGGAGCTGGGCCTGTCCCGTACCCGGATCATCGGCGGGCCCCGGCAGCTGCTTGAGTCGATGCTCGCCGATGCGGGTGCCCGTGACAACGCCGAGTTCACCCGGATCTTCCCGACATTGTCGGAGGAGCGGGTGCGTGCCATGCGGGTGTTCGACCCGGGACAGACCACGTCGAGCATCCCTCGCGACATCACCCGGCTGCTCGGGCTGATCTGGCGGGACGAGGCTGGCCCGGCGGCAGCCTGTTCGATGGTCCGGGAGTTGATGGCCCGGCAGATTTTCTGGACCCGGCTGCCCTCCGGTTTCCCGCCGGGCGTGCACGTCGTCGCCAAGACCGGCACGCTGCCGGGGCTGCACATGGAGGCGGGGGTGGCCGAGTATCCCGATGACGGGCGGTACGCGATGGCGGTGTTTGCGCGGACGGACCGGCTCGCCACGCGTCGGATCGATGTGGATCTGGCGATGGGTACGGCGGCGCGGGCCGCTGTCGACGCGCTTCGCGGGGACTGATTTCTCCCTCCGCCGGGCCGGTTTCCACACCGCCTGGCCAGGTCTGATACGCCGCTGCATATCGGCCCTTCATCTGTTGGATCTTGGACGTGGCCGGTGCTGCGGTGGTTGGGTTTGGATTCACCGGCCGTCGATCCGATGAGGAGGATCCACCATGTCCAAGTCCATATACGACCGCCGTCGCTTTCTGCGCCGAGCCGCCGCCGGTACGGCGCTGCTCTCCACCGCCGGTCTCGCCGCCACCGGGCTGCCCGGTGCCGCGCTGGCCGCTCCAGCACCCCGTTCCGCCGGCCGTCGGTCGGAGGCCGGGCCGGCCGTGGCGAGTTTCCGCTGGTTGGGGACGGCGGGTTGGCGGATCGATATCGGGGACCGGACGGTTCTGGTCGACCCGTATCTGAGTCGTTTCGATACGGGCCTGTTCGCGGGAGGGTTCAACCCGGCCACCGAGCCGGTGGTGGATGTGGACGCCATCGCTTCGCAGGTGGACCGGGCGGAGGCGGTGCTGGTTACGCATACCCACTGGGACCATTTCATCGACGTGCCGCACATCGCCCGTACCACCGGTGCCCGGGTTTTCGGCACCCTGACCGCCTATCACCTGGGTTTGGCTTACGGGGTGCCGGCCGGGCAGCTCAGCACGGTGAAGGGCGGTGAGGTGCTGGACTTCGGCGCCTACACGGTGGAGGTGATCAGTTCGCTGCACAGCCGGAACGCGGCACATTCGGTTCTCTTCCCGGGTGTCCGGGTGAGCGAGCCGGCCTTGCCGGCGACGGTCGCCGACCTGCCGGAGGGGGACACTCTCGCCTTCCAGGTGCGGGTGATGAATGGCCCGGCGGTGTTCTTCATGGGGGCCAGCGACTTTGTGGAGCGGAACCTGGCCGGCTTGTCGCCGGATGTCGCCATGATCGCATTGCAGAGCAGTACGGCCACTCACGACTATGTGCCGCGGCTGATGGCAGCCCTCGACTATCCGAAGATCGTGGTGCCGGTGCATTGGGACAACTTCGAGGTGCCGTTGCAGAACCCGCCGAGGGTGGAGCCCACCGACCGGCAGCGTTTGGACGCTCTGATCCGGGAGGTACGGCGGGTGTCGTCCCGCACGCGGGTGATCATCCCTGAGTACGGCGCTCCGTACCGCTTCTGATCGGGGGCGGCCCGCGCGGGTTCACCTGTCCCGCGCGGGCCGCTGTCCTGGTCTGGCAAAAGCACCACATGCCATATCTGGCCGATGATCGCCATACTTCTGTACGGATCCAGACAGAGTCATATTTGTGGCTGTCAATGTACGTACCCTCACCTCATGGCGCACCGTGAGGTGCTGATCGCCTCAAGTGAGGGAGGGGCGTATGTCTACCCGCAACAGAATCCGCCTGCTGTTGGCCACCGTCGCGTCGGCGGCGATGCTCGTCACCGGTGCCACGCCGGCGACGGCACAATCCGCCGCCGGGCTCGACCCCAACATGCCCACCTCGAGCGACCCCGGCCTGGCGAAGGAGCCGCGTATGACCGCGGCGATGGGGGTCACCAGTTCGCCGAGCTTCGCCGGCACCGGTATCCCCACTAAGTCGCGGGAGAGAGCCGTTGACGAAGGTGTCATGGGCATCAATTCGATCATCGGGCCGGATGAGCGCTACCGGGTCAACCCGACCACCGCGTTTCCCTACCGCGCCGTTGCCCTGATCACCTTCAGCGGTGGCCGCTGCACCGGCTGGTTCTACGGGCCGGACGTGGTGGGCACCGCGGGGCACTGCCTCCACAGCGGCGGCAGTCGCGGTTCGTGGAAAACGAATGTGGTGGTCTACCCGGGCTATAACGGGTCGGCCGGTGCCCCCTACGGTTCCTGCACCGCCAAGAGCCTGCACTCGGTGTCCGGCTGGACCGCCAGCGGCAACCACGAGTACGACTACGGGGCGATCAAGCTGAACTGCACGGTGGGGAACACTGTCGGCTGGTTCGGCTACTGGACGCAGACGACTAGCCTCAACGGCGAGGTGACCCGGGTCTGTGGATATTCGGGGGACAAGCCGCTGGAGCAGTGGTGCGGCGACCACGACAACGGTGCTATCGCCAGGGTCGTCAACTCGACCACCGAGAAGGTCTACTACCGCAACGACACCGTCGGCGGCGTGAGCGGCGCGGCGGTCTTCCAGAATCGTTCCGGCTGCGGTTACTGCACCATGGCGTTCCACGGCTACGGCGGGAACCCCAACTCGGGGAAGCGCATCACCCAGACGGCCGCCAACAACATGCAGTACTGGGCATCCCTGCCCTAGTTTCTGCTACATCGTGGGCGGCACCCCCCTCGGTGCCGCCCATGGTCATGCCTGGCGGCAGCCGCCGGCCCCAGGGCCGATCCGCGTACGTGTCACGGCAGCCGATGAGACCGCCATGATCATTGTTGCGGGTGTTCGTGGCGTTCGGTCGAGCTTGTGGCCACCGCCTCCCGAGGCGGTGCTGTGAATCGTCGCTCCCAGTGCGATCTGGCCCAGCTCAACGCCAGCCGTGCTGTGGCCCTCGCCCAGCATGGTGTGGCGCCTGCGGCTGACGGATGGGCCAGCCGTGTTCGTCGCCGTACCCTGATCGTATGTTCGAGATCCTGTATGTACTGGTCGCTCTGGCGGCTACCGTTCTCGGGATCGTGGCGGTGCGCAGAACGCGCGTCAAGCGATTGGAGAGGCCGGGGGTCAGCCCCTGCGCCGACGGGTGGTGGGTCGCCGGCCACGGTCACAGGAGTGACGATGGCAGTGCCGGCGGGGGCGGCGGCGGGGGCGAGTGACCCGCTCGCAGTAACCTCCTGGCGGGCCAACGGCGGCCGGTGGACCGGCGACTTCACCCACGCGCATAGTGGCTGATCAGCGATGGCCGACCGCCAGAAGGAATCCAGGGTGGCTGTCGACGCGAGGCCATGCCATGCCGCTGAGGTGCCGTCTTCCAGATGCCCGAGTTGCCACCGTCGGCCCACGAAGAATATGAGTAGTTAGTAGCCGGCGGTTCCGATGAGGAGCACCGTCATGCCGGCGGTCGGCGCTGAGCGGCGGTGCCGGACCGCCGAGCCGGCTATCAGCGCCGAAGCGCCCCACGCGGCGCTCGTGCTGACCACCGCAAGGATGATCGTGCCGGTCAGCCCCGGCAGTTCGTCGCCGAGGAAGGAAAACAGCCCTAAGCCGAGTCCTGCCAGGGTGATGAGAACCAACCTTGCGGGGTGAGGCGGCCCGGTGACAGGTACGCAGAAGAGGCGCGGCTCCAGCCGTGCCTCTTCTGCATCCCCCTCGGTTAGTGCCGCTTCGCGCGCTGCACAAACAGGCGCCAGGCGGCCGAACTGAAGATCAATGTCGGACCCTGCGGGTCCTTCGAGTCGCGTACGCCGACTGGCCCGCCCAGGTTGTCCGCCACCTCGACGCAGTCACCCTGGCTGTTGGACCGGCTGCTCTTACGCCAGGTAGCGGCGGAGAAGTCTGTCATGACTCGTATTCCTTTGCGGCGTCGATGATCAGGTCCCGGGTGGCGTCCTCGTCCAGGGCAGCGGCCCGAAGGTCGCCGAACGCCCAAGAATACCTATCGGCCTCAACCGGCTTGTCGAGAAAGAGCGCCCCGGTGAAGCCTTCGACGTAGACGGTGGCCGGTTCGTGCCGGGACGGGAAATCCAGGATCTTGAAGGAACCATGGGCGATCATTCCGCCGTGGAGCCCGGCGCTGAAGGGCAGGACCCGGATCGACACGTTCGGCAACTCGGAGGCCTGCGCGATCCGACGTAACTGAGCGGCCATGATGTCCGGGCTGCCGACCGGCCGGCGCAGCACCGCCTCGTCGAGCACAATGTCGAACTGCGGCGCGGGCGGGTCGAGCCGGGTGAGTAGCCGCGCCCGACGCATCCGTACCGCCACCCGCCCCTCGATCTCCTGCCTCGACACCCCGTCAGTGTCCTTTTCAAACACAGTCGCCGCGTAGTCGCGGGTCTGCAAGACGCCGGGCACCAGGCCGAGGTGGTACTCCCGCAGCAGGCAGGCCGCCTCCTCCAAGCCGACATAGAGTTCGAACCAGGACGGCAGATCTGCGTAGTCGTGCCACCAGCCCTTCGCCCTGGTGTGCGGGGCGAGCGCCAACAGTGCGGCGGTGATCTGCTCGTCCGCCCCGTACAGCTCACAGAGAGCCTTCACATCGACGGTGCGGACCGGCAGCTCGCCCCGCTCCAGCCGCCACAGCTTCGTCACCGAGCAGTCGAGGGAACGGGCCGCGTACGCCTGCGGCATCCGGGCTTCCTCCTCCCGCAGCCGGCGCAGCTCGCGGCCGAGCTGCCGGCGCGGAACCGTCGAATTGACCGCTGCCGCCTCCGCCACCCTCCACCTCCCCGCCCTTTGCGCCAGGTGCCCTTTTTCTTTGCACGGAATGGGAAAAAATCCCGCATCATGCAAAAGCCCTGGGCCATCGTCCGATTGCGACATCATCCGACCGTCCCTATCTCTACCACATCCCTGCGTCACCGTTGCGTTGCTCGGCGCCCGCAGGGCAGACTTTGATCGTCCTCGCAATTGCCAGAAAAGCGTCCAAAAAGGGCGCGGATGTGGCGTGCGCGGGGCACGGCCGGGGCGGCAACTCCTCGCGTGGCGGCCAGGCATGTCGCCGCCCCGGCCACACCCCCCAGGCCGGGTGCGGCGGCCACTGCTCCCCGAGGCGTGGTCGCCGCGCCCCTCCCCCCACCCCCGACCCACCGGGCCGCCCGCCCGACGACGAAAGGAAAGCCCGTGTCCGCGATGCAGATCTGGAACCGATTCGTCGATGCGCTCTACCGGTGGCGCTGGGATCGGAGCCGACCCTCCTACCCGGACCGCTGGACATGGCTCCACACCGAACTGATCCAGCACCGCCGTCGGAACCGCCCCCACTGGTGGAGCGCCCCGACCGTCGCTTTCGACCAGATCGGCCGTACCGGCCGGCTCACCCCGGCACAGGCGTGGCGGGCCAACGGCGGACGCTGGCCCCACCAGCGCACCGGCGGCGACCGGCCGGCCCACGAGCGGGCGAACGGCGCGCGGCGGTGACCATCCCGCACCGGGCCCGACGCGGCAGCCCTCCACCGCCACTTCCTCGCCTGGATCCAGCCCCGTCCCGACACATGATCAACCCTGGTCGGTCATGATCGACATAACGCCTCAGCAAGTCTCGTCCCCGGCCAGTCGCCGTTGAGCCGCTTGTACAGGGCTGGGGCGCAGTCAGCCCTTCCGGCCAACCCGTGGGCGGCGAGCCTGGTTCGCCTCGCGGATCACCGCCCAGGCGTCCGCCACCGGGCCCACGTGCCCGAGCTTGTCGGGGTTGATCACCGAGCGGATCGTCTGGATCCGCCCGCCGAGTATGTCGAGCGTCAGGATATTGAGCACCTTGGCGTCCCGATCGCGGAAGATCGCGCCCGGCTGGCTGTTCACCTCGTGCGGCTCCACGACGCCGCCGATCCGGACGAACGGCGGGACGATCGCGGCGAGCACCCGGGCCACCTTCTCGGCGCCGAAGATGCCCCGGCCCCACTGCGGGGCCTTACCGCCGCTGTCCCCAACCATCTGAACGTCAGCGGCGAGCAGCTCCCGCAGGCCGTCGACGTCCCCTTCCCGGAAGGCGTCGAAGAATCGCGCGGCGAGCTCCTCCCGCTCCCTGCGGTCCGCCTCGAACCGGGGCCGCCCTTCGTCCATGTGGCGTCGCGCCCGCACCGCGAGCTGGCGGCACGCCGCCTCCGACCTGCCTACCGCCGAGGCCACCTCGGGGAAGCCGAAGGCGAACACCTCCCGCAGCACGAAGACCGCCCGCTCGAGCGGGCTGAGGCGCTCGAGCAGCAACAGGGCCGCCATCGACACCGAGTCGGCCAACTCCGCCGACCGCTCCGGATCCTCGTACGGGTCGGTCAGCAGCGGCTCGGGGAGCCACTGCCCGACGTACTCCTCCCGCCGTACGCGGGCCGAGCGCAGCACGTCGATCGAGATCCGGGTGACCACCGCCGAGAGGAAGGCCTTGGTCGACGTGGGTTGTGTCGGGGAGGCCTCGTAGCGCAGCCAGGTTTCCTGGACCGCGTCCTCGGCCTCGCTCACACTGCCGAGGATCCGGTAGGCGATCGCGAACAGCAGCGGCCGCAGCTCCTCGAACTCCTCGGCCCGGGTCACCCCAGCTCCGCCTTGAAGCCCTGGCGCCACGACGGATAGCGCAGCTCCCAGCCCAGCTCCCGCTTCGCCTTGGCGTTGAAGAAGCCGCGCCCCTCGGTCATCATTACCACCGCCGCTTCCCCGGCCAGCAGCCGAGCCAGCCACGTGGGCACCCGCATCGGTGGCTTCGCCCCCGCGCACGCTGCCAGATACGGCAGCCACTCGCTAGCCGGGGCCGGCTCGTCGTCGACGATGTTGAACACGCCCCTCGCCTTCTGCTCCACGGCCAGGACGGTAGCGCTCGCCGCATCGTCGAGATGCACCCACGAGCTGTAGCCGGTGCCGCCCCCGACGAGCGGGAACTGCCGTTTGCGTACGAGCTCAACCTGGTCGTCGGTGGCGCCCGGCCCGTAAAGCCCGCCGTAGCGCAGGGCTGCGCCACCAGCCTTGAGGACCGCGTCCTCGACGTGACGGATCGCCGCCATGCCCGGGTGCGCAGCCGTCCCCACGTGCAGGTCCAGCGGATCCTCCTCGGTCTTCACCCACCCGCCCTCACGGATGCCGTTCCAGCTGGCGTAGCTCTGCGCGACGAAGTGGGACACGCTGGCTGCCTCTGCCGCGGCCAGCAGATGGTCCGTCCCCTCCGTGCGGAGCCGGATGGTGGTGGCGAACCAGCGGTCGGGGCGCTTGAAATCGGGTTTGCCGGCGTGCACGGGACTGATTGCGGTCATCTGATGCACGATCGTGTCCGGCTGGGCCGCCGCCACCGCCTCACCGACCGACACCGCGTCCAGCCCGTCCATCACGACCCCATTCGCGCCCAGCTGCTTCAGCAAACCCAGCTTGGCCGCGCTCGTCGTCGTAGCCGTCACCTGATGGCCACGGGCCACGAGCTGCGGTACTAGCCGCCGCCCCAAGACCCCGGTCCCGCCTGCCACGAACACCCGCATGACCATCACCTTCCTGATTCCAGAGTCTGTCTCTAGAACCCGAGACGAGGCAGCCCGGCCGTCTGTGACATAGGAGGAAGGGATCATGGGGCGGAGCTTCGGGCTGCGGTAGCGCGACCGTGGGCGATACCGGTCAGGTGGTGCTGCGCAGCTCGACCAGGGTGATCTCCGGCGGTGCCCCGACCCGTACCGGCGGACCCCACGACCCGGCACCATTGGTGACGTAGATCTGGGTGCCGTCGATCGTCGCATGGCCCGACACCACCGGCTGCTGCAGCGCGACGAGAAGGTTGAACGGCACCATCTGGCCGCCGTGGGTGTGCCCGGAAAGCTGCAGGTCCACGCCGTGTTTGGCCGCCTCGTGCACCATGACGGGTTGGTGGGCCAAAAGCACCACCGGCACGTCCGGATCCCGCCCGCCCAGCGCCGCGTCGTAGTCCGGCCCCTCGGCGAACCCGAACCCCTGCCCGGCCGGGTCGTTCACGCCGGCCAGGTCGAGCATCCCGCCTCGGGCGTGGATTTCCCGCCGCTCGTTCTGCAGCACCTCCAGGCCGAGCCGATCCAGCTCGACCACCCACTCCTCCACACCGGAGTAGTACTCGTGGTTGCCGGTCACGAAATAGCTGCCGTGCTTGGCCTGCAGATCCCGCAGCGGCGCCGCCGCCTCGCCCAGCTCGGCGACCGTACCGTCCACCAGGTCACCGACGATGGCGACGATGTCGGCGTCGAGCCGGTTGATCGAGGCGACGATCCTCTCAGTGTGCGCCCGACCCGCCAGCGGCCCGATGTGGATGTCGGAGACGGTGGCGATCCGCAGCCCGTCCATGCTGCGCGGCAGCTTCGCCAGGGGGATCTGCACCCGGTCCAGTCGGGGTGGGCCCAGCGCGGTACGGACGCCGTACCCGGTGACGCCCACCGCGGTGAGCCCGGCGAAGATCGCCGCCCCGCGGGCCAGCAGCAGCCGGCGGCTCGGGTCGTGTTCGGGCTCGGAGCCGGCCGGCTCGGAGGGTACGGCCGGCGACGCATCCGCTGCGGCGGCCGGGCCGGTCGGCGGGGCTGACGGGGCTGACGGCGGGGTTGACGAGTCGGCGGCTTCCGCCGGGGCTGTCAGCGTCGCCCGCGCCCCGGCCGACCCGACGAACGCCAGTGCGGGCTCGGGTGCGGCGGCCGGTGCGGCGACCTTCGCCCGGTAGCGGAGCACCAGCTTTGCCACCAGCATCGGCAGCTCGAGGATGACGAGGAGCACGAGCAGGTAGAACATGAGCGCGAGCCAGAGGTAGCCGGACCAGGCCAGCCACCCCAGCCCCACCCGGAGGCCGATCATCGTGACGGGGATGAGCAGCGCCAGCGTGAGCACGGCGAACCCGCCGACCCGCCGCCACCTACCGGGGCGGGTCGTGTCCCGTACCAGGCGCTTCCACAGGTAGAGGTGGATCAGTCCGGTGATGAGCCCGACCGTGCCCGCGAAGCCCAGGATGCCCAACGCTTCCTCCCTCAGCCGCCCGCGAACGGCGGTAGCACATCGACGGTGGCGCCGGCCGGCAGCGGGGCACGCCGATCATGCCAGGTGACCCCGTTGACCAGAAAACTGGCGACCTGCAGCACCGCAGAGAGTCGTTCACCGTGCCGCACGGCCAACTTTCTCACGAGCTCGTCGAGGGAGTTCACGGCGGCCAGTTCTTCTTCGCTGACTCCGGCCGCCGCCCGCGCCCCCGCGAAATACCGTACGACGATATGACCGCCCCCTACCGACCGGTCCGTCTCGTCCTCCACCCGCACGTCCACTCCCACTCCTTTTCCCTGGCGCCCCCCCACCACTGCACCCCTGGCCCGCCCTTTCCCGCCTTTTCCCGTCGATCAAGGACTTATTGTCGTGATTTGATCTCTACGGGCGACAACAACTCCTTGATCGACGAGAGGGGCCTTGATCGGCGCAGAAGCCCGTGGCGATGAGGAAGGCTGAGCACGATCAACCGCCGATCGCCGACATCGGGCGGGCCGGCTGCAAAAACGACGGATCGTCGATGCCGTGCCCGGCGCGTTTGCCCCACATCGCCCGCCGCCACCGCCGGGCCAGTTCCTCATCGTCCGCCCCGGCCCGCAACGCCCCCCGCAGATCCGACTCCTCGGTGGCAAACAAACAGTCGCGGACCTGCCCATCCGCAGTGAGACGGGTGCGGCCGCAGTCGCCGCAGAAGGGGCGGGTCACGCTGGCGATGATCCCGACCCGTGAGCGCGTCTCCCTGGCTGGGGTACGGGGGCGGAGCAGGGTGCCCGGCGAAGGGATCAAGCCTGAGGCAGCCATTTCGGCGGTATAGCCGGCGACCAGCCAGGTCTCGGCCGGTGCGCCGCCCCGCAGCGCTGGATCCGGCAGCAGGGTGAACTCGACCGCCAGCGCGGCCAGGATCTCCGCCGCGGTCACCATCGCCGACCGCTGCCACGAGTGCTGGGCGTCCAGCGGCATCTGCTCGATGAACCGCAACTCGTACCCGTGAGCCAAGGCGAACCGCAACAGCGCTGGCGCATCGTCGTCGTTGATGCCCCGCATCAGCACCGAGTTGACTTTCACCGGTTGCAGGCCGGCCGCGGTGGCGCCGGCGAGCCCGGCCAGCACGTCCGGAAGCCGGCGGCGCCGGGCCAGCCGGGCGAAACGCTCCGCGTCGAGGGTGTCCAGGGAGACGTTCACCCGGTCCAAGCCGGCGGCGGCCAGCGGCCCGGCGAGCCGTGCCAGACCGATGCCGTTGGTGGTTAGCGACAGGTTCGGCCGGGGGGTGAGCGCGGCCGTAGCCGCGACGATCTCCAGCAGGCCGGGTCGGATCAGCGGCTCCCCACCGGTGAAGCGCACCTCGGTCACCCCGAGCCGCTGCACCGCCACCCGGATCAACCGGATGATCTCCTCATCGCTGAGCAGCTTGGCATCAGGCAGCCATGGCAGCCCCTCCGGCGGCATGCAGTAGCTGCAGCGCAGGTTGCAGCGATCGGTCAGCGACACCCGCAGGTCGGTGGCGACGCGGCCGAACCGGTCGACGAGCCGGTCGTCGTCGGGCCGGGAAGTCATCGGCCGACGGTAGCGTGCTTAGCCTCGCAACGCCGCCTCGGCGGCGGCGAGCACCGCGCCCCGGTATCCGGCGCCGAAGAGCGCGGTATGCACCAGCAGCAGATGCAGCTGATGTACGGGCACCCGCGCCTGCCAGCCGTCGGCGAGCGGCCACACCTGCTGGTAGGCGTCGAGGATCAGCGGCAGGTGCGGTGCCCCGCCGAAGAGTGCGAGTTGTGCCAGGTCGGTCTCCCGGTGCCCGCCGTGCGCGGCCGGATCCACCAGCCAGGCCCGGTCGTCGGCGGACCAGAGCACGTTGCCCGGCCACAGGTCGCCGTGGATGCGGGCCGGTGGCTCGTCACCGCCGTACGTGTCGAGTTGGGAGATTACTTGCTCGACCAGGGTGACGTCGGCCGCGGAGAGTGCCCCGTTGTCGGCGGAGCGGCGCAGGTACGGGGTGAGGCGCCTTTCGGCGAACCAGTCCGCCCACGGGCCCGGCGACGGGGTGTTCTCCTGGGGGAGCGCGCCGATGAAGCCGGTCCAGTCGGCGCCGAAGGCGGGTGCGCCGGCCCGGTGCAGCGCTGCCAGTTCCCGGCCGAACCGTTCGGCTGCTTCGGGGGTGGCCGGGCCGGGGTCGACCCATTCCAGCGCGAGCAGCTCCGGCAGCTCCACGATCACTTCCGGTACGGGCACCGCGTCGGCGGCGCGCAGCCAGTGCAGCCCGGCAGCCTCGGCCGCGAAGAACCCCTCCGGTACGGCGGAGTCCGCCGTCTCCGGCCACGACTTGGCGAAGACGGAGTTGCCGTCGTCGAGGGTGAGCCGGGATGCGGTGCAGATGTCGCCCCCCGGCACCGGCGTCTCCCGGATCCGCTGGTGGGTGAGGAAGGTCGGCAGGTGCTGCGGGTGTGCCCGGAGGTAGGCCAGGTCCATGTCCGCAACTTAGCCTGTCGCCGGCCTCCGGCAGCGCCGGATCCGGGCCGGCCGCAGAGAGTGGCGTTGTTCAATATCTGCGCTGACCTGCACTACTACTCTGCGTGTCTGTGGATATCCGGCGTGTCATCCACAGGCTGCGGCTGGCGGGCTTCCGCGCGGCACCGGGTACGGGCCAGGGTCGCCGACATGACATCCCCCGAGGTGCCCACCCTGTCGGTCCGCTCCCTCCCCGACCTCATCACCGCCGTGCCCTACCTCCTGGGCTTTCACCCGGAGCAGAGCATCGTGGTGGTGGCGATGCGCGGAAAACGGCTCGTCTTCGCCGCCCGCTTCGACCTGCCGCCCGTCGCGGCCACCATGGAGTTCCGGCAGGCAGCCGCTGCCCACGTCGCCGCCGTCGTCGCCAACCAGAACACCGACACGGCCGTCGTCATCGGCTACGGCCCACCGGAGCCGGTGACCCCGGCGGTGGAGGCGACAGCCGCTGCGCTGCGGGAAGCTGGGCTAATGGTCGACGACGTGCTTCGCGTCACCGAAGGCCGCTACTGGTCCTACGTCTGCGACAGCCCGCACTGCTGCCCGCCGCAGGGCACCCCCTTCGACCCGGAGACCAACCAGATCGCCGCAGCGGCCATCGTCGCCGGGCAGGTCGCATTACCCGACCGGGAAGCCCTGCAACAGCAGGTCGCACCGCTGGGCGGGTTGACCCGCGAGTCGATGCGGCAGGCGACCGACCGGGCCGAAGAGCGCCTCCTCGCCCTCCTCCGGGATGCGGGCCCCGACGACTCGCTCAGCCGGCAGGTGCTGCAGGAAGCCGGCGAGGCGGCGGTGCGGGAGGCGATGGAACGCTACCGAGACGACGGTCGGCTCACCGACGACGAGGTTGCCTGGCTCAGTCTGCTGCTCCTCTACATCCCGGTCCGGGACCACGCCTGGGAGCGGATTGAGGCCGCCGACTGGCAGGTCGTGCTCTGGACCGATCTGGTCCGCCGGGCCGAAATGCACCTGGTCGCAGCCCCGGCCAGCCTGCTCGCCTTCGCGGCCTGGCGACTGGGGCAGGGCTCCCTGGCCAGTGTGGCGTTGGAGCGGGCCCTGCAGGCCGTGCCCGACTATTCGATGGCGCTGCTGCTGGAGCAAATGCTGCAGAACGGCATCCCGGCCTCCCGATGGGACGGCTGGCCCGGAATGCGGGCAAGCTCCCCTCGGGCCGACGGTCGCCGGGGCGGTCGTTCCCGCCGGGCGGGCCGCACCCGCCGGCCGCGTCCGCGGCGACGAAGGCCCGGGCCGACTCAGACCACCCACCCGACCCCCAGCCCCCGTTGATCTAGGGCAAATTCCGGCGATTAGTGATCAACTCACGAGAATTTGCCCTAGATCAACGTTCGGACATAAACACCGACGCCGCCCAGCCCACACCGGTCGACCGCTCGATAGGGTGTTTCCCAATCCGACGGAGGCGACCATGACGACAGACCAGGACACCGTCCTGCTCGACGAATCCAGCACCGCCGACCTGCGGGCCAAGGTGACGCAGGCGTGGCAGGACCTGACCCGGGCGTTGGCCGACTGTCTGCAGCAACTGTCGGCAGGCGCCCACATCGACCTCACGCTCGACCCCACCGCCTCCGGGACCGGGGATGCCATCTACTCCGTCAACGTCTGGGCGGAGGAGAACGGGCAGCTGGCGGCGTGGGCGGTCGGCAACGCGGCCCTGCCCGACGGCTTCCGCCTAGATCGGAGTGCCGTGGCCGAGATGATCGCGCTGGGCTGGTCACCGCCGGGCGTGGTTGACGGGGCCGGCGCACACTTCGGACTCCGTACCAGCGCCGGTGAAGCGGTGCGGCTCGCCACCACCGTCTCACGTACCCTGCGCGACATCTACGGCGCCCCACACCCGGCGTTCCTCGTCTTCCAGGCGACCGACGCCGACGGCGAGCCGATCGCCGTTGAACCACTCGGCACCGCCCGCTCCGAAATGGCCACCCGCGGCACCACCGACGAGGATGTCGACGAGGCGCTCGACGCGGTCCGCATTGCCCAGGCCGACGACAACACGTTGGCCCTTGAAGAGCGAGTCCGCACCGTGGTCGCCACCCTGCTCAAAACCACCCCCGACCAGTTGCAGGTCGACGCCGACGGGGACATCGGCATCCGGGCCGGATCAGCGATGGTCTTCGTCCGGGTCCGGGACAATCCTCCGCTCGTCGACGTCTTCTCCCCGGTGCTGACCGAGGTCGAGCCGACCGAGCGGCTCTACGCCAAGCTCTCCGAGTTGACCAACCGGATGCCGATCGGTCGGCTCTACTGCACCAACGACACCGTCTGGGCGTCGATCCCGGTCTTCGGCCGCAACTTCCAGCCCATCCATCTCATGCTCGCCGTGCAGGTCATGACCGGCCTGGCCGACGAGCTGGACGACCGGCTGCTCGGCGAGTTCGGCGGCCGACGCTTCTTCAGCGAAGGCGACAAGCCCGCCCAGCAGGGGGAGCCCCGTACCGGCATGTACCTGTGATCGGGGTGGGCCCGCAGCAGGTCGAGCCCCCACCTTTCTCGGGAGGGACGAGTCAGGTCAGCGGCAGCCAGGCCCGAGGCTGCAGGGTGCCGAGGTCGATGGCTTGGAGCCCGGCTTCGGAGACCGTCCATAGCGTCCTGTCGACCACCAGCGAACGGCGGATCGGGAACATGTCGATGTCGCCTGTGTTCTCGGGCATGGGGTGGGTCAACCAATCCAGTTCAGTCAACCGGCTGTCGCCCACCCGCAGCACCAACGCTCCGGTCTGCGGATGCTGGCGGGGCTTCATCTCCGTGGGGTCGTAGACGGCCAGCGGTACGACCAGCAGCTGCTCCTCGGGCCAGTAGAGGAAGGCGTGCGGGTCGTGCTCGGCCTCCGAGTGGCCGTGCCGCACATGGTGCTGGGCGAGCCGGGTCGGCCTGGCCGGATCGGCGACGTCGAAGAGGGAGATCTGGGTGCCCTGTCTGGTGCCCTCCATCGACGCCTCCTGCCCGATGCCGAGTAGTCGCCCGTCCGCGAGCGGATGCAGGTACGCCGAGTAGCCGGGGATCTTGAGTTCGCCGGCTACCCGCGGTGCGGCCGGATCGCGCAAATCGACCGGGTACAGCGGATCGGTCTCGCGGAACGTCACCACATAGCCGAGATCGCCGACGAAGCGCACCGCATAGATCCGTTCGCCCTTGCCGAGCCCGGTCACCTGTCCGGTGTCACGCAGCGTCTTACCGTCGGCACGGAAGACATAGATCCCCGAGTTCGACGTCGGATTGTCGCCCCACAACTGCCCGCTGGTGGTCGCCACCCGGAGGTGGCCGCTCCACTCCGACATCGCGTACTGGTTGAGCAGCCATCCGGGCACGGAGGTGGCGGTGACATAGCGCGGACGGCCCGGGCCGGAAACATCGAACTGGTAGATCTCGGTGACCTGCTTGTCGGGCCGCGGTGCCGTTCCCTGGCCGGTGAGGGCCAGCATCCGCCAGCGCTGGTCAGTGGCGACGTAGAGGTGCCGGCCGTTGCTGTAGACGGTCTCCCCGTCGGCGGCGACCGCTATCGGATCACCGTTGTCGAGCGGGTTCCCGGTCAGGTCGAAGCTGAGGACGGTCAGCAGGGTGGCGCCGGAGAAGTGTTCGGGTCGGCTCACGCGGTCGCAGCCCACGTGCGCCTTGGCTGCGGATTTGAGCGCACCCAGCACCTCGTCGCAGGAGGTGAAGGAGACGAGCTGGAAGGGAGGTGCGGCTCCGGGACGACCACCGGGTGAGGTGCCGGGCGCGGTGGTGCAGCCGGCCAGGACCACTGCGGCGAGTGCAGCCCCGGCGGTGAGCGGGCGGAGCTGAGCACGAGTGGACAACATGGCCGCTTGGACGTGCCCCGCGTGTCAACCGTTCCCGCCGGGTTTCCGGGACCGCGGTCAGCCGGGTGAGCAGACGACCGTCGGGGCCTCGACCAGCCGGGACAGGACGATCATGCTGCGGGTCGAGGTGATGAAGGGTTCGGCCCGCAGCCGTTCAAGCGCCTGCTCCAGGTGGGCGATGTCGGCGGCCCGCAGATGCACCAGCGCGTCCGCCTGCCCGGAGACGGTGTAGGCCGCCACCACCTCGGGATGCCGTCGGGCCGCGGCGGCGATCTGCGCCGGGGTTGTCCGTCCCGTGCAGAAGAGTTCCACGAACGACTCGGTGGTCCAGCCGACCGCGGCCGGATCTACCACGGCGGTGAATCCCCGGATGATGCCGGCCGCCCGGAGCCGGTCAACCCGCCGCTTCACCGCGGGCGCCGACAGCGACACCCGGTTGCCGATATCGGCGTAGGAGGCGCGGGCATCCGCCATCAATGAAGCAATGATCCCCTGATCGATGCTGTCAATTTGCAATGTCTCGCCCCCAACAAGCAACAATTACGGCTGTTAGTGAACGTTCACGTTACCTACGCTTGGTATCTGTGAACCAGCAGCGGATGTCTAGAAAACGGACATATATTCTGTGTCCGCCGGAGTACTTCAGTGTCAACTACGCCATCAACCCGTGGATGGACACCTCCACGCCGGTTGACGCCGGGCTGGCGCTGAAGCAGTGGGACCACTTGCGGAACGTGCTCATTGGGCTCGGCCACGACGTCCACGTCCTGGCCCCGCAGGTCGGCCTGCCGGACATGGTCTACGCCGCCAACGGTGCCTTCGTCGTTGACGGCACCGCCTACGGCGCGCGGTTCAAATACCCGCAGCGTGCTGACGAAGCCGCGGCGCACCGGGCGTTCTACGAGGCCGCGGGGTGGCGCTTCGTCGCGCCGGCCGCGGTCAACGAGGGAGAGGGCGACTTCGCCTACCTGCCCGACGCGTACGGCGGGCTGATCCTGGCGGGGCACGGCTTCCGTACCGAACTGCCAGCACACGCCGAGGCGCAGGAGGTGCTCGCCCGCCCGGTGGTGTCGCTGCGTCTGGTGGATCCACGCTTCTACCACCTGGACACCGCGCTGGCCGCCCTCGACGACCGGAACATCACCTACTACCCGGCCGCCTTCTCCACCGCCTCCCAGCGGGTCCTGGCCCAGCTCTTCCCCGACGCGGTGCTGGCCGACGAGACCGACGCGGTCGCGTTCGGCCTCAACCTGGTCAGCGACGGCCGCAACGTCTTCATCAACAGTGAGGCGACCGGCCTGGCAGCGAAGCTGGAGGCCGCCGGCTACGTCTCCGTGCCGGTGGACCTGTCGGAGCTGAAGAAAGGCGGCGGCAGCGTCAAATGCTGCGTCGCCGAACTGCGGCCCTGAGCAGGCACGCCGAACGGCGACTGGTCAGCCGAGAGTGGTCAGCTCCCGGATCAGCATATTGGAGAGCACCTGCCCGTCGCGGCGGACCTCCCGCAGATACCAGGTCTGCTGCGGGGTGCGGGGCTGGTTGAACTGCCACAACCCGCGCGGGCTGTCGATCTGTCCGAGTCGGCCGAGCGCCAGCAGAATCTGCTTCGGCGTGAGCTGGTCGCCAGCCAGCCGGATCGCCTTGTCCAACACCTGCGCCGCATCGAACGACGCCACCGCGTACGTGGTCGGCGAGGTGCCGTGGGCATCGAAGGCGCTGGCGAAGCGGCGGTTGGCGGCGTTTCTCAGGTCAGTCGAGTAGTTGAGCGTTGTCTGGATCCCCTCGGCGTCCTCGCCGAGTTGGTCGAGGACCGACCCCTCGGTGAGGAAGCCAGGCGCGAAGATCTTCCGGTTCGCCCCGCGGTAGCCGGCCGCCCGGAGCTGCTTGATGAAGGCGACGGCGCGCGGGCCGTCGAAGACGCAGTAGATGGCCGACGGGTTCTGGGCGAGCAGCTCCTGAATCTTCGCCGAGTAGCTGTTCTTGCCAGGCTCGGCGATGTGGGGCACCCAGATGGTGGGGTTGGCGATGCGGGGGTCGGATTCGCCGAAGCCCTGCCGGAAACCTTCGACCGCGTCCCGGCCGAACAGATGTTCCTCCGCGATGATCCCGATCTTGCCGCTCTTGACCTGGTCGCGGACGTACGGGCCGAGGGCCAGCCCGGGCTCACTGTTGACGTACGAGGTGCGCCAGATGTAGACGACGCTCAGCAGCGAGGCTGGCGAGGCGTTGGAGGCGATCAGCGGCACCTGGGTCTTCTCGACCGTGTCCCGCATCCCGAGCAGGATGTCGGAATCGGCGACCCCGGTCAGTGCCAGCACATTCTCCTTGAGCAGGCTGTCGAGGGCTTTGCGGCCGGACTCGACGGAGTTACCTTCGTTCGCGGTCAACAGCTCGACCGGGTGGCCGCCCAGGCGCTCGTTGTTGAGCGCGAGAAAGAGCTCGAAGCCCTTGCGGAGTTCGTCGCCGATCGGTTTGTTGCTGCCGCTCTCCGGAAGGATCATGCCGATCCGGACCGGTTCGTCGCTGAGCTTCTCCGACGTATCGTCTGATTTGGTGCCGCAGCCGGCGGCGAACCCTGTGACGCCCAGCGCGGCCAGGAGATGAAGTGCCTGGCGGCGGTTCCATTGCGACACGGGCTGCTCCTCGTAACGGTCACTGGTCTGCTCGGTGTTACCGGCCGGGTTTGGCCTAGGGGCGTTTTACCCGATCGGAGGATGTTGCGTCAATCCGAATGGTCAGCCGTAGAGGGAATGTAATGCGGCTGTCACCTTGGTCCAGGCTGCGGAGAGCGGGTCAATCAGTCCGAAGTGCTCGGTTGCGGGAAGTTCGATCAGGGTGATGTCGCTGCCGACCGCGCGGGCAGCGGTGACGAACCGCCGGCTCATCCCGATCGGGACCTGGCGGTCCTCTGCGCCGTGGATGATGACGCTTCGGGCCGCCAGAGGGAGGCGCCGGGCCGGGTCCGCCCAGGCGTACCGCTCGGGAACCGCCTCCGGGCCGCCGCCGAGCAACGCGGCCACCGCCCCCTCATCGAGATCGAGACGGTACGCCTCGGCGAGGTCGGCCACCGGGGCCAGGGCGACGACCCCCTGCACCCGCTCCGGCAGTTCGGCCGCGTACCAGAGGGCGAGATGGCCCCCCGCCGAGTGGCCGAACAGGATCGGCGGAGCCGCCGCGACCTCGTCCGGGTTCAGGACCCCGGCGACCAGCTCCGGCAGCGCGCTGATGCCGGCGGCGATGTCATCGAAGGTGCCGCGCCAACCGCCTCCCGGCTGCCCGGTCCGGCGGTACTCCACCTGCGCCACCGGCCAGCCATGAGCCGCAAGATCGGCAGCGAGCGGGCCGGTGTGCGAGCGGTCGTACTCGGCCCGCCAGAAGCCCCCGTGCACCGCGATCACCAGCGGTCGCGGCGGCCCGCCGCCGCCCGGTGCTGGCCTGCGCAGGTCGGCGACCTGGTCCGGGTGCTCGCCGTAGCGGAGTGCGGCATCCGGAGCGGGGGCGGGACGGCTGAGCACAGCACGGGGGTCGGCGGGCATGGGCGGGACGCTATCTCGTGACCGGGCCGCCGCCAAGACGGGCGGGCGGCATCACCACCGGATACGGCCCCTCGAGCGATCAGCGTCGCGATTGAGGAAAGATAGATCTATGACCGACGACCCGCAGATCTCCGAAGAGAAGCAGCAACCCGACCGCGACGGCACCGGCCCCGGCACGGTGGTGGTGGTGGGCCCCGACGGCCGTCCCGTCGGCACGGTGCAGACCGACGCCGAATCCGGCGACGAGGACCCCACCCGCCTCATCGAGCAGCCCGCGAAGGTTATGCGGATCGGCACGATGATCAAACAGTTGCTGGAAGAGGTGAAGGCGGCACCCCTCGACGAGGCCAGCCGGCACCGGCTACGCGAGATCCACCAGCGATCGATCACCGAACTGGAGGACGGACTCGCCCCGGAGCTGCAGGAAGAGCTGGAGCGGCTGTCGCTGCCCTTCGGCGAGGACGCCACGCCGAGCGAAGCTGAGCTGCGGATCGCCCAGGCCCAGCTGGTCGGCTGGCTGGAAGGTCTCTTCCACGGCATCCAGGCCGCGCTTGTGGCCCAGCAGATGGCCGCCCGGATGCAGTTGGAGCAGATGCGTTCCGGCGGGCGCCAGGCCCTCCCCGTGGGGGGTGGCGGGGTGAGCGGCATGATCCCCGGCATGCCGCCCGGGGGGCAGCCGCCGACCGGCGACGCCCACCCCGGCCAGTACCTCTAGTCGGTGGCCGGGGAGGCCGGGAAAAGCTTCTCTAGGTAGGCGGCGACCCCGTCCTCTTCGTTGGAATGGGTCACCGCATCGGCGACCTGGCGCACCGCCGGGTGTCCGTTCGCCATCGCGACCGCATGCCCGGCCCAGGTCAACATCGGCAGGTCGTTCGGCATGTCACCGAAGACGACGGCCTCTTCGGGCGTCAGCCCGTGCCGGGCGCAGAACCAGGCCAGGCCCGCCGCCTTGGTCACCCCGGCGGCGGAGATCTCGACCAGCCCGGAGTACGAGGAGTGGGTCGCCTCGGCCAGCCCCTGCAGCGCTCCGGAGACGACCTTGACGAAGACGTCCGGGTCCTGGCTGTCGACCCGGGCGAGCAGCTTGACCGCCGGTGCCGATAACAGCTCCTCGGGGGCGTCGACCATCCGGACCTGCTCATCCCACCGATGCACCGGATAGCCGATCTCGTGGCGCATCTCGCGGCCGTCGACGACCTCCACCGCGAAGCTCACCCCCGGCACCGCCGCCCGCAGCCGTCGGGCCACCTGGGCGAGCAGATCCGGGGAGAGCGGGTCGGCGCGCAGCACCTCGTCCCTGACCGGGTCGTAGATCACCGCCCCGTTGGCGCAGATGGCGGGGACGGGTTCCTGCAGCTGGTCGTAGACCTGCTGCATCCAGCGGATGGGACGGCCGGTGGCGAGCACCACCTGCCGCCCCTCGGCGGACAACCGGGCGAGCACCGCCGCTGTCCGCGGGCTGACCGAATTGTCGCCGCGGAGCAACGTCCCGTCGAGATCTGTGGCAATCAGGCGTGGCTGTGGTCCCATCAGCGCGCCAGAAGTTCGTCGAGGTACACCGCCACCCCGTCGTCGTCGTTGCGTGGGGCGACCACGTCGGCCACCGCCCGGACGGTGGGGTGGGCGTTGGAGACGGCGACCCGCCCCCAGCCGGCCCATTCGAACATCGGCAGGTCGTTGGGCATGTCACCGAAGACCAGCACGTCGGCGGGGTCCACGCCGAGCGCCTGCGCCACCACGGTGAGGCCGGACGCCTTGTCCGTCCCGGGTGGGCCGATCTCGATGAAACCGAGACCGGCCTGGGTGACCGTGGCCAACGCGGGAGGAACGACCCGGCGGGCGGTGTCGAGCAGATCATCCACGTCGTGGCGCGGGGTCCGCGCGAAGGCTTTGATCACGTCGACGGTGAGGCACTCGGTGCGGCTGCGGAACTGTACCCGCTCGGGATAGGGCCACAGCGGGTCCAAGTCGCCCCAGAGCGGTTCGTCGTGGCCGTCCATCGCCTCGACCATCATGGTCATCGGTCCGACCTCGGCCTCCAGCACGGCCAGAACCTTGGCCAACGCCTCACAGGAGAGGCGCGCGTCATGCAGCACCACCGGGCCGGTCGGGTCGCTCTGGTCCACCACCCGGCCCCCGCCCGCCATCACCAGGAAGTCCGCGTTGCGGATATCGTTCCGGATCAGTTCGGTCAGCCGCGGGCCGCGCCCGGTGGCTGCGACGATCGGGATGCCGGTGGCCCGCACCCGGCCAAGAACGCTGTGGGTGTAGGCGGAGACGGTGCTGTCACTGCGGACCAGGGTGCCGTCCAGGTCGGTGGCGACCAGTTTGGGTAGTCCAGGTCGTGGCATGCTTCCTCCTCACCTCCCGGGCTGTCGGGAATGTCAGACGACCCTCCCCGCCGAACCGGCGGATCAGGGGTCGCCGGAGAAGGCGGGTCAGCAACCGTATCCCACTTGCTGCGACCCAGCCACGAATTCTGGATGAATATGCAGGTCAGAGAGGTTTCAGTACGTCCCGCCCGCCGAGATAGGGCCGCAGCGCCGCGGGCACCCGCACCGAACCGTCGGGCTGCTGGTGGTTCTCCAGGATCGGAATGATCCACCGGGTGGTGGCCAGCGTGCCGTTGAGGGTGGCGGCGATCTGCGTCTTGCCCTCCTCGTCCCGGTAGCGGATGTTGAGCCGCCGGGCCTGGAAGGTGGTGCAGTTCGATGTCGAGGTCACCTCGCGGTAGCGGCCCTGGGACGGCACCCACGCCTCGCAGTCGTACTTGCGGGCCGCGCTGGTGCCCAGGTCCCCCGCGGCCACGTCGATCACCCGGTACGGCACCTCGACCTTCGCTAGCATCTCCTCCTCCCAGGCGAGCAGCCGCTGGTGCTCGGCCAGCGCCTGCTCCGGCCGGCAGTAGGAGAACATCTCGATCTTGTCGAATTGGTGCACGCGGAGGATGCCGCGCACATCCTGGCCGTACGACCCGGCCTCCCGGCGGAAGCACGACGACCAGCCGGCGTAGCGGAGCGGCTCCTCGCCCAGCGTCAGGATCTCGTTGCTGTGATAGGCGGCCAGCGGCACCTCCGAGGTGCCGACCAGGAAGAGGTCGTCGGCTTCGAGCCGGTAGACCTCGCTGGCGTGAGCGCCGAGGAAACCGGTGCCCTCCATGGCTTCGGGTTTGACCAGCACCGGCGGGATCGCGGGGATGAAGCCGTACTCCACCGCCTGGGCCATCGCCAACTGCAGCATGGCGAGCTGAAGCAGCGCCCCCACTCCGGTTAGGAAGTAGAAGCGGCTGCCGGATACCTTTGCGCCCCGTTCGACGTCGATCGCGCCGAGCGCCTGGCCCAACTCCAGGTGGTCGCGGAGCGGCCAGTCGGTCGGCTGCTCCGGCGAGCCCAGCAGCGTCTCGCAGCCGGCGGGGCGCACCTCCCGCAGCACGACGAAGTCTTCTTCTCCGCCCGGGGGTGCCCCCTCCTCGACGAGGTTGGGGATGGCGAACTGCGCCCGGCGCAGCGCCTGCTCAGCCTGGGTGGCCTCGGCTTCGGCCGCTTTCACCTCGCCCGACAGCTCCCGGGTGCGCTGCAGCAGCGCGGTCTTCTCGTCCCCGGTGGCCTTCGGCACCTGCCGGCCGAGCTGCTTCTGCTCGGCCCGCAGCGCCTCGAACCGTTGCACCGCGGCCCGCCACTGCTCGTCGGCGCGGAGCACGTCGTCGACGCCCGACTCGGACTCGCGGCGGGCCCGCTGGCTGGCACGGATAGCGTCGGGATCGTCGCGGAACAGGCGCAGGTCAATCACGGGAAACGAGCCTACCGTCCGACCTGACGCGGCTCACATCGATATCAGGGGCCGGGACCGCGGCACGGGACAGCGCGCACTCAGCGGCGGTCCTCTTCGTCCAACGGGACGAAGGGGGCCGTCGGACCGACTGCCAGGTCGAACGGTTGATGCTCCGGCAGCTCGGCCGACACCCTGCCGGGGCGCCGCCAGGACCAGTCGTCCTCTGCCGTCGCGGCTTCCCGGTCCGCAGCCGCCGGCTCCGGCCGGCTGCTGCCCGAGGCCGGAGCCGGCGCGGGCCGGCCGGCGAGCAGCAGCGCCAGGGCGACGCAGACCACCCCGGCGAAGGCGGCCACGAGGCCGGGGCCGTGACTCACCTCGAGGTGCTCGTGGATGGGGGCGGAGTACATGCCGCCGAAGAGGGCGGTGGATCTTTTCAGGTCGATGGTGATGGCGACCAGCACCGCGAGGAGCAGACCGCACACCGCGATGCCCGCTATCCGCAGGTACTCGCGTGCGGGCCGCGGACCGAAGAGCACCAGCGCCAGGCAGGAGGCGACCGCGAAGAGCCCCATCAGATAGGGCGCCGACCAGCCGTTGACCCAGGCGATGCCGACACCGACCTCTCCGGTCTCATCGGGCGTGATCCGGAACGCGCTCCGGGGCCCCCACCGGGTGATCTGCCATTCCGCGACGAGGGAGGCGAAGAGCGCAACTGCGCCGAGAAGGGCCATGCCCGGGACCACCCATCGCTGCCGCCGTAGGCCACCGAAGAGTCGTGGCCAGCCGCCGCGCAGCACCTCACTGCCGTCCCAGGCGATGACCGCGGTCTGCTGCTGTGGGTGAGCCGATTGATCCTGGGTCATATCACGCCTTCCCTCGCGCCTGGGACGCATCATGGCACCCGTCGTGGCGGCCCGTTGCCCCATCGCCGGACGGAAGGGGTTCGCCGGATCGTCCCATGGCTGGAACGAGTTTGGGTTAGCGTCGTTTTCATGCCGATCCGCAATGCAAGCGCCCAATGGCTGGGAAATTTCACCGACGGTTCCGGGACGCTCCGCACCGACAAGGGCGGATACAGCGGGAACTACTCGGCCAAGTCGCGTTTTGAAGAGGGCGAGGGCACCAACCCCGAGGAGTTGGTCGGTGCCTCCCTTGCCGGGTGTTTCTCGATGTTCCTCGCCAAGCTGCTGGCGGATGCCGGCAGCCCGTCAACCTCCGTCGACACGAACTCGCGCGTGCACCTCGATAAGACCGACGCGGGCCCGACCGTCACCCGCATCGAACTGGAGACGGTGGCGCAGGTACCCGGCATCAACGAGGCCGATTTTATGAAGTTCGTCGACAACGCGAAGAAGAACTGCCCGATCTCCCGACTCCTCTCGCCCGGCACCGAAGTCACCGCCACCGCCCGGCTCGCCTGATCACCGCTCTCCAGCCGGCTCCGGCCCGCTCCGGCAGAATGGGGAGCGTGCCGGTGGAGATGAGTCGTGAACGCTTCGAGGAGCTGGTCGCCGAAGCGCTCGACGAGGTGCCGGAAGAGCTGCTCGCCCTGATGGACAATGTGGTCATCCTCGTCGAGGATGATTCACCCGAAGGCGAGCCGGAGCTGCTCGGCCTCTACGAGGGCCACGCCCTGACCAGCCGGGGCTGGGACTACTCGGGGGTCCTGCCCGACCGGATCCTGATCTTCCGCAACCCCATCCTGCGGATGTGCGGGAGCGAGGACGAAGTGGTCGAGGAGGTGGCGATCACCATCGTCCACGAGATCGCCCACCACTTCGGTATCGACGACGAACGCCTGCACGAGCTGGGCTGGGGGTAACCGGTTGACCGGCCATCCGCAACAGCCGGTTCAGGAGATTTCGTCGGCCCGCAGCCGTGCCAGCCAGGCGGCGGCGTCGGTGTAGTCGGCATCGGAGAGACCGGGGGGTGGGGGGACCGGTTGCCTCCCCGCCTGCGACCAGCGGTGCCGCGGGTACGAACCGAGGAAACGGACATCCGCGGTGACGCGGCGCAGCCCTTGCAGGGCTTCCCCCAGCCGGATGTCGGCGACGTGCCCGGTGCAGTCGAGGAAGAAGGCGTAGCGGCCCAGCGCCTCACCGGTGGGGCGGGACTCGATGCGGGTGAGGTTCACCCCCCGCACGGCGAGCTCCATCAGGACGGAGAGCAGCGCGCCGACCCGGTCATGGGCGATGTAGACGGCCAGCGAGGTCACGTCGTCGCCAGTCGGCGGTGGGGGCGGGCCGGGGCGGGAGACCAGGGCGAAGCGGGTGACCGCATTCCCGTGGTCGGCGATCTTGTCAGCGAGAATGGTCAGCCGGTGCCGCGCGGCGCCGATCGGGGCGCAGATGGCGGCGTCGTACCGCCCCTCGGCCGCACCCTCCGCGGCGGCCCCGTTGGAGAGCACATCGACCACGGCCGCGTCCGGCAGGTGGTCCCGCAGCCAGCCCCGGCACTGCGTCGAGGCCTGCGGGTGGGCGGCGACCGTCCGTACCTCCTCCAGGACCGTGCCGTGGCGCCCGGCCAGCACGAACTCCACCGGCAGGACGACCTCCCGGGTGATCACCAGGGGCGAGCCCTCGGCCAGTTCGTCGAGGGTCACCCCGACCGCTCCCCCGATCGAGTTCTCCAACGGCACGAGGGCGGCATCCGCCTCACCGGCCCGTACGGCGTCCAGCGCCTCTGCGACGCTGCGGGCCGGCGTACGCTGGCCGCGCTCGGCGGCCGGAACGGTGCCCAGCGCCTGCTCGGCGAAGGTGCCCTCAGGGCCGAGGTAGACGAAGCGTGTCGGTGGTGTGCCCGGCATGACACCCAGCGTACGCATCGGCGCCGCGGTCCGGTGAGTCGGTGAACGCAGAGCCGACCAACGCTCAGCAGACGAGGCTGCGGATGCCGGGAGGAGCAGCGGCACGGACCTGGATGCTGCAGACATCGGTGCCGGCGGTGACCAGCCTCAGTGTGGCGGGAGCCCCCTCGGATACCACCTGGAGCGGTTCGTGGCCGGGCACCTGCACCACGGTGTAATGCCAGTTGCCGGCGCAGACGGGTGAGCTGTCGACGGTCACCGTCACGTTCTGGGGAAGCAGCCTGTTGCGGCGCAGCAGGTCGATCACCTGCCGGGCGGTCGGCCTCCCCTGGCAGTCCTCCGCGGTCAACTCGCTGAACGTCAGGGTGGTCTCCGGTGGTGTGGTGAGCACCGGCGGTTCGGGGGTGGGTATCGCCGGGCTCTGGCTCGGGGACGGGGGCGAGGGACGCACGGTGGCCGGGGGCGGGTCGGCGAGTTCCGGTGGGAGTCCGCAGCCGACGAGCAGGAAGCTGGTGGCGAGCAGGCTGGACCGGATCAGGGCGGCGCGGAGCACCGGTCAGACCTCGGCGAAGAAGGTGAGGGAGCCGGCGACCTCGCCGCCGAGCAGCAGCGGGGTGGCGATCGCGTCGACCGTCGCGTCGGTTTCGCCGTCGATGCCGGTCTGCACCCGTAGCAGTCCGCGCGCCAGGCGACCTGACGTGAGAGCGAGCAGGGGAGGGATCTTTTCGATCTCGGCCGGGGTCAGCTCCCCGCGGGCTGCGGTGAAGTCGACGAGGCGGAGTCCGCCGTCGAGCAGCGGCCGACCGACCACACTCGTGGGCAGGTCTAGACCGAGCAGATGGCAACAGGAGACGGAAGCTGCGGCGATGACCGCTGCCGCGTTGATCACCAGGCAGGGCTCCAGGGCGCCGGAGACGGTGGTGACCCAGTTGCGGAAGCCGTCAGCGGTCGGGGGTGGCTGCGGGGCAGGTGGGCGCTGACGGGGGACCAGAGGGTCCGAGATTGAGAGTTCAACATGCGCCAATGCGGCCTCCCCTCCATGCTTCACCGGGCTGACCACCCTGCCGGGTCGGCGCTGGCTCCCGCACAAGAACCCCGGCCGCCCAGGTCGAGCCGGTCAAGCCGCCTGCGGGCTTGTGGGGCGCCAAAAGGTATTTGTGCGGGTAGCGCCGGATAGTCACGCTACCGTCGGTTCGGGCGCTTGTCAGTGGTCGTTCGGCCCTCTTCGTACCACCGGTAGTCGGCCGCCGACCGGTACGGAGCGTTCTGCCAGGTCGAGGGCGTCCGTGCCACCACGGACAACTTCTCCGCCGTCTCGGCGCTGATCCGGTTGCCGCCCGCCGCCAGCAGGTGGCCCAGATCCTGGTGGGGCGTGACCAGGCACCCCTGTGGCAGGCCGTACACGCTGATCATGCCGGAGCCGACGAAGGTCAGCACCGGCGTGACGGGCACGGAGAGGCCGACCGCTGCGGAGATCGCCTTGCTGGCACGCTTGGCGTCGCGGCGCGCCTCGACGACGTACGCCGGCCGTTTGCCGTTGATCTGCACCACATCTCCGGCGATCAGGACGCGGGCCCGGCCGTGATCGGCGACGGTGACCGCGAACAATCCGCCGGGTCCGATGGCGAGGAAGCCAGCCCGCTCGCTGCGGGTGCCCCGTTCCAGGTCGAGGAGGCCGATCCCGGGCAGCTCCATGCGGGGCCAGTCGACGACATGCCAGGACGAGCCCAGCTGGTCCAGGCGGTGTAGCGCGCGCGCGCCCGCGGCCTCCACTCGGCGGGCATCCCGGTCGGACCAGCGGCGGCGCGCCCGATCCAACAGGTTCGGGCGCCCTTCCTCCAGCAGGGGCGGTGAGGTGGGGGAGTCAGCTGCGTTCGCGGGGGGCAGAGCTCGTTGGGCCGGTACGGCACCGTGCGTAGGGAAGACAGGCAACGCGACCTCCAACGAAGGGTTCCCTCAAGTTACCGTCCCGCTACCCTAGGTGGCTAGAGCTGCGGTGAAGCCTGCCGCGGAAACGGAGTGAGTGAGGATGAATGCCACATTCATGTCCGCCTCATTCCTCCAAAACCCGAACTCGACCTAGCCTACGCTTCGGTCGTGCCCCACCATGTCGACAGTGAGGTTGACCGGCTCAGCACGGCACTCCTGCACCGGCCCGGCCCGGAACTTGCCCGGCTGACCCCGCGGAATCGCCACCCGCTGCTCTTCGACGCGATCCCCTGGCTCACCCGGGCGCAGGAGGAACATGACGCCTTCGCCTCGGTGCTCCGCGACAACGAAGTCGAAGTGCTCTACATCGGAGAGCTGCTGACCGAGACCCTCGCCGTCACCGAGGCCCGCGACGAGATGCTCGACAATGTCCTCTCCGACCCGAAACTGGGCGACACCCTCCGACGGCGGGTCTCCGACCATCTGGCATACCTCGACCCGGCCGGCCTGACCGACGTCCTCATCGCCGGCCTGACCCACGAGGAGCTCCGAATCGGCGGGGACCGGCCCGGCGGTCTGGTCCACCGGCTGATGCAACGCGACGACTTCATCATCGACCCGCTGCCCAACCTGCTCTACACCCGCGACCCGTCGGTCTGGATCCGTGATCGGGCCGCAGTGCTGAGCTGCCGGTTCCCGGTCCGGCAGCGGGAACCCCACCTCATCAGCACCATCTACCGTCACCATCCCCGATTCGTCGGGACCGAACTGCTCTACGAGCCGTCTTTCGAGCAGATCGAGGGGGGCGACGTCCTGCTGCTGGCGGCCGGCGTCCTGGCGGTCGGGGTCGGCGAGCGGACCACAGCGGCCGGCATCGAGCGGCTGGCCCGCCGCGTCTTCGCCGCCGACCTGGCCCACACCATCCTGGCGGTGCCGGTCCCGGCCGAACCCGCACTGCACCTCGACACCCTCTGCGCCATGGTCGACGCCGACGCGGTGCTGATGTATCCGCATCTGGCCGACTCGCTGGCCGCCTACACCGTCATCGCCGGCTCCGACGGGGAACCGCAGGTGGACGGGCCGGCCCCATTCCTCGACGCCGCCGCCGACGCGATGGACATCGACGCCCTGCGGGTCATCGACACCGGCCTGGAGCCGATCGGCGCCGAGCGGGAGCGGTGGGAAGGCGGGAACAACGTCCTCGCGATCGCGCCGCAGCGCTGCGTCGTCTACGAACGCAACGGCGAGACCAACGTCCGGTTGGAACGGGCCGGAATCGAGGTGATCACGGTCCCCGGATCCGAACTTCTCGCCGGCCGGGGCGGCCCCCGTGCGCTCTGCTGCCCCCTGATCCGGGAGCCGGGCTGATACCGCGGCGCCGAACCTGCCCGTCGGCCGCACGCTCAGCGCAACGTCAACTGCCGGCCCAGCAGCCCCTGCTTAGCGCGCCGGGCTGCGGCGTCCAGCGGCGTCGAGTCACCCAGCGCCTCCGCATACCGCTTGGCGAACTCGGCCAGAGGCGCCTCCCACACCGCCGCCTCCGGCTCTTCCGGCACATCCCAGACCGGCACCAGCAGACCGTGGGCCCGGAACATCCCCGCGAACTTCGTCTCCTCGCCGAGCCGCAGCTCGCTGGCGCTGCCCAACCGGGCCAGCGCGTCCAGCGCGACATCCTCATCATCGGGCAGCACCCAGCGCACGTGCCCCCGCCCCGGCACCCGGCACCAGTACGCGGCCGGCGCCGCGGCCAGCCGGACCGTCGGATAGATCGAAGCGTTGGCCCGGTTCAGTGAGGCCGTCACCTCCGGATCAGTGCTCGCCTCGTCATCCAGCCAGAAGTCGAACCCGTCCCGGACCGTGACATCGAGCGCCTCATGCACCAGGATGTCCTGCAGCCGGGGGCCTTCACCCGGCAGGGCGGGCACCGGCACCGGACCGCCCGGCGGGGCCTCCAGCGCGTTCAGGATGGCCACCGCAAGGTCGCGAGAGACATCGCCGGACTGTACGTGCCGCTGCAGCCCGATGAAGATTCGACCATCCGGCTTCGTCAGCGCGGGCCAGGCCATCGGCAGCACGGTGGCCAACATCACCGGGCGGTCACCGAAGCGCTCCACCAGCTCCGGAACGAGCTTCAGTTCGACCGAGGCCGCCGGGACCAGCTCCCGCAGAGCCACCCATTCCGGCTCGTCGGCGAGCCCCTCAAACGGGCGCGGTACGAAAATGTCCTGCACCTTCTGACGGGAAGCCTTAGTGGACGACCGGGCGTTTCTGCGACGCTTGCTCACGACAAGACAGCTTAGAGCTCCGGGGGGATGGCCCCGCCACCCCCGTCACCCGGTCGGCCAACCCCCGTCACCCGGGTCGGCAGACCTCGGCCCAGACGCTCTGCCCCCGGCTGCCCCGCTCCACACCCCATCGCCGGGACAACGCGGCCACGATGCTCAACCCCCGGCCGCCGATCGAATCCGGCCCCACCGTCCGGACCCGCGGCACGGCTGCCGAACCACCATCGGTCACCCGGACCTCAACCGCGTCGGCCTCCACCTCGCCGCGCACCCGCCAGGCCACCCGGACGACGTCGCCAGGAAGCGGGTCTGCGTGCCGTACCGCGTTGCCGACCAACTCGGCCAACACCGCGACGACGTCGGCGAGCAACGCCGGGCGGACCACGTCGGCGAGTTCATCGGCGAGACGATGCCGGGCCGCCCGAGCCCCCAACGCAGAGTGGGACACCAGCACAGACCAGGTACGTTCGGTCACCACAGCCGGCATGGGCGCTTCTCTTTCCACTCGAGACGGTCACCCTCGGGGCAGGCGAACTTCTGCGACCGTACCGCCCTTTTCATGTGGACGGAGCGAAATCCACCCGTTTTGCCGTTCGATAATCTTCCGTACCAGGTAGAGGCCAAGACCGACCCCGGAGTAGCGCCGCAGATCGTCTGCCTCGCCCTGCCAGAACCGGTCGAACGCCCGCTCGACGTGCTCCGGGCGGATCCCGATGCCGTGGTCGACGACGCGGAACACCACCGTGAGCTCGTCGGCGAAGGCGGTGAGCAGCACCGGTGCGTCTGAGGCCGAATATTTTTGCGCATTCGTGACCAGCTCGGTCAGCACGGTGGCCACGCTGGCCCGATTCCCGAGCGCCTTCGGCAACCCGATCGGGAGATCGACCGTCAGCCGGTCGCGGAGGTTCGCGGGCAGGTCGGCCACCGCTGACCGGAGCGCATCCACAAGATCGAACAGTACGGCCGGCGACCCGCCGACGCAGCCCAGCTCGTTGGCCGTGGAGAGCAGCCGCTCCACCAGCCGGGCGAGATCGTTCGCACGCTGGCCGATCACCCGCGCCGCCCGCCGCCGCTCATCCTCGGTGAGTGACTCCCAGTGGCTGTGCAGAGTGTCGGCGTAGCCCTTGATCACGGTGACCGGCGTGCGGAGCTCGTGGCTGGTCACCGCGACGAAAAGATCCCGGTCGTCGTCATGCCGATGCTGATCGGTGACATCGGTGAAGGTGATCATGCGGGCGTCCGGGGTGCCGGGGAGTGCACCGGCCGCGATCCGCAGCCAGCGCCCGTCCGGCAGCCGCTCGTCGACAACTTTGCCCGGCGGTGGCGCCGGGAAGGGGAGCGGCTGGTTGAGTAGCCGGGTCGCGCTCTGGCCGGTGATCCGCTCCGCGGCCCGGTTCCAGAGCCGGACCAACCCATCCCCATCGGTGATCGCCACCCCGTCGGCGAGCGTCGTGACCGCCGGCCCGTCGCCGTGGATCGGCAACCCAGCCTGATCCACATAGAGGTGGGTCACATAGGAGGCGAGGTAGGCCATGACGGCGTGATGTTCCGGGTGGCACTGCCTCGTGGTGACGGGGTAGTGGGCGTGCAGGGTACCGACCACGATCCCGCCGACCTCGGCCCGGGCGACCAGCGTCCGCCCCAGGCCGCGCCCCCGGAGTTTGTCAGCCAGTTTTCCGGTGAGCAGCTCCGTGCGGAGATCCTTGGTGCGCAGACCGGCCAGGAGCCGGACGGTCTCCGGATCGTCCATGGGGACCGGTCGGCCGATCGCCCACTGAGCGGCGCCGGTGGCGGCGATGACCCGACCGCCGGTGGGACCATACTCCGCGAAGGACATCCCGGCCGCCCGCAGCGCATCCTGAGCGAGCCCCAACAGTTGGTTGAGGACCGGCAGGCCGGTGTCACCCGAGTTGACCATCTCGATGATCAGGGTCTGCCCGGCGATGAGAGCGGGGTAATCAGGTCCCTGCAGCATCAACCGAGTCTGCCGGTTTCCGCAGCCGGCGCAACCCCGCAGGCAGCATGCACCCGCCACAGGACAGCTCCCTTGGGGCAGCCGCCCGCTCCAGGCGCCGGCAACCGCCGGTCAGCGGCCCAGACGCTTCAACACCAGCCCGGGCCGGTCGGTGATGATGCCATCGACACCGCAGTCGAGGACCAGGTCGAGGTCGTGCGGCTCGTTGACCGTCCAGACGAAGACCTGGTTGCCGGCGGCACGGAGTGCCGGAACAAGCTGCGGACGGGCACGCACCAGATGGATGCCCGGACCCGCAATACGGGCACCGAAGGGCAGCCGGCCCAGCCGCAGCCCGCGCGGCAGAAGCTCCAACAGAAGCACCGTCGGCAGTCGCGGGGCCAGCTCCCGCACCCGGCGCACCGCCAGCGGTGAGAAGGACATCACCTTGACCCGTACCGGATCGTCCGGACGTGGATCACCCAGGCCGTGCCGGTGCAGCAACTCCACCAGGCGGCGCTCGACATCCCCGCCGTACCGGCTCGGGTGTTTCGTCTCGATCAGCAGCTCAATCGGTCGGCCCGCCGCACGGACCTCGTGCAGCAGCCGGTCGAGGGTCAGCAGACGGGTGCGGTCCGGATCGGCGGGCACATCGGTCAACGCGTTGTCCGCCGCGCCGCCGTGCCAGGAGCCGAAATCCAACTGCTCCAACTCGGCGAGGGTACGGGCACTGACCCGGCCCCGACCGTTGCTGGTCCGGTCGAGCCGGCGGTCGTGCACACAGACCAGATGCCCGTCCCGGGTGAGCCGTACGTCGCATTCGAGGCCGTCGGCGCCTTCCCGCAACGCCTGCTGATAGGCGGCCAGCGTGTGCTCCGGCATCAGGCTGGAGGAGCCCCGGTGGGCGAAGACCAACGGGGGTGGGCCCGCCCATCGGATCGACGCGGCCATGTCAGATCACTCGGGCCTGCTGCCCGTCATCACTGATCAGGGGGCGGCCGGCCGCGGCCCACTCCGCCATCCCGCCGACCAGATTGTGGACGTTGTCCCAACCCCGATTCAGCAGGTAGGAGACAACCTGCCCGGAACGTCCACCCACCCGGCACACCACCACGACCTCGCCCTCGGTGGGTACCTCGTCGAGGCGGGCCGGCAGCTCCGTCATCGGCAGGTGATGGGCACCGGGCGCATGCCCCGCGACCCACTCGTCCACCTCCCGAACGTCCAGCAGGTAGGCGCCTTCGGGAATCTTAGGCACGGTGACGGAGGGAACCTGGCTTCCGAACACCTCTCCAGACTAGGGGCCGACCCACCGGGCCGCCACCCCGGCCCCCTCGCGACTAGAGTTCGTTCACCCACTCCGGATGGGTCTTGATCCAGCCCCCCACTTTCGCGTCACGGAGCGACCGGAACAGCCCCTCCGCCTCCTCGTCGAGCACCGTGTAGGAGTTGTCATCGATTATCTGCGGGTAGGCCGGCACCCGTACACCGGAAAGGGTCGCGGGACCCACGTCGCGCAGCGCGAAGACGAGATCCTCGGTGGGGATCCCGTTGGAATCCACGGTCAGGGCGGAACCGATCCCCCGGATGATCTGGTCGGCCTTGAGCGGATTGGTCAACAGCTTGGTGTCATGGACCTGTTCCATCACCGCACGGATCAGTTTCTGCTGGTGGTGTTGCCGGTCGAAGTCGCCGCCGGGCAGGTCGTAGCGTTGCCGGGCAAGGTCGAGCGCCTCTGACCCGTCCAGTTCCTGGCAGCCGGCCTGAAAGACGTTGCCGGTGTGGATCGAGCGAACCTCGGTGTCGAGGCACACATCAACCCCCCCGATCAAGTCGATCACCTTGCGGAATCCGGCGAAATTGATGATCACCGCGCCGTCGAAGCGGATCCCGGTGAGCTGCGTCAGCGTCGCCGAGAGGAGTTGCGTGCCGCCCTTGCCGCCCCGGCCGAACTGGAAAGCGGCATTGATCCG
>DASULK010000061.1:0-3423 GCA_036278255.1 Micromonospora sp.
GGGCGGCGAGTCGACCGGAGGTTTCGTCAGCGCCACCTCACCGGTAGCCAAACCCGCCCCCCGTAACCGCGATGGTTCCTGGCCGCAGCAGTCCTGCAGCCAGAAGGATCCCACCACGAGCGGCTGCCTCACCCCGCGCACTCTGCACGCGCTCAAGGAGACCCAGCGGGCCGGGTTCACCCGGCACGTCTCCTGCTACCGCCCCGGCGGCCCGTACGAGCACCCCAAGGGGCGGGCCTGCGACTTCTCCCCGCAGCACCGTGGCTTCGGCGGGGCCGCCACCGGCGAGGCGCGGCTCTACGGTAACAATCTCGCCGCCTACCTGGTCCGCAATGCCGACCAGCTCGGCGTCCTCTACGTCATCTGGTACCGACAGGTCTGGCTACCCAGCACCGGCTGGAAATCGTACAGCCGCGCCTACGGCGACCCGAACACCGACCACACCAACCACGTACACCTGTCGATCATCTAGGCGCGGCCCGCCGCCGTGCCGGCCGGGCCAGGTTGACCACGTCGTCGGACCGCTGCCCCCGCGATGGTCCGGGCCGCTAACCGGACTCTGCCACCCGCCGGATCGGCGCCCGACCGGGCGGCTGATGCGGCGGAGGGCCGGCCGGCGGGGCGGGCGGAATCGGGCGGGTGACCGGTGTTTCGAGCGCCACCCGGATCGTCTCGCCGTGATGCCGTAGCTCCACCGCCGTCGTGACATCCCCGTCCCGTAACGAGTAGGTCACCTCCTCCGGCCGGACATCGACCCGCAACCGCCGCTCGTGCCACATCAACGAGAACTCCAGCCGGCTGATCCGGGTCGGCAGCCGCGGCGCGAACGACAGAACCGGATCATGGTCCCGCATGCCGCCCAGACCCGCCACCAAGGCGAGCCAGGCGCCGGCGAGCGAGGCGACATGAACCCCGTCCCGGGTGTTCTGGTTGAGGTCGTGCAGGTCCATCAACGCGGCCTCACCCAGATAGTCGTGGGCCAGCTCCAGATGCCCGACCTCGGCGGCCAACACCGCCTGGGTGCAGGCGGAGAGGGAGGAGTCCCGCACCGTACGCCGCTCGTAGTAGTGGAAGTTACGGATCTTCTCCTCCAGCGTGAAGGCGTCCCCCCGCCAGTGCATCCCCAGCACCAGATCCGGCTGCTTCACCACCTGGCGCCGATAGAGGTCAAAGTAGGGGTAGTGGAGCAGCAGCGGATAGCGGTCCTCGGGCGTGGCGGCGAAGTTCCACTCCTGCAGCCGGGTGAAGCCCTCCACCTGCGGATGCACCCCCAGCTCAGCGTCGTACGGGATGTGCATGGCGCGGGCCGCCACCCGCCAGGCGGCGATCTCCTCCTCGTCGACCCCGATCTCCGCGGCCCGTTCGGAGTGCCGGGTGGCGACATCGGCCGCCACCGCCAGGTTCCGCTGGGCGATCAGGTTGGTGTAGACGTTGTCGTTCTTGATCGCCGTGTACTCGTCGGGACCGGTGACGCCGTCGATGTGGAACTTGCCGTACCGGTCGTGGTGGCCCAGCGAACGCCACAACCGGGCGGTCTCCACCAGCAGCTCCAGCCCCACCTGGCGCTCGAATGTCACATCACCGGTGGCCTGCACGTACCGGCGTACCGCCTCGGCAATGCCGGCACTGACGTGGAACGCCGCCGTCCCCGCCGGCCAGTAGCCGGAGCACTCCTGCCCGTTGAGGGTCCGCCACGGGTAGGCGGCACCCTGCAGTCCGAGGGTGTTGGCCCGCTCCCGCGCCAGGTCGAGGGTCTCGTGCCGCCAGTAGAGTGCGTCGGCAACCGCATCCGGCTGGGTGTAGGTCAGCACCGGCAGCACAAACATCTCGGTGTCCCAGAAGGCGTGCCCGTCGTATCCCGGCCCGGTCAGCCCCTTGGCGGTAATCGGCCGCCGCTCCGCCCGCGCCCCCGCCTGCAGCACATGAAACAGGGCGAACCGCACCGCCTGCTGCACCTCGGGGTCGCCCTCCAGCCGTACGTCCGAGGCGTCCCAGAAGGTGTCGAGGAACTCACGCTGGTCCCTCAGCAGGCCGTCCCAACCGGAGAGCCGGGCCCCGGCCAGGGCGGCCGCCACCTGATCACGCACCGCCGGCAGCGACCGGTGCCCGGACCAGCCGTACCCCAGCAACTTGATCATCCGCAGCCGCTCACCCGGCTGCAGGGCGCAGGCGATCGTCGTACGCGCCCAGTCCTCGTGGGCCTCATTCTCCACCATCGTGTGGGGCGGCCCCTCGACCTTGTGCTCCATCGCCGCGCCGATCCGCAGCCCGCTGAGTTTGGTGCGGTGGATGAGCAGCGCCCCCGTGTCCTGGATCAGCTGCTCCTCCGCCTCCAACGGCGACTCCAGCACGGCGGCGACCCGCGGATCGCGGCTCTGCGGGGGCAGGGCTTCATTGGCAACCAGTTCGGACTGCACGATGATGCGCAGTGGTTCGTCAACCGCCTCCACCTCGTAGTGGATCGCGGCGACGGAGCGCTGGGTGAAGGAGACCAGCCGCGTGCTGCAGGCCCGGACGCTACGCCCCGCCGGGGAGCGCCACTGCAGGCTGCGACGCAGAATGCCGGCGCGTAGGTCCAGCACCCGCTCATGGGAGAGCAGCTCGCCGTACCGCACGTCGAAGGGTTCGTCGTCGACGAGCAGCCGGATCAACTTGCCGTTGGTCACGTTGACCACCGTCTGCCCGGATTCGGGGAACCCGTAGCCGGCCTCGGCGTACGGCAGGGGCCGCAGCTCGTAGAAGGAGTTGAGGTAGGTGCCGGGCAGGCCGTGCGGCTCCCCTTCGTCGAGGTTGCCGCGGAGCCCGACGTGCCCGTTCGCCAGCGCGAAGACCGACTCCGACTGGGCCAACACATCGAGGTCGAGCCCGGTCTCCCGGACGTGCCACGGCTCGACCGGATAGGTCCGCTCCCGGATCACGTCGTCGCCTCCTCCATCAGTTCGGCCAGGTCCCGCACCACGATGTCGGCACCACTCGCCCGCAGCTCCTCAGCCTGGCCGACCCGGTCCACCCCCACCACATACCCGAAACCGCCGGCGCGTCCGGCCGCCACGCCGGGCAGCGCATCCTCGAAGACGGCTGCCTGCTCCGGCGCTACGCCGAGCAGTTCGGCGGCCCGCAGGAACGTGTCGGGGCGGGGTTTGCCGGGCAGCCCCTCCTCGCGCGCAACAACACCGTCCACTCGTACCTCCAGCAGGCCCTCCAGGCCGGCGGCGGCGACCACGGCCGCACAGTTCGCGCTCGCCGACACCACCGCCCGACGCAGCCCGGCCGACGCGGCGGCTTTCAGGTAGGCGACCGACCCCGGGTAGACGGCGACGCCGTCCTCACGCAGCCGGCGCAGCAGGATCACGTTCTTGCGGCTGCCGACGCCGTAGACGGTGTCCGCCTCGGGCGGATCGTCGCTGGCTCCGTCGGGCAGGG
>DASULK010000062.1:0-9724 GCA_036278255.1 Micromonospora sp.
GGCGGTCGAACCACCCGCCGCCCGACGCAAGGTCCTCGCCGGTGTGACCGGCCTGGTGGTGGTCGGTCTCACCGGCCTGCTGCTCGGCATCAGCGCCTTCGCCAGCAATAGCGGCGGCGGCAGCGACCAGCCGGACGGAGCGAAGGCACCACCGGGGGTCACCACCCCGAGCGAAACAGCCAGCACCCCGCCAGCCGGGCAGCCGAAGAAGATTGCCCTCACCGCCGAACAGGTACGCGTCATCGACCCCGACTCGAAAAAACGGGACGAACTCGATGGCGTCGGCGCCGTGGTCGACGGCGACCTGAACCAGGGCTGGTTCACCGACTCCTACGAAAACAGCCCGAAGTTCGGCAACATGAAGAGCGGAATGGGCATCCTGATCGACCTGAAGGAAGCCCGCCACCTCAGCTCGGTCCAGGTAGTTTTCTCCGCCCCCGGCGCCTCCGCCGAACTCCGCACCGGCACCGCCGACGCACCGTCTAATTCGGTCGGCGACCAGGAGATCGCCACGACCTACACCCGGGTCGGTGAGCAGTACGAGCGCTACGACGGCTCCACGATGGCTTTCTCTCACTTCGATCCGGACCAGCAGTACCGGTACCTCCTCGTCTGGATCACCGAACTGCCGCAGTCCGCGCCCGGCAAATACAAGATCGGCGTTCAGGAGATCATCGTCGAGGGTCACTGATCACCGACCGGTCACCACCTCGGTTAGGGTGCAGCAGTGACCGGTACCGGGGGGCGCAACGACGGGGAGCCTGCCAGCCGGCCCACGGCCGACCCATCCGGCCGTCGGGCGGAGGAGTTGGGGGATCACGAACTCCTCCGCGCCCACGTCGACGGTGACCGTACAGCCTTCACCACGCTCTTCCACCGGCACCGCGACCGGTTGTGGGCGGTCGCCCTACGTACCCTCGGTGACCGGGAGGAGGCCGCCGACGCCCTCCAGGACGCCCTGCTCTCCGCCCACCGGGCCGCCGCCCGGTTCCGCGGTGATTCCGCGGTGACCACCTGGTTGCATCGCATCGTGGTCAACGCCTGCCTCGACCGGATCCGCCGGCAACGGGCCACCTCCACCGTTCCGCTGCCGGACGGCACGAAACCCTCCGACACCGACCGCTGGAGCGGCGGGGCCGAGCCGGCCGCCCCCACCCTCGACCACGACACCGCCCTCGTCGTCCGGCAGGCGCTCGCCACACTCCCGCCCGAACAGCGCGCCGCGCTGATCCTGGTGGACGTGCAGGGCTACCCGGTGGCGGAGGTAGCGGTGATCCTCGGGGTGGCTGAAGGCACCGTGAAGAGCCGCTGCTCCCGCGGCCGTGCCAAACTCGCCGCGCTCCTCGGCGACCTGCGCCCGGCCCGGGGGAACCCCGCACCGGCCGCCAGCGTCCAACCGGAGCCGACTAACTGCGGGTGCGACGGCAACCAGGAGGAACAGTGACCACGGGTCAGTTCCGGGAGGTAGACCACGATCTGCTGGCCGACTATGTCGGCGGAGCGCTGGCCGGCACCTCCGATGAGGCAGTCGTCGCGCAACTGATCGCCGAGTATCCGGCCTGGAAACAGGCGTACGCGGACCTGACGTTGGCCGTCGGCCGGGTGAGTGACGTGCTCGCCGACTGGGGGGCGGCGGAACTCGCGACGCCTCCCGATATCACCGCCCGGCTCACCGGTGCCCTCGCCGCTGCGGCGGACGGGGCCGCGCCGGAGCCACCGCTCCGCGACCCGGTCCGGGTACCCGGCCAATCTCGCCGCCCCGGCACCACGACCGGTCCGACTCCCGCTGGCCCGAACCGCCCTCCGGCAGGCGGAAGCCGGCGCCAGGCACGTTGGGTCGGCCCGATCACCATCGCCGCCGCGGTCGCGGCCTTCGCCGGCCTCGGCGCCAACCAGCTCGACTGGTTCGGCAGCGGATCGGACGCCGGCGCCGCAAACAGCGGATCGGACGCCGGCCCCGCAGAAGGCCAGAATCACGCCGACGTGTTACTCGCGCCGGAGTCCGCTCCCCCCGCCTTCCCCGCCCCGCTGTCCGAGAAGGTCAGCGTCAGCGGCACCGACTATGCGCCAGCCACCCTCTCCGATGCGGTCAACGCGCTCCCCGAGCCCACCAGCGCCACAACCGACGCCCGGGAGCAGGCCAGCACGCTCCCCAGCGAGGAGGACGTCCCGCCCGGTCTGGAACGACTCGTTGACCACGACGCGCTGGCCACCTGCCTGGGTGCGGTCGCCGACGAACACAACCATGGCCCGGTACACGTCAATCTGGTCGACTACGCCACCTTCCAGCGGACACCGGCGCTGGTCATCATCTTCATCGATGGAACGGCTACCCGCTGGACCTGGGCTGCCGGCCCCGATTGCGGCAAGAGCGGGTCCGGTGCGGATACCCGGCACAGCGCACGGGTAGGGTGACCACGAGGGGTCACCGGATGCGTGACTTGTCCCACCGGGTGACCTGCCAGGGGAATTTCGGGTCCATACGATGAGTTCTGCTGATACCAGCACCGGGAATTCCGGTCCTTTTGGCACCCATACCGCCCATCGGTGCGCCGCGCCGATAACGACCACAAGACGAGATCGGGAGTCCACGTGGATGAGGTCCGCAACCTGATCATCATCGGCTCCGGGCCCGCCGGATATACCGCTGCGGTCTATGCTGCACGAGCCGAACTCAAGCCACTCGTCATCGAGGGTGTGCAGTCCGGTGGGGCCCTCATGACCACCACAGACGTGGAGAACTTCCCAGGTTTCCCGGACGGGATCATGGGCCCGGAACTGATGGACGCGATGCGCAAGCAGGCCGAACGGTTCGGCGCCGAGTTCATCACCGACGACGCGACCCGCGTCGAGTTGGTCGACACCGGCATCCCGGGCTCCGCCGCGTACCACGCCGTCCATGTCGGCGAAACCACCGCGACCTACCGCGCCAAGGCCCTGATCCTGGCCACCGGCTCAGCCTGGCGTCCCCTGAGCGTCCCCGGCGAGCAGGAGTACCTCGGCCACGGCGTCTCCTCCTGCGCAACCTGCGACGGCTTCTTCTTCCGCGACCAGGACATCGTCGTCGTCGGTGGCGGCGACTCCGCCATGGAAGAGGCCACCTTCCTCACCCGGTTCGCGAAGAGCGTCACCATCATCCACCGACGGGACGAATTCCGGGCCAGCAAGATCATGGCGGCGCGGGCGCTCAACAACGAGAAAATCCGTGTGGAGTGGAACACCATCGTCGAGGAGATCCTCGGCGCGGACGGCAAGGTCACCGGCGTCCGGGTGCTGAACACCCACACGGGTGAGGTGAAGGTGCTCGACGTCGCGGGCGTCTTCGTGGCGATCGGCCACGACCCCCGCAGCGAACTCTTCCGCGACCAACTCGACCTCGACGAGAACGGATACGTGAAGGTCCGGCCGCCGACAACCCAGACGAGCGTGCCCGGGGTCTTCGCTGCGGGCGACCTGGTCGACCACATCTATCGGCAGGCGGTCACCGCCGCCGGCAGCGGCTGCGCCGCCGCGCTCGACGCGGAACGGTTCATCGCAACCCTGACAGAAGACTAACCCCCGTCCGCCTGCTCCCGAGGAGGATTCAAGTGGCAACCATCAAGTCGGTCACCGATGCCAGTTTCACCAGCGACGTGCTGCAGTCCGACAAGCCGGTACTGGTCGACTTCTGGGCCGAATGGTGCGCACCCTGCCGTAAGATCCAGCCACTGCTGGAAGAGATCGCCGGCGAGATGAGCGACAAGGTCAGCATCGTCAAGCTCAACATCGACGAGAATCCGGAGACCGCCCGGGCCTACCGGGTGATGTCCGTGCCGACCCTCACCGTCTTCAAGGGCGGCGTACCGGTGCAATCGGTGGCCGGCGCCCGGCCCAAGGGTGACCTGGTGAAGCTGATCGAATCAGCGCTCTAACCACTCTCTTCGCGGGGTTTGTGCCCCGTTGCCCGCAAAGGTGCCCCGCTCCGGAAGGACGGGGCACCTTTGCCTTGGTCAACGGCCTTGGCGTTGCGGTCAACCCCAGGTCGGCCGGGGCCTGGCCACGATACGCTCCGGGAGCGGCCCTCGTACGGGACCGGGGGCAGCTCGCGGGCCGGCATGATCCGGCCCGGCCCAGCCACGCCCCGCGCAGAGGGAGGCGGTACATGCGTCCGATCCGACGTGGTGATCGCGGCCCTGCCGTGACCGAAATCAGGGGGATCCTGGTCAACCTCGACCTGCTGCACGCCGACGAGTCGAGCGACGAATTCGACCGGGAGACCGAACGAGCGGTCTGCGCCTTCCAGCAGAGCCGCGGCCTCAGCTGCGACGGCGAGGTCGGCGCGGAGACGTTGCGCGCGCTGGAGGCGGCACGGTGGCGGCTCGGCTCCCGCACCCTTCACCACACGGTCCCCGAGCCCCTCTGCGGCGAAGACGTACGCACCCTGCAGGAACGCCTCCTCGAGATGGGGTACGACGTCGGCCGGGCGGACAGCGTCTACGGGGTCCGCACCGCCCGCGCCATGGCCCAGTTCCAGCGTGAGGTCGGCCTCCGCCCCGACGGCGCCTGTGGCCCGCAGACGATCAACGCGTTGCATCGGCTCGGGCGCAAGGTGATCGGCGGCCGGCCACAATGGCTGCGTGAATCCGAGGCGCTGCGCCGCTCCGGCCCGACCCTCGTCGGGAAGGTCATCGTCATCGACCCTGGGCACGGCGGCCCCGACGACCCGGGGATGGTGGTCGGCGAGGATTCCCGGCGCTGGAGCGAAGCAGAGCTGGCGTACGACCTCGCCGCCCGCCTGGAAAGTCGACTCGCCACAGCCGGCATGCGGGTCCACCTCACCCGTGGCCCCTCGCCGGCGGCGGCACTGCCCGAGCTGGCCCGCGCGGAGTTGGCCAACGAATTCGGCGCCGACCTGCTCATCTCGCTACACCTCGACGGGCATGCCAATCCCGAGGCCAACGGCGTCGCGACCTACCACTACGGCACCGACAACGGGGTGACCTCCTCGGCCGGCGAACACCTGGCGGGGCTCGTGCAACGGGAGATCGTCGCCCGCACCGGGCTCCGCGACTGCCGTACGCACGCCAAAACCTGGGATCTGCTGCGGCTGACCCGGATGCCGGCGGTCCGGGTCGAGGTCGGCTACCTCACCTCGCCCGCCGACCGGGACCGGCTCACCGATCCGCGTCAACGGGACACCGTCGTCGAGGCGATCATCGCCGCGGTGCAGCGGATGTACTTCCCGATCGAGCAGGACGTGCCGACCGGGACGATCGACGTACGCGAGCTGCAGGCAATCGTGGCTGCAGGGGCGGGCTTCCCGGACTGATCCGCCGCACCGCTGCCGGGTTCGTCGCCCGCCGCCGGATCCCGCCGCCGGATCCCGCCGCCGGCTACCGGACCACGGAGCGGGTAGCCGGACGGACCGGCCGCAGCAACTGCTCCGGGCTCATCGACCCGAGCAGCCGCTCCAGGGCGTGCTCGACGTCCGACTTCCACGACAACGCGGTACGCAACTCCAGCCGTAGCCGGGGATAGCGCGGATGCGGCCGTACCGTCTTAAACCCGACCGAGAGGAAGAATTCCGCGGGGACCAGGCACCCGACCGGCTCCCCGTCCAGGTCGGCGGAGGTGCCGTTCTCCGCCACATCGCCGGTCGTGGCAGCACCGAAAACCTCGATGGCCTTGATACCGCGCTTGGCCAGATCCCTGGCCGCCCCCTGCACCAGCATCCGCCCCAGCCCGCCACCGGCGAACGCCGCGACCACCCGGGCCGTCATCAGCAGCACCGCATCGGCGGAGACCGGGGATGTGGGGAACGAGAGGGAGCGCGGCACGTAGGACGGCGGGGCGTACATCACGAACCCGGCGGGCAGGCCATCAACATAGACCAGCTTGCCGCACGATCCCCACTCCAGCAGGGTCTGGGAGACCCACGCCTCCTTCTCCAGAGCGGGGTCCCCGGCGGCACGGGCCCGGTCGGCCGCGAGCGGGTCGAGCTCCCAGTAGACGCACTGCCAGCAGGAGCGGGGCAGGTCCTCGAGCGTGTCGAGGGTCAGGCTGACCAGACGTCGCGCCACCAGCGCCTACCCAAATCGGTGGTAGGTACGACGACTGCGAAGTACGGCCACTTTACGCCTCCTAGTCCCCAACGAGTGATCATACGCCGATACCGGGGCGACACCGGCAGAGACGATCAACTTGACGATCCGATCCGGTCCGGGATGTGGACCGACCGGGACGACGGGGTACTCCCCAGAATCTGCGGACTACCATCGACAGAGCAGCAGTAGAGCCGAAGTCGCCGTCCCCATCCGCAGACAGCCCGCAGGTGCTGATAAGGATCCCAGCGCGACGTCGGCGGCCGGGCGAACCACAATTCGAGGTGATGTCATGACCGGCACGACGCTCGACGACTACGCCGACCGCTATGCCCGGCGGGTGCGCGGCATGACCGTGTCGGAGATCCGCGCCCTCTTCGCCGTCGCCAATCGACCGGAGGTCGTGTCACTCGCCGGCGGTTCCCCCTACGTCACTGCCCTCCCGCTCGACGCCGTCGGTGAGATGCTCGCCCGGGTCGCGGTCGAGCAGGGCAACACGGCGCTGCAGTACGGCATCGGCCAGGGGACTCTCGAACTTCGGGAAGCCATCTGCGAGGTGATGGCCCTCTCCGGCATCGACGTGGGATGCGGGGCCTCGCCCGAGGACGTGGTGGTCACGGTCGGCGGGCAGCAGGCCCTCGATTTGGTTGCCCGCCTCTTCCTCGACCCCGGTGACGTGGTGCTGGCCGAGGGGCCGACCTACGTCGGCGCGCTAGGCGCCTTCCAGGCTGCGCAGGCACAGGTGGTCCACGTGCCGATGGACACCGACGGGCTGGTACCGGAAGCCCTAGAGCAGGCGATCACCGACGTGACCCGGGCCGGACGCCGGGCGAAGTTCCTCTACACCATCCCGAACTTCCAGAACCCCGCTGGCGTGACCTTGTCGGAGGAGCGCCGCGAGCGGATCCTCGACATTTGCGAGCAAGCCGGCCTCCTGGTGGTTGAGGACGACCCGTACGGCCAACTTAGCTTCGATGAGGAAGCGCCGGCGCCGCTGCGGGCCCGACGCCGGCACGGCGTGATCTACCTCAGCACCTTCTCCAAGACCTTCGCGCCCGGGCTTCGGGTCGGCTGGGTCCTGGCCCCCCACGCCGTACGGGACAAGTTGGTGATCGCCAGCGAGGCACAGATCCTCTGCCCGAGCACCTTTGCCCAGGCGGCGGTCACCACCTACCTCTCCACGATGCCCTGGCGGGAGCAACTCAAGACCTACCGGGAGATCTACCGGGAGCGGCGGGACGCGCTGCTCTCGGCGCTGGCCGACCTGATGCCCGCCGGCACCACCTGGACCGAACCCGAAGGGGGACTCTTCGTCTGGGCGACCCTCCCCGACGGGCTGGACTCGAAGGCGATGATGCCGCGGGCCATCAACGCTCGGGTGGCTTACGTGCCGGGCACCGGCTTCTACGCCGATGGGAGCGGTGCCGGCAATATGCGGCTCAACTTCTCCTTCACCCCGCCGGAGCGCATCCGGGAGGGGGTCCGCCGCCTGGCGGGGGTGATGGAGCAGGAACTGGAGCTGCGCGCCGTCTACGGCGAGTTGGGCGGCGCGGGCGGCCACCCCCGGCGTCAGGCCGGGGCCGACACACCCGGCCCGCACTTGGCATGATCTTGCCGATGAGGACGAGCATCTCCCCGCTGTCGCCCCCCGTATCCCGCCTCGCCTTGAGCGAGTTGCGGGTCATGGTGCTGGCCGGTGGCTTGTCGTACGAGCGTGACGTGTCGCTGCGGTCGGGCCGGCGGGTCCGCGACGCCCTGCGGTCGGTGTGCGTCGAGACGGAGTTACGCGACGCGGAGAGCACACTGCTGCCCACCTTGCAGGTCGATCCACCGGACGCGGTCTTCATCGCCCTGCACGGGGCGACCGGTGAGGACGGCTCCCTGCGCGGGGTGCTCGACCTCTACGACGTGCCGTACGTGGGCTGCGACGCCCGCGCCTCCCGGCTGGCCTGGGACAAACCATCCGCCAAGACCGTCCTCCGCGAGGCGGGGATCCCCACCCCTGACTGGGTCGCGCTGCCGCACGACCGCATCTCCGAACTGGGTGCGGTCGCCGTGCTGGACCGGATCGTGGACCGTCTGGGGCTGCCGCTGATGGTGAAGCCGGCCCAGGGCGGTTCGGGTCTGGGAGCCGCGGTGGTTCGGGAGGCTGCCGAGCTGCCCGCAGCGATGGTCGGCTGCTTCGCCTACGAATCCACGGCGCTGGTCGAGCGGTACATCACCGGCACGGATGTGGCGGTCTCCGTGGTCGATGTGGGGAACGGGCCGGAGGCGCTGCCTGCGGTCGAGATCGTGCCCCGCAACGGCCTCTACGACTATGCGGCGCGTTACACGGCCGGGCTGACCACCTGGCATGCCCCGGCCCGGCTAGCACCGGAGGTGGCGGCTCACGTCGCCGAGGTGGCACTGGCCGCGCACATCGCGCTCGGCCTCAGAGACCTGTCTCGGGTGGATCTCATCGTCGACGCAGAGGGGCGACCGCACGTCCTGGAGGTCAACGTCTCGCCGGGGATGACCGAGACCTCGCTGCTGCCGCTGGCCGTGCAGGCCGCCAGCCGCGATCTGGGCGAACTGGTCGGCACCATGGCAGCCCGCGCCGCCGCCCGCAGCTAGCGCATGCGGCGCCCGTACCCCAATCCTTGCCAGCCGGAACTCGCCAGCCGGGACTGAACGACCCGAGGGCGACGAAAAGTCCGTTGGCTGCCGGTTGCCAGATCCGCCATGCTGGCGGCCATGCTGATCAGAGACGCCACTCCGGATGATTGGCCGGCGATCTGGCCCTTCCTGCACGAGATCGTCGCCGCTGGCGAAACCTACACCTACGACCGCGACCTGACCGAGGCCCAGGCCCGCGCGATCTGGATGTTGGAACCCCCTGGGCGGACGGTGGTGGCGGTCGACTCGGACGAGACCGTGCTGGGCACCGCCAAGATGAACCCCAACCAGGGGGGAGGAGGGTCGCACGTCGCCAGCGCGAGCTTCATGGTCGATCCCCGGTACAGCGGGCGAGGTATCGGTCGGGCCCTCGGCGAGGAGGCTCTCCGCTGGGCCCGAACCGAGGGGTACCGGGCGATGCAATTCAACGCGGTGGTAGAGACGAACACCCGGGCGGTCGCGCTGTGGCGGTCGCTCGGCTTCGAGGTGCTGACGACGGTGCCGGAGGCGTTCCACCACCCGGCGCACGGCTATATCGGGCTGCACATCATGTACCAACGACTCTGACCGCGTTCCGGTGCCGGCCCAGGAACAGGCCGGCACCGGAAGGGCTGCTGGCCTGTCTAGGGCGTGGCATCCCGGGGGGCTCCGGTGACGGAGGCAGATTCTTCCTCACCGGCCGTGGCGGGCTCCTCGTCCGGAATCTCCGTGGATTTCTCCGCAGGTTTCTTTGTGGGGCTCTCCGCGAGGCTTTTCGACGGGTCCTGGTCCGAGCGCTCCGCCGCGGCCGGCTGCTGACTCAGGCTCGACGGCGCCTGCCACTGAATCCGTGGCGGCTCAGCGAGCGGCCGCCCCCCGAACTCGGCCAACCACGCTGCGACCAGGGCGAGGTTCTCCCGCCACACCGATTCGGGGATCGGCGGCAGGATGTCGTCCCACAGGGAGAGGAAGGTGCCCCGCAACTGCAACCGGCCGTAGGGGCGGGCCAG
>DASULK010000063.1:0-6907 GCA_036278255.1 Micromonospora sp.
ACGGAACCTTTGATGATGTCGCCGGTCTGGAAGCTGGGCAGGAGGCGCTCGCCGGTCTGGGCGTCGAGGAAGTGCAGCGCGCCGTCGTACGCGCCGAACACCACCCAGGTACGCCCGTCCCGCTCGAACACGGCCGGCTGCCCGGTCCACCCGGAGCCGCACCACACCCGGGTGTCTCGGCCGTCGGTCGACTCCCGGCACAGCCCGCCGCTGCGCGGATACCGCCACCGCTGGGTCGGGGTGGTGCGGGGCACCGGGCCGGTGCCGTAGTAGGTGCGGGTCGTGTTGCCTCGGAAGGTCAGGAGGCCGGTCACCTGGTCGCCGTACGGCTGGCCCACTTTGGCGGGGTCGGACCAGCCCTCGAAGGGGGGCGGGGTGGAGGGGGTGGGGGAAACCGGCTCCTGCGCCGGCACCCACCGCCTCATGGCCCCGTCGTTCGGTTTGCCGGCGCTGTCGCAGCCGGCGACCACAAGGACGAACGCGACGATCGCTACTGGAAGCAACCCGGGGCGTCGGGCGATCGAGGTGAGCATCGCCACAGTGTGGAGTGTGGCATCGGATAGGGCCAGAACCGTGGGGGCGGGACAGACCGGTCAGTCGGCTACCCGACAGGTTCGTCTCATCGCCAAGGCGGCCGGGGGCGTTGAGCCGCGCCGGGCGGGCCTGCGAGCATGCGCTGCATGGAGATGTGGAACAACCCCTCGTGTTCGAAGTGCGCCACGGCCCGCAATACCCTCGACGAGGCACGCGTGCCGTACCAGTTGCGTCCCTATCTGGAGCAGCGGCCGAGCGCCGCGGAGCTGGCCGAGGTGCTGCGCCGACTCGGCGCGCAGCCGTGGGACATCTGCCGGACCGGGGAACCGGCGGCGGTGGCCCGGGGCATGGCCGAGTGGCCGCGGGATGCGGCGAACGCCCCGCGGTGGATCGAGGCGATGGTGGCGGCGCCGGAGCTGATTCAGCGTCCGATCCTGCTCTTCGACGACGGCTCCGCCCTGGTGGGCCGCACCCCCGAGGCGCTGGCCGAAGCGCTGCGCCGGGCCGGGAAGGCGGGGTAGTCCCCCCCAACGAAGCGGGCCCCGCCGACGGCGGGGCCCGGGTGAACGGTCGCGGATCGTCAGGCCCCGGCCGGGGTCCGGTCCGTCTTCTCGACCGGCTCCGGCGCGGCGAACGCCGCACTTTTCGGAGTCACGAAGGCGTGTACGAACCCGACGATCGCGAGCAACAGCAGCAGACCGGCGCAGATGTACGCGACGGTCGCGCCCTGACCTGCCTTGACCCCGAACTCGCTGAAGCCGTACGAGGTGAGGAGCAGGCCACGCAGTGTCTCGCCCTTGAAGACGGTTTCCCGTTGGGCGCTCACCTCGGCGAGCTGCGCCTGTAGGTCGGCCAGCGCCGGGTCGTTGTTCTGCTGCGCCTGCGCGACCTGGGCGCGCAGTTTGCTCTCCGGCTCACCAAGCGAAGCGTACGTCTCGCCACCGGCGATCGACTTGAGGTGCAGGCCGATGAAGTCGTTCGCGTAGCATTCGGCCTGCTTGCCGGTGGTCATCTTCTGGCCGGCGTACTCGACCAGGCAGTCGGACTTCTTCTCCTCGTCGGTCAGCGCGTCAACAGGCTTGAACGTGATGTTCTGCTCGCCCAGCTGCTCCCGTACGTAGTTGTTGGCGAAGTTCGCGTTGCTGGTGAAGACGATGCCGATGACCAGGAGTAGGACGGCTAGGCCGAGTCCACCGAGGCTGATCAGGATGTCGAGGGTCCGACGCTTCATGGCTTCGCTCCTTGGTCGTTACGAGGGCTGAGGTTGGTTGATCGGATTCCGGCACAGATAGCGTCACACAGTGCCGGTATCAGCCACACGGAGCTATATACCCGGATCGGCGGGACTTTCGTCATGACCTGACGGGAAGGTGCGGTTGGATCAACCGCAGTGCGCCCAGTTACTGGTCCAGGAGGTGCCGCCACTGCGCCCACCCCACTTGATGCAGGTTTTGGGGGCCGGGAGCCGTACCGGGCCGGCGTAGTACTTGAAGTCGCCCTCGTCCTTGGCGGTGCGGCCGTCCTGGGTCTCGAGCCAGGCGCCGGTCCGAGTCGCGGTACCGACGTTCGCGGTCTTGATGGTGACCACGCAGTTGTACCCGCCGTCGTTTTTGTAGAGCACGTACGTCGTGGCTCCTGGCAGGCTGTGACTGTTGATGACGTGGTAGCCGGAGCCGCAGAGGGTGCCGGGTGACGGTTGCTGTGCTGGCGGCGCCGGCGGCGCCGTCGTATGTGAGGGCGGCGGCTGCGGCGACGTCGTACGTCGCGCCGTCGGCGTCAGCGTCGGCTGCGGAGATGCCGGGAGCTTCGTTGCTTGGGGCGTCGGTGACGTCGGTGTCGTCTCAGCGGTCGGCTGAACGTCCGCGTCGGATTCCACCGATCCCAGTCCTTCACTGCTGCCGGGCGGCGGGGTTCCCGCGTCGCCGGCCCAGGACGCCGACTGGCTGCCGTCGGCGGGGCCCCCGCATCCGGTCCCGAGCAGGAGAGCAGCGAGCAAGACCGCGAGCAGCTTGCGACTCTTGTTGAAGACCGTGCAGGACAACTCGGCGCCTCCCCGTGACCGCATCCGGTAACCCGACAAGTGCTAGAACTCGACCGGACGGCCCCAGAGGGTCCCGGGCGGGGGATCCTCTGGTTTACGCTCGTCGGCTTGGGGGCCGGAGGGGCGGCCGCCGGCCCCGAAGCGGCGGTCCAGGTCCCAGTCCTCGGCAGCGGTGGCGGCGACGGCGCGCATGTCGGCCCAGGCCCGGATGGCGCTGATCCGTTCGGCCTGGGTGACGCTGAGCGGCACCATGTTGACCAGCGCGCGGACGAGGTCGTCCTTGGCCAGGGGGCGGCGTTCCGCGAAGGCGTCAAAGAGAGCGGCGACAACGGCCTGCTCGATCTCGGCGCCGGAATACCCCTCGCTCAGTTCGGCGAGTTCCTTGAGCAGCACGTCATCAAGGTGCAGTTCGCCGGCCACGGGTACGTGTCGCAGCCGCTTGGCGATGTGGACGGCCCAGATCGGTGCCCGTTCGGCGCGGGTCGGCAGGTCGACGAAGAAGGTTTCGTCGAACCGCCCCTTCCGCAGCAGCTCCGGCGGCAGCCCTTCGAAGTCGTTGGCGGTGGCGATGACGAAGACCGGCTCGGTTTTCTCCTGCAGCCAGGTGAGAAAGGTGCCGAAGACGCGGGCGGAGGTGCCCGAGTCACCGGCGTTCATCCCACCGGTGGCCAGCCCCTTCTCGATCTCGTCGACCCAGAGCACGCAGGGCGAGATCGCCTGCGCCGTCCGGATGGCGGTGCGCATGTTCTGCTCGCTGGAGCCGACCAGGCCGGAGAAGACCCGGCCGATGTCGAAACGCAGCAGCGGCAGCCCCCAGGCGGCTGCGACCGCCTTGGCGGTCAGCGATTTGCCGCAGCCGGGCACACCGGTGATCAGCACGCCGCGCGGTGCGGGCAGCCCGTACGCCGCGGCCTCCGCCAGCCAGGAGCTGTCCCGTTTGACCAGCCAGCGTTTGAGGTTCTCCAGGCCGCCGATGTCGTCCAGATCGGTGTCGGCGTCGACGAACTCCAGCAGCCCGGATTTCCGTACGGTCTGGCGTTTCTCGTCGAGCACGACGTCGATGTCGTCGATATCCAGGACGCCGTCCTTGACCATGGCCCGGGCGAAGGCGTTCTCCGCCTCGTGCAGGGTCAGCCCCAGGGCGGCTTTGGCGAAGCGTTCCCGGCCGAGTTCGTCCAGGTCGCTGCGGATGCGGCCGCTGGCGGTGTTGGCCTTGATCATGCTGTCCAGCACGGTCCGGATCTCGGCCTCGGTGGGGAGCGGGAAGTCGACGATGGTGATGTCTTTCTCCAGCTCCATCGGGATGGCGAGCGCGGGTGAGACGAGGATGAGCACCCGGGCGACCGGCCCCCACTTGAAGGCGGCTGCCACGTCCCGCAGCCTTCTAATCACGGTCGGCGATCCGAGGCGGTCGGCGTTGCCGAGGACGTGGTGCAGGTCCTTGAAGATGAGCACGCTGGGCTGGTCAAGGCGGAGCGCGGCGTCGAGGGCGTCCTCCGGTTTGAGGGTGCCTTTATGGGGCGTTCCGTCGGGCTGGACCAGCCCGTGGGTCGCTGACCAGGTCCAGACGGCGCGGGGCATGGACGCCCAGGCGGCGTCGCGGGCGACCGCCGCAACCTCGGCGATGACACGCTGCTCCTCGTACGATTCGATGTAGAGGATCGGAAACCGCGCTTTGAAAAGCTGCGCCAGCGTGTCACGGAATGGCCTCGCCACCGGTGCCCCCCTCCCCAGATGGCCACTCACCGAGCAGCCTGACAGCCCCACTGACGGATGCCCCAGCTTGCCGAAACCCTAACAGCCTCCAAGATCAACTATAGGTCGGGGCTCGCAAGGGAGGGTGGACGCATGCCGCGTCCACCCTCCCGCTAACTCTCCGGAATCTACCGATCAGCCGATAGTGGCGAGCCAGTCCTGCACCACCGGGATCTCGACCCGCTGGGCCCCGCTGAGGTAACGGCAGTTGCTGGTGTAGCCGTAGCTGGTGACGGCGACGAGGTAGCCGTTGAGGAACGTCGGGCCCCCCGAGTCACCGAAGCAGGTGCCCCCGCCACCCCGGACATCGTTCGGGTTGCCGTTGAGCTGCAGCACCTGCGGGGTGAGCTTCTGCCCCGGCGCGGTGGTGTAGCGCCGCAGCAGCGGATAGCTCATCGGCTGCGGCTGCTGCGGGCCCGCCTCCGGCTTGCGGACCTCGGTGCCGTAGCCGACCAGGTCGAAGATGGTCTTATTGAGCTTCGGCTGGCGGAACTGTTCGAGGTAGTTCACCGGAGCGACGGTCGCCGGCTCAATGTCGGTGACCGGCCGGTCCAGCACGACCACCCCGACGTCGTTCCAGTTGTCCAGGTCAGTGAAGTCGGAGTATTCCGGGTGGGTGAGCGCGGTGCCCGACAGGTAGCCGGCGGCCGCGAGCTCCGCGGCGGTGTAGCCGACGATCGGGTCAGCCGCGAACGGGAACGGGGTCGGCGCCTCCTCGGCGATGACCGAGTCGAAGGTGACCAGGGTCTTGCCCACGGTGCCCAGGGTGCAGTGCGCCGCGGTGAGGACGACCGTCGGCGAGATGAGCGTCGCCGAACAGCGGTACCGGCCGGTGTCGTCGTAGAAGAGGATCAGCCCGACATTGGGGTGCCGGTCACCGTCCGGCTCGCCGCCGGTGATGGCGGCGGCGGGCCCGGTGGCGGTCACCAACCCCAGGGCCGCCACGACGGTTACGGCCAGGGTGCGGAAGAGTGCTTTCATGCCGTCCGATCATGCAGTGGCGACCGCCTCGGCACAACCATCCACCGCCGTCAACCAAAGGACTTTTTCCTGCGGCCTAGGATCGGCACCGGGGCGGCCCGCAGGGCCGATCATCCGGTCAGGGGGGGAACATCGTGTTCGGCAGCGTCGTCACCCGCCGTCGCAGCTGTCTCCTTTCAGCACTGACGGCTCTCGTCCTACTGACCGGCTGCGCCGAAACCATCGACGACGGGCAGACGCCCAGCTGGTCCGGCGGAACCGAGACGTCGACGCCCGACCTGCAGCCCGAGCCGGTTGACGGGCTCGGGCCGGCGGATGCGACGGCAGGGAACCGGACGCCGAACTCGCCCCCCGCCACCACCTCGAGCACGCCCCCCAGCCAACCCGGGCAGCCGGGGCAGTCGTCGGCGCCCCCGACCTCGGCCAGGCCCACACCACCCACCCGCTCCCCGTCCGGCCCCTGGACGATGACGGTGGACAACACGACTGCGGGGCGCTTCTCCGCCAGCGGTAACTGGAGCAGATCGACGAACTCCACCCAGAGGCACGGGGCCGACTACCGCTACGCAAACCCCGTCGAATCCAGCGACGTCGCCTGGTACAAGGTGGCGATCCCGCAGACCGCCACCTACCGGGTCGAGGCCTGGTTTCCGGCCAAATCCAGCTTCAACGACCGGACCCCGTACATCGTGGTGACCTCCGGCGGCAACCGGACCATCCACGTCAACCAGCAGGCCAACGGCGGCCGTTGGGTCTCGCTCGGCACCTTCACCCTCACCGCCGGCGATGAGAACAAGGTGGGGGTGAGCCGCTGGCGGACGGCCGGCACCGGGTACGTGGTCGCCGATGCCATCCGGGTCACCCGCGTCTGACCCGGGCCGGGCCGAGCCCGAGCTGCGCCGGCTGAGGCCCCGCCGGATCCGGTTCCGCCGGCAACGGCGACGCTCAGGACGCCAGCCCCAGGTAGGCGGCCTGCACCTGGGGGTCGGCGGCCAGCTCACTCGTCGTACCGGCCGCCGCGACGGCACCCCGGTCGAGCAGATAGCCGCGCTCGGCGACCTTGAAGGCCGCGTTCGCGTTCTGTTCGACGAGCAGCAGCGGAACCCCGCGGTTACGGAGCTCCACCAGGGCCGTGGTCACCTGGGCGACCATCAGCGGGGCCAGGCCGAGCGACGGCTCGTCCAAGAGCATGAGCCGGGGGCGGCTCATCAACGCCCGGCCGATCGCGAGCATCTGCTGCTCACCACCGGAGAGGGTGCCGGCCGGCTGCGACCGGCGTTCGGCGAGGGCGGGGAAGAGCGAGTACACCTCGTCGACGTCGACCGCGCCGGGACGCACGTAGCCACCGAGGAGCAGGTTGTCGGCGACGGAGAGCCCGGCGAAGACCCGCCGCCCTTCGGGGACCAGCACCAGACCGGCCTTCACCCGCTTCTCGACCGGCCAGCCGGTGATCTCCTGCCCGTCCCAGAGCAGCCGGCCCCGGGTGGGGCGGATCAGCCCGGCGATGGTCTTGAGCAGGGTGGTCTTGCCGGCCCCGTTGGCGCCGATGATGGTCACCGCCTCCCCGGCGGCCACGGTCAGGTCGACACCGTGCAG
>DASULK010000064.1:0-16035 GCA_036278255.1 Micromonospora sp.
CCGGTGGCCGCCCACATCTGCGGAAACATCGACATCGGCGTGAAGCCGGGCATGGTGTTGATCTCGTTGAGGTAGATGTCGAATTCGGGGGTGACGAAGAAGTCCACCCGGGCGAGCCCGGCGCAGTCCAGTGCGGTGAAGGTACGGCAGGCGTACTCCTGAACCTGGCGGGTGACCCGCTCCGGCAGGTTGGCCGGAATGTCGTATTCGCAGGAGTCGCCGAGGTACTTGGCCTCGAAGTTGTAGAACTCGTGGTCGGAAACCACCCGGATCTCGGCCAGCACCGACGCCTCCGGCGCGCCCCCGGCCTCCCCCTCCAGCACCCCGCACTCGATCTCACGGCCGACGATCGCGGCCTCGACCAGCACCTTCGGGTCGATCTGTCGGGCGGCGGCGATCGCGGCGTCGAGATCGGCCCAGTCGGAGACTTTGGTGATGCCGAGCGACGACCCGGCCCGGGCCGGCTTGACGAAGACCGGGAGGCCGAGCCGCTCCTTCTCGGCCTCGGAGAGGCTGACCCCGCTGCGCAGCACCGCGTACGGGCCGATCGGGATGTCCTCGACCATCGCAAGCTTCTTGGTGAATTCCTTGTCCATGGCCGCGGCGGAGGCGAAGACGTTGGCACCGACGTAGGGGATGCCGGCCAGCTCCAGCAGGCCCTGGATGGTGCCGTCCTCGCCGTAGGCGCCGTGCAGTGCGGGGAAGACCACGTCGACCTCGGCCAACGACCGGGGACCGTCAACCGGGTCGAGCACCAGCAGGCCGTTGCCGGTCGGGTCGGCCCGCAGCACCACCGCCGAACCGGATCCGGCGGTGATCTCCGGCAGCCGGCGGTCGTCGATCGCCAGCTGGGCCGGATCGCCGTCCGCGAGCACCCACTGCCCGTCCCGGGTGATGCCGACCGGGACCACCTCGAATTCGTCAGGGTCTAGGGCGGCGAGGATGCTGCCGGCGCTGACACAGGAGATCGCATGCTCCGTGCTGCGACCGCCGAAGACGACGGCGACACGGGTCTTCCGCGGGCTGGTCACAGAAACACCTCTCGTCCCCGACTGCGAGGCTCCGCTCGCTCCGTTCACCGGCTGACCCTACTCGCCGCGCCGATCTCTCGTGCCTACACCCGGCATCTCAGGCTTCAGGATCGGCCAGACCTTGCCATCAATTCACATACTTATATATTTCTATCAAGCTATTTACTGGGCAGATGTGGTGTGGCAATCTTCCCGTCACCGGGACCACCAGCGCCCCGGTGACCGGTCTCCCCGATTCACCCCCACCACCCGCCGCCGGCAAGACGTCACCTCGCGGCACCGCCTTGGCAAGAACCCGACGCCCGGCACATCACCACGTGCGCCGTCAAGATGGAGGCCCCCGATGCATCCACCGGCCCAGTTCGTACGAAAAGCCGCCAAGATCGCGCTGGCCACCAGCGTCATCGCCGCGACCGCCCTCGCTGGCACACCCGCCCACGCCGGCGAAGGCGACATCGTCGGCGCCAACCACGCTCATCGGATCAAGGACAGCTACATCGTCGTCCTCAAGGACACCACCACAGCGGTCGACACCACCTCGCGGCGGTTGACCGAACGCCACGGCGGCGTCGTCAAGCACCGCTACCAGGCCGCGCTGCGGGGGTTCTCCGTCACCATAACCGAACAGGCCGCCCGGCGGATCGCCGCCGACCCGGCGGTCGCGTACGTCGAGGCCGACCAAACAGTGCAGACCCTGGACACCCAGACCAACCCGCCCTCCTGGGGCCTGGACCGCATCGACCAGCGCAACCTGCCACTGAACAACAGCTACACCTACCCCAACACCGCGAGCAACGTCCGCGCATACATCATTGACACCGGCATCCGGATCACGCACAGCGACTTCGGCAGCCGGGCCACCTGGGGCACCAACACCACCGGGGACGGCCAGAACACCGACTGCAGCGGACACGGTACCCACGTGGCCGGCACGGTCGGCGGCAACGCCTACGGCGTAGCCAAGTCGGTGCGACTCGTCGCGGTCAAGGTGCTGAACTGTGCGGGCAACGGCACGACCTCCGGCGTCATCGCCGGCGTCGACTGGGTCACCAGTAACGCCATCAAGCCGGCGGTGGCGAACATGAGCCTCGGTGGCGGGGCAAGCGCCACGCTCGACAATGCGGTGACCAGGTCGATCAGCTCCGGCATCACCTACGCGGTGGCCGCGGGCAACGAAAACGCCAACGCCTGCAACTACTCGCCGGCGCGGGTTCCCGATGCGATCACCGTCGGCGCGACAGACCGAAACGACCGCCGCGCACCGTACTCCAACTGGGGACCCTGCCTAACCCTGTTCGCCCCCGGCAGCAGCATCACCTCCGCCTGGCACACCGGCGACACCGCCACCAACACCATCAACGGCACGTCGATGGCGTCGCCGCACGTCGCCGGCGCCGCCGCGCTCGCGCTGTCGGACAACCCCTCATGGAGCCCGCTGCAGGTGCGGAACCACCTGATCAACATCGCCACCCCCGGAGTGGTGATCGACCCCGGCCCCGGCTCGCCGAACCTGCTGCTCAACGTCGGCAACAGCGGTGGCGGCGGAACCTGCTCCCCCGGCCAGAAGCTGGCCAACCCCGGCTTCGAGTCCGGCTCGACCGGCTGGACCGCGAGCAGCGGTGTGATCGGCGCCTGGGGTAATGCACGCTCCGGCAGCTACAGCGCCTGGCACAACGGCTACGGCTACTCGACCACCAACTACACGTACCAGAATGTCACGCTGCCCTCAGGCTGCTCCAGCTACACGCTGAGCTTCTACCTGCGCATCAGCACGGCCGAAACCTCAACTACAACCGCGTGGGACACCTTCCGGGTTCAAATCCTCAACTCCACCGGCTCAACCGTGCTGGCCACCCTGGCGACCTACTCCAATCTGAACGCGGCCAGCGGCTACTCGCTGAAATCGTTCAACCTCTCCGCCTATGCCGGCCAGACCATCCGAGTTCAGTGGTACGGCCAGGAGGACTCCATCCTGGCGACCTCGTTCATCCTCGACGACACTGCGGTAACCGTCTCCTGATCCCAGCCTCTGACTAACTGAGCGAGCGCCGGCACGCATCCCGCGTGCCGGCGCTCCGGCGTGTCCGGTCACTCTTTCCCGACGGTCCAGCTACTCCGGCTTGGTGGTGCGGCTCATCAGGGCGGTAACCGCGGTACGCGGGTCGACGCCCTCGTGGCAGACCCGCTCCACCTGCTCGGTGATGGGCATCTCCACCCCGTGCGCCCGGGCGAGATCCCGGATCGACAGACAGCTCTTGACCCCCTCGGCGGTCTGCCGCGTCGCCTCCTGCGCCTGCGCCAGGGTCTTCCCCTGTCCCAGGTGTTCACCGAAGGTCCGGTTGCGGGCCAGCGGCGAGGAGCAGCTTGCCACCAGATCCCCCATCCCAGCCAGGCCGGCGAAGGTCAGCGGGTCGGCGCCCAACGCCACCCCCAACCGCGCGGTCTCCGCGAGCCCGCGGGTGATGAGCATGGCGCGGGTGTTGTCGCCGAACCCCATCGCCACCGCGATCCCGTACGCGAGGGCGATGACGTTCTTGACCGCGCCGCCCAACTCGCAGCCGACCACATCATCGTTGGTGTAGGGCCGGAAATACGGCGTGGTGATGGCCCGCTGCACCAACCGCGCCCGGTCGGCGTCGCGACAGGCCACCACCGTCGCCGCAGGCTGCCCGGCCGCGATCTCGGGGGCCAGGTTGGGCCCGGAGACGACCGCTACCCGGTCCGGGGTAACGCCCGCGGTCTCCACGATCACTTCGCTCATCCGCTTGGTGGTGCCCAGCTCGATACCCTTCATCAGGGACACCAGGGTCGCGTCGGACTCGAGGAACGGGACCCACTGCGCCAGGTTGCCGCGGAGAGTCTGTGACGGCACGGCGAGCACAACCAGCTCGGCGCCGACGAGTGCCTTCTCCGCGTTGGAGGTAGCGCTGACCCGTTCCGGCAGCCGCACCCCGGGCAGGTAGTCCGGATTCGTGCGCGAGGTGCGGATCCCCTCCGCCACCTGGGCCCGGCGGGCCCAGACCGTCACGTCCCGGCCGGCATCGGCGAGCACCTTGGCAAACGCCGTACCCCACGATCCGGCCCCCAACACCGCCACGTGGCCGCTCATGCCGACACCTCGCTTCGCTCGATCACGCCCTGCAGCCCGGCCGCTCTCCGCCGGGGGCTCCGCTCGACGCGCTCGCTCATGATGCCTCGCCCGGGCCCGTACCGCTTCCCGGGCGGGATTCGCTGCGCGACCAGAGCGGTGGCGGGACCTCACCCCGGATCTCGGCCAGCATGTCACGCAGCCGCAGCATGATCTCGTCGGTCATCTCGTCGAGGGTGGCCTTGCTCGCCGAGGCGTCAGCCCACCGGCTGAGATCGATCGCCGGACCTGCGGCCACGGTGACCGGAATCCTCGGACGCAGCCGCAGCTTCCTGGTCCGCGGGTCGAAGATCTTCTCCGGCCCCCACATCACGACGGGGATCACGGGTGCGCCGGTGGCCAAGGCCAGCCGGGCTGCGCCGGTCTTGCCGCGCATCGGCCACAAATTCGGCTCCCGGGTGGTGGTCCCCTCCGGGTAGATGATGACCGCACCCCCCTCCTTGATCGCTTCACCGAGCGCTCCCAACGACTTGGCAGCCGCCAGGCTGCCGCGCTCGACCGGGACCTGCCGGACCTTGTGCAGCAGCCGGCCGATGACGGGAACCTTGAAGACACTGGCCTTGCCCAGGAACCGCGGCCAGCGGCCAGCGTCGTAGACATAGTGCGCGCAGACCAGGGGGTCGGCGTGAGAGATGTGGTTGGCGACGATGATGATGCCGCCATCGGCCGGGAGGTGCTGCATACCGGTCCAGGTGCGCCGGGTCCAGACAGTCATCACCGGCTTGACCACCACCACGGCGACCCGCCGCCAGAACCCGAGCCTTCGCCCCACAGCCCCTCCTCTTTGCACTCGTCCGCTTGCACCGGCACGGCCCACGCGGCACCCTTGGCGAAATCATGCCTGCTCGACCGAGGTACGGGACAGCGAGGGTCCACCGGTGCGGCTGGCAGGATTGCAGCTGTGGGTGAACAGGCCTGGACGGTGGTGATGCCGGTCAAGCGCCTCGACGCGGCCAAGAGCCGGCTGCGCGGGGCGCTGGAGGATGTGCCACATCCGAAGCTGGCGCTGGCGCTGGCCCGGGACACGGTGACGGCGGTGTTGGCCTCCGCACCGGTCCGGCAGGTGCTGGTCGTCACGGATGACCCGGTTGCCGGAGAGGAGCTGCGGCGGCTCGGGGCACGGACGGTGGCTGAACCGACGTCCCCGGGGCTCAACGCCGCGTTCGCGCACGGCGCGTCGTTCGCGCCGCCGGGCGGGTGGGTCGCGGCGCTCGCCGCCGACCTGCCCGCGTTACGGCCAGCCGACCTCACCGCCGCCCTGCGCGCCGCCGGCGCGAACCCGTCGGGCGTACGTCGATTCGTGGCTGACGCTCCGGGTACCGGCACCGTCCTGCTGACCGCCCCGCCCGGCGTTCCGCTCGATCCGCGGTTCGGCACGGATTCGGCGGCCGCACATGCCGCCTCGGCGGCGCTTCCCTTGGTGGGCGCCTGGCCGTCGCTCCGCCGCGACGTTGATACACCGGCCGATCTGTGGGCCGCAGCGGCACTCGGTCTCGGCCGGCACACCGCCCCGCTGCTGGACCGGATCTCCCCGCCCGCGACCGAACCGCAGGCGGTGCCGACCGTTTGATCCTGGGATGGACCGGTTGGCCGACCGGGCCGGCCACATGGCGCTACTCAGGCGGTACCGTGCTGCACATGCAGGGGACGGTGGCAACCTACGATGCGCAGACCCGATCCGGGACGTTGCTGCTCGACGACGGCACCGAGTTGGCATTCCCCGCCGCCGCGTTCGACGCCTCCGGTCTGCGGCTGCTGCGGCTGGGCCAGCGCGTCCGGGTGGAGCACGACGAATCGGGGCGGATGGTCCGCATCACGCTGCCGACCTTCGACTGACCTTCGGCTACCCGTCGGCTCGCGGCGCGGATCGCTGCCGCAGCTGGCCGGGCTGGCTACGCTGACCTGGTGCTGACGCCGCAGAGGAGCCATCGGCTGCCGTGACGACGATCCGGGCTGCGGGGGGTGTGGTGTGGCGTCCGGGCGACGCGGAGATCGAGGTCTGCCTGGTGCACCGGCCCCGGTATGACGACTGGTCGTTACCCAAGGGCAAGCTGGAGCCGGGTGAGCATCCGCTGAGCGCGGCGGTACGCGAGGTCGCGGAGGAGGCGGACACGCGAGCCGTGCCGCAGGTGCGCCTGCCGCAGGTGCGGTACCTGACGCGGGAGGGGATCCGTAAAGAGGTCGACTACTGGTCGATGCGGGCGGTGGGCTGGGGCGGCTTCCAACCGCAGACCGAGGTTGACGCCATCCGCTGGCTGCCCATTGAGGCGGCGATCACGTTGGCCAGCTACGTCCACGACGCACGCGTAATACGGGACTTCGCCTCCCTGCCGCCGGTCACCGCGGTGCTGGCCCTCGTGCCATACGAGGGCGGCGAGCCCGGAGAGAGGCTGGCCCCGCTGTTGGCTCTACTTCGTCCGCGGCGGCTGCTGGCCGCCCCGGCCCGGGATCGTGGACAGCCCCCCGCCCCGCTGGCGGAGTTGCTGCAGCTGCCGATCGAGGTGGAAGCGGTCTTCGCCGGGCCGGAGCCGGGCCGGACAGCGCAGGAGCGCGTTCCGGCGGCTGCGGCACGGCTGGCCGCGCTGGCGGGGTTCGGTGCAGCGGCGGTGGTCTGCATTCAGGAGAGTCTGATTCCCGGCGTACTGGCCGCGCTGCGCCGCTCCTGGCCGATCGGCAGCACGGATCGTCCATGGGGTAGCCCTTCGACCACGACGGTGGGGAACTGTTGGCTGCTCGCCTTCAACGCCGACCGTCTGGTCGCCGCTGATCCCCTGCTCGGCGGGGACCGCTGATCCGCGTCGGCCACACGATCCGTGCCGGTGGGATGAGCGCGAGCAATCTTCGCCTTTAAATCACGGCCGGTTCAATGATCAGGACAATCGGAGGGCGTCCACCGATCCGGTGGGCGCCCTCCGCGCGTAGTCCCAAGCGTCAGCTCCTACCCGCTGTTTTCTTCGCCGCTGTTTTCTTCACCGCAGTCTTCTTCGCTGTTGCCTTCTTGGCCGGGGCCTTCTTCGCCGCCGTCTTCTTCGCTGGCGCCTTCTTGGCCGCCGCCTTCTTGGCCGGCGCCTTCTTCGCCACGGTCTTCTTCGCCGCGGCCTTCTTGGCCGGCGCCGCCTTCTTCACGGCAGCGGCCTTCTTAGTGGCCGGCGCCTTCTTCGCCGCCGCCTTCGTGGCTGGCGCCTTCTTCGCCGCCGCCTTCTTGGCCGGCGCCTTCTTCGCCACGGTCTTCTTCGCCGGCGCCTCCTTCACCGCGGCTTTCTTCGCCGGCGCCTTCTTCGCCGCGGCTTTCTTCGCCGGGGCGGCCTTCGCCACGGCCTTCGTCGCCGGCGCCGCCTTCTTCGCCGGGGCGGCCTTCGACACCCGTCCGCTGGCGACGGCCTCCTTGAATCCGGTGCCCGGCTTGAAGGTCGGCACCGAGGTCTTCTTGACCCGGACCGCTTCGCCGGTACGCGGATTACGTGCCATTCGCGGGCCGCGGATGCGTCTTTCGAACACTCCAAAACCGGTGATCGCCACGCGATCCCCCCTGGCGACCGCCGTTTGGACCTCGGCGAGCACCGCGTCGAGCGCCGCAGTCGCCGTCTTCCGATCCCCCAGGCGATCGGCGAGCGCATCGATGAGCTCGGCCTTGTTCACGACTTTTCCCTCCCGGTATGTGACAGGACTCACCGAGTGCCATTCTCCGTGCCCGGTATGCCCGGTGTCACCGGTACACGAACATCCGGAGAAAAAAGTCGTTATGTCGCAAGGAATTCACCCCGCCGGATAGCGGACACGGGACCGGAAGGGGCCGCCGGAGAAGGAATCCGCTGGTCCGGCAGGGGTGGAACCCCGGGGAGAAGGACCGGTGCGCCTACTGCCCCAGCGCGACAACCGGCCGGAAACGAGGACGACGACGCTCGTAATCGGCGATGGCCTCCTCGTGCCGGAGAGTCAGTCCAATGTCGTCCAACCCCTCGAGCAGCCGCCACCGGCTGAAGTCGTCGATGGGAAACTCCCAGGTCGAGCCCGCTGCCTGGACCTGCCGATTGGTGAGGTCGACGGTCACGGGAGTCTGGGGATCCGATTCGACGAGTGCCCACAACTGCTCGACCACCGAGGGGTCCAACTCCACCGGCAGGAGTCCCTCCTTGAGCGCGTTCCCGCGGAAGATGTCGCCGAATCGGGGCGAAATGATCGCCTTGAAACCCCAGTCCCGCAACGCCCACACCGCATGCTCCCGAGAGGATCCGGTGCCGAAGTCGGGGCCGGCGACCAGAATCGAAGCACCGGAATACGCGGCATTGTTGAGCACAAATTCTGGATCTTCGCGCCAGACGCTGAACAGACCATCGGCGAAACCGGTACGGGTCACCCGTTTGAGATAAACCGCCGGGATGACCTGGTCGGTATCCACGTTGGACCGCCGCAGCGGGACGGCGGTGCCGGTGTGCACGGTGAACTTTTCCATCACTCAGCCCTTTACAGATCGGCGGGGGAAGCGAGACGCCCCACCACGGCGGTGGCGGCGGCAACCGGGGGCGAGACAAGGTGGGTACGTCCACCGCGGCCCTGCCGGCCTTCGAAGTTGCGGTTCGAGGTCGAGGCCGCACGCTGCCCCGGGTTGAGGGTGTCGGGGTTCATGCCCAGGCACATCGAGCATCCGGCGAAGCGCCAGTCTGCTCCGGCATCGGTGAAGACCTTGTCAAGACCCTCATTCTCCGCAGCCTCCCGTACGGCCGCCGATCCGGGGACCACGAGCATGCGTACGCCGTCGGCGACCTTCCGGCCACGCAGGACGTCAGCGGTCGCACGCAGATCCTCCAAGCGGCCGTTGGTGCAGGAGCCCACGAAGACGACGTCGACGGGGATGTCCCGCAACGGCGTGCCGGGGTGCAGATCCATGTACTCCAGGGCCCGCTGGGCCGCGGCGCGCTCCGCCTCGGTATCGAAGTCTTCCGGCGCCGGGACGGCGCCATTCAGCGCGGCTCCCTGCGCCGGGTTGGTTCCCCAGGTGACGAAGGGGCTGACGCTACTGGCGTCCAGGACCACCTCAGTGTCGAAGACCGCGCCGGGATCGGTGGAGAGACTGCGCCAGTACTCGACGGCAGAGTCCCAGTCCGCGCCCTGTGGCGCGTGTGGGCGTCCCTTGAGGTAGGCGAAGGTGGTCTCGTCCGGGGCGATCATGCCGGCCTTCGCGCCCCACTCGATCGACATGTTGGCGATCGTCATCCGACCCTCCATGGAGAGCTTGCGGATCGCCTCGCCGCGGTACTCCACAATGTGGCCGCGTCCGCCACCGGTGCCAACCTGGGCGATCAATGCCAGCACGAGGTCCTTGGCGGTGACCCCGGGGGCCAGTTCGCCGGCGACCGTGACCGCCATGGTTTTCGGCCGGGTCTGCGGCAGCGTCTGGGTGGCGAGGACATGCTCGACCTCGCTGGTGCCGATCCCGAAGGCGAGTGCACCGAACGCGCCGTGGGTGGAGGTGTGCGAGTCGCCGCAGACGATCGTCATGCCCGGCTGGGTGAGCCCCAACTGGGGCCCGATCACGTGCACGATGCCCTGGTTGTCATCGCCGAGCGGATACAGGCGGACGCCGAAGTCGGCGCAGTTTCGCCGCAGCGTCTCCAACTGCTTCCGCGAGGTCGGGTCGGCGACGGTGAGCAGATCGCCGCGGCGACGCAGGAACTCCGGATTGTCGTACCCGGTCGGGGTGTTGTGATCCTCGGTCGCCAGGGTCAGGTCCGGGCGGCGCACACGGCGACCCGCCGTTCGCAGCCCGTCGAAGGCCTGTGGACTGGTCACCTCGTGCAGCAGGTGCAGGTCGATGAAGAGCAGGTCCGGCTCCCCCGCGGCAGAACGCACCACATGTGCGTCCCAGACCTTTTCGGCCAGGGTCTTGGGCGAGGCCGGGTTCGGAGTGACTCCCACCATCTGGACATCCTAAATTCTGGGAGGTATGTTTCGGTTCGTGGGACACATTATGAGCGGTGTCGGCGTTCTCGACAAGGCGGTACTCATCCTGACCGCCTGTGTCGACGGCGCGAGCCTGGCCGAACTCGTCGACCGAACCAAGCTGCCGAGGGCAACTGCGCACCGGCTGGCACAGGCATTAGAGATTCACAGGATGCTTGTCCGGGACGCCCAGGGGCGCTGGCGCCCCGGACCGCGCCTGGGCGAACTGGCGAACGCCGCGCCCGACGTTCTGCTGTCGGCCGCCGAGCCGCTGCTCGGCGCGTTGCGGGACGCAACCGGGGAGAGCGCCCAGCTCTATCTGCGTCGGGCTGACGAACGAATCTGCGTGGCCGCCGCCGAACGGGCGAGCGGGCTGCGCGATACCGTGCCGGTCGGCTCGGTCCTGCCGATGACGGCGGGCTCGTCGGCCCAGATCCTGCTCGCCTGGGAGCCGCCGGAGGCGGTCATGCCACTGCTGCCGCGGTGCCGCTTCACCGCCCGAACGCTGGCCGAGGTACGCCGGCGCGGCTGGGCACAGAGCGTAGCGGAGCGCGAGGCGGGGGTGGCCAGCGTCTCGGCGCCGGTCCGCGACCGCACCGGTCGGGTGATCGCCTCGATCAGCATCTCGGGTCCGATCGAGCGGCTCGGGCGACGCCCGGGTGAACGGCACGCCATGGCGGTTGTCCGGGCCGGCCAACGCCTGAGCGGCCTCTGACCGAGCCCTACGACCTCTCCTCTCCGCCCAGCAGGCGGGTCTCCCCCTCCCGACCAAGCGGGGCACCTTCCCGCATGGGTAAGCGGGCACTTTCCCATCGATCAAGGAGTTGTTGTCGTGTTGTGATCTTCAAACACGGCAATATCCCCTTGATCGGCGCAAAGCCCCTTGATCGACATACGCGGAGGCCGGGCGAAGGAGATCAACGCGGGAGGCCGGGGCGAAGGGGAGTCGCGACGTACGGTTGCGCATCGCAATGAAAACGGCCCGCGTCAGTGATTGACGCGGGCCGCACCCGGGTAGTCCCGAGGGGATTCGAACCCCCGCTACCGCCTTGAGAGGGCGGTGTCCTAGGCCGCTAGACTACGGGACCGAGTGTCCTGTCGGACTGTGCTGGACTCTACCAGAGATCAGCACACCGACGCCGCACTGGGCATCGGTAGCTGGGGTACCAGGACTCGAACCTAGACTAACTGAACCAGAATCAGCTGGGCTGCCAATTACCCCATACCCCATCGGCGCCTTGCGGCACCGGAAAAGAACTCTACCGGACGGACACGATGCCGCCAAATCGTGGTGGCCAACGCCATCCCGGCCTCGTCCACACCCCCGAGTGCTCCCGGTTCACTCCAGGGCTACCACCGGATTCGAGAGTTCGCCGATGCCTTCGATACGCACAGCAACGGTATCCCCATCGGTGAGCGGACTAACCCCGGCAGGAGTGCCGGTCAGGACCACATCGCCGGGAAGCAGCGTCATCACGTGTGAGATATACGACACGAGTGCGGGCACGTCGAACACCATGTCCTTCGTGCGCCCCAGTTGGCGTACCTCCATCGCCTGCGGATCCCGGCCCACCTCGCAACGCACCTCCAGGTCGCTGACATCCAGGCCGGTGACGATCCATGGACCGAGCGGGCAGAACGAATCAAAGCCCTTCGCCCGGGTCCACTGCCCGTCCGAGCGCTGCAGGTCGCGCGCCGTCACATCGTTGGCACAGGTGTAACCGAAGATCGCCCGCGCCGCCCCGGCCCGGTCGACGCGCCGCGCCCCAGGCGGTCCGATCACCACCGCCAACTCAGCCTCATGCTCGACGTGTTTCGTCTGCATCGGCAATCGGATCGCGTCGCGGGGACCGATCACCGACGTCGACGGCTTCAGAAAAAGCAGCGGCTCCTCCGGCACCTGCACACCATGCTCGGCCGCGTGCTCGACATAGTTGCGCCCGACGCAGACCACTTTGCTCGGCAGGATCGGCGAGAGCAGCCGGACATCTGCCAGGGCCCAGCGCTGCGAGGTGAACCGAATCTGACCGAATGGGTGCCCTTCAACCTCCGCTACCGTCAGGGCCTCCGGGCCGGCACCCGGCTCCCCCTCGATGACACCGAACGACATTCCCTTGCCATGGGCGAAACGAGCGATACGCACCCGACCAATCTAGCCGCGCCGCAGGAGCTACCGCGGCGTGCCCTACCGACGACGAGCAGGACCAATTTCGCTTTCCGGACCATCCGGACGGACGGGCGGCCTAACGTCGGAGGCGGAGGTCTTTCTACGCTCATGCCTGCAACAACGCAACGCCCCATGGTCGTGGCGGCCCTGCACGTGGTGGCGGTTCTGGGATGCGTGTCGCTTCTGCCGGCCAACTCGACAGCGGCGCCTCCCGCCGGGGTGACAGTAGGGGTGGCTGCCGGCGGAAAGGATTCACCCACCTACCGGATCGAGGTCCACAACGCGACCAACACCGCGGTGGACACCACCGTGCGGCAGGAACTGCCACGAGGCGCGACGATCAAATCGATCAGCGAAGGCGGCCAGGTCAACCTGGATGGGACCGGGAGCGAGGTGGCCTGGCGGCTCCACCTGCCGGCACACAGCACGACAACGCTGCAGACCACGCTGATTCCGGCCCACGGCCGGGCCCCCCTGGCCGCGCCGGCCTGCGCGTTCGCTGGCGAAGGAGTGATGGCGTACCACTGCGCCACCGCGGTGTGGGGGCTGACCGGGGAGGTGCGCGGCGGATCGGCGTGGTGGCGGAACCCGCTGGTCAGCGGCGGAGTGGGGGCGGCGCTGCTCATCCTCGCCGTGGTGGCCCTCTGGTGGCGGGCGCGCAGGAAACGGAACCCTGCCTCGGCCCACGGTGGCCGTCTCCGTGCGATCCTACGCAGACCGGCTCTTTCGCGGCGGGCTCGGCTCAAGCCGGCGGCGCCGACCGGTGCGTCACCGGCACCACGGCGAGCTCCCCCCACCTGGCGGGTGGTGAGCTTCGCGGCGCTCCTGCTGTTCGCGACAATCGCCCTGATCACATGGATCGGCGGGGCCCGGGTGGTGGCATTGGAGCCAAACGCCGAGTCGACCCGCGGTGCCTGGGTGGGCACGGTCACCACCGGCGAGGTCGGCAGAACGATGCGGGATTCATCTTTCGAGTTCACCGTCTACCGCCTGGCGTGCAGCCGCGGCGACCAGGCTGATCAGAACCAGTGCGTGGCCACCATCGGCCTGCGCAATGTCAGCGATGCGAACCAGCCGTGGTACGCCGGTCTGCAACGGGCCTATCTGCCCGATGGCAGTTGGGTGACCACGGATGAGGCGGCGACCCGGGCCGCCAATGGCGGACATGACATCTTCGCCCACCCGATTCCGGCGGGCGGCCGACTGCTCGCCCCGCTGGTCTTCACGATCCAGGGGGCGACGGCGCCGGAGAAGATCGAGCTGCGCAGTGCAGTCTTCTCCGCCGGCGTCGCCGTCGCCCCATGACCCGTGATCAGCCTGCGGCCTGCTGGAAGACCGGATAGTAGCCGTGGGACTGCCCCTTGGTGGTCGGGTGGTACGAGATGGAGAGACTGGCGAAGTTCAGTGCGTGCAGCCACTTGTCGCCGCTGCAGAGCTGGTGCCCTACGAAGATCGACCGGACGTCGGCGAAGACGAAGCCGCGCTTGGTTGCGGCGGTGCGGGTGATGTCGTCAACCAGGTTGATCCCTTCGTTGATCTTTGCCCGGGATGTCGCGCTGAGTCCGACGCACAGGGTGTTGAGCTGGTAGAAAACCGGGTAGCTCAACACGATCACTTGGGCGTTGGGTGCCCGGGAGGCGATCCGGCTGTAGACCGCATCCAGGAGGCCCGGCAGTTCTGTCCGAGCCTTGTTCTCAGCTGCCTGCACCGCGGCGACACACTCGTTGGTCCCGTAGAGCACGCAGGTCGTCATGATGTTGGAGAAGCCCACGTCGTTGCCACCGACCGTGATGCTCACCAGGGTGGTGCGGGCGCTGAGCGCGGAGAGTTGGTTGTTGATCACGGTGGTGGTGGTCGCGCCCGAGCAGGCAACCGACACATAGGAGGTGGGCTTTTTGGCGTTCGCCCAGAGTTGGGAGAACGCGCTGGAACTGCGTTTGCAGTCACCACTGGAGGAGATGTAGCTACCGGCGCCGAGGCCGGACGAGTAGGAGTCGCCCAGGGCGACATAGTGGCGTTCGGCGGCGGCCTGGGCCGGTGCGGCCAGGAGCAGGGCCGTGGTGGTGGCGGCGACGAGACTCGCGACGAACGTCGCGATGCGTTTTCTCAACACTTTGTCCTCCGAGGGGCCGGGGCGGGCGAGGAGCCAGTGTTGAAATAAATAGCAGCTTATCGATGAAAGGGGAAGACCCGCTTCAGGATATAGGAATATCTGAATGCGGATTCGAGGCCGCGACGGGGCAGCGGCACGAAGCACTAACCTTGACCGGTGCCACCGAACCTTCTGGAAGAACAGGCCTGGCGCGTCCGTGCCGGTGAGCACGCGGCGCGGGTCGATGCCTGGCTGGAACCCCACCTGCGCCGGCGGCGCACCGGCGGCAAACACCCGGTCGAGGACTTCCTCTTCACCTACTACTCGTACCGGCCTGCGCAGCTACGCCGCTGGCACCCCGGAGCGGGTGTCACCCTCGCCGGTGCCCGGCCCGCCGATTTCGGCCGCGACTACCGGAATGGCCCCCTCGGCCTGGCCCTCGACACGGACGCGGTGCGCCAGCGCCGCGGGGACTCGATTGCCTGGATCCGGACGCTGCTGCTCCGCACCGCCACACGCCCGGCGCACTTCGGCTGCTTCGGGCTGCACGAGTGGGCGATGGTCTACCGGCAGCCCCAGGAGGAGGTACGCCACAACGCGTGGCCGCTGCGGCTCGGTCCGGACGGGACCGCGGCGGTGGTGGAAGCCAACCGGATCCGGTGCAGCCACTTCGACGCCTACCGGTTCTTCACCCCGCCCGCACGGCCGCTCAATCTACTCACCCCCACCCGATGGACACAGCCGGATCTGGAGCAGCCGGGCTGCTTGCACGCGAACATGGACCTTTACAAGTGGGCGTCCAAACTCTCTCCACTGGTGCCGAGCGAACTGGTAGCGGACGCCTTCGAGTTGGCGCGTGACATCCGGACCCTGGACATGCGGGCAAGCCCCTACGACCTGACAGCGCTCGGCTATGAACCGGTGCGCATCGAGACGCCGGAGGGCCGCGCCGACTATGTTGCCGCCCAACGTGCCTTCGCCGAACGCGCCACCCCGCTCCGCGCCCGCTTGATCAACTCCGTTGACGCCCTCGACCGGCCGCCACATGACACCAGCGGGGCACCCGTACCCGTTCAAGAAGGCTCCGATGCCCGACCGAGCCGGTAGCCGACGGCACGTCGCTGAGGGGCGCCAGGACCTGCGGGCAGACTGCAGCCGCTGCGCCGGGCTCTGCTGCGTGGTGCCGGCCTTCACCGCCTCGGCCGACTTCGCGCTGGACAAACCGGCCGAGCGGCCGTGCCCGAACCTGCTCGCCGATTTCCGCTGCGGTATCCATGACCACCTCCGCGAGCGGGGCTTCCCCGGCTGCGCGGTATTCGACTGTTTCGGGGCGGGCCAGCAGGTCACGCAGGTGACCTTCGGCGGACGGGACTGGCGGGCAACCCCGACCATCGCAGCGGCCATGTTCACGGTCTTCACGGTGATGCGGCAACTGCGGGAGCTGCTCTGGTACCTGGCGGAATCCCGGGAGCGCCTGCCGGCCGGCCCGCTGCGGGACGAGGTCGATCAGGCCCGGCGCCGGACCGAGGGCCTGACCAACGCCGGCCCCGATGAGCTCGCCCACGTCGACACCGGCGCGTATCGGCGGGAGGTCGGCCAACTGCTGGCACGGGTCAGTGAAACGGTACGGGCCGAGGTGGGTGACCGCGCGGACCAC
>DASULK010000065.1:0-12778 GCA_036278255.1 Micromonospora sp.
GTCGAGCCAGAGTTCCCAGACGTACCGCCCCGGCTGCAGCAGCAGCGGCGGCACGTTGGCGGCGAGCGGGGCATCCAGCATGGTGCCCTCCAGCAGGCCCGGGGGGCGGCCGACCTCGAACTCGCCGGTGATCTCCACCGCGGCGGCTTGGCCGGACACCGTCTGCTGCTGCACGGGCTGCCCGTCGGCGTCGACCAGCCGGAGTTTGAAGGGGATCTTCCGGTTGGCGTCCGCCCAGGGCACCTGGAGCAGCACCGCCAGGGCCGACGGCTGGGTGGGGGTGCCGGTGACGCTCCATCCGCCGCCGGAGATGAACATCTTCCCTTCGGCGACCTGGGCATGGTCGGCGAGCATCATCGTCACTCGGAATTCGGTGGCGGTCACGGCATCTCCCCTGGGTCAGGCTGTCAGCCGACAGTAGACCGCGGTGGCGGTGGCGGTGCCATCGCGTCGTGAACCGCGGGAATGTGTTCGCCGGGTGACAGTCATCATGAGTTCGTGCCGATCACCGATCGGTAGGCGTCCTCGATGCGGGCAGCGAGGGTGACCTCTCCCTCGCTGATGTCAGCCCCGTCCGGTGCGGCGAGCTTGATCTGGGTGTGACCGTCGACCCGACGGATATCCGGCCGCAGGTGCAGCGCGTCGGCGACGACCTTGATGCGCTCGGTCAAGGCCGCATGCTGCGTGTCATCGAGGTCCAGCGTGCGTTGAATCTGGCGGCCGTCCCGGGTCCACCCGGTGAGCAGGGTGAGTGCATCGCTGAGATAGTCCCGTGCTGCCCGGTCACGCCACAGAGCACGCATCATTTGACCTCCCCGGCGCCGTTGTCGGCTTGTAGCCAAATCGTCGCCGTCTTGTTGTCTTGATCGGTGTTCCCCAGTCTTCCCCTGACCTGGCCTGATGTCCACGGCTACATTTCCGGCTTCCGGCGCTCTAGGGGGCGACTCAGACACCCGAAGTAGTGATTCCTCTGGCATCCTGGAGCCTCGTGCAGACTGAACGGACGACTCCGAAGGTCATCGTCGGTGCGGCGATCATCGCCGCCGGACGGGTACTCGCCTGCGCCCGGGCGCACCCTCCGCAGGTCGCCGGGATGTGGGAGTTCCCGGGCGGCAAGGTGGAGCCGGGGGAGAGCGAGGTGGCAGCGCTCGTCCGCGAATGCGCGGAGGAGTTGGGCGTGCTCGTCGAGGTCGGCGAGCGGGTCGGTGAGGATGTTCCGATGGCCCACGGCCGCGCTGTGCTCAAGATCTACCGGGCCCGACTGGTCGGCGACGCGGTGCCCCAGCCGCTGGAGCACGCCGAACTGCGCTGGCTGGCCGCCGACGAACTCGACAGCGTCCCCTGGCTGCCCGCCGATGTCCCCATCGTGGCGGCCCTACCCCCGCTGCTCTCCGCCTCCACGGCGTGACTCCGGCAGGGGTAGTGGCTTGAACCGGCGCCGGATGAGGCGACGACCCGGATGACCGGGAGCCCGTGACCGAGCCCCGGCATGTTCGGGGGCCGGCAGCGGAAAGACTGCCGGCCCCCGAACATCACCTGCCAGTTACTTCTCCTGCTCCGGGTGGGCGTAGTTGAGCTCGTCCGCTGGGAGCGGGAACGTCACGTCCTCACCGAACGGCGACGGTGCGGCGGACCGGGTGAAGGTCAGCTCGGTGAGCGGAAGCCGGCCTCGCTCGTCAACCGGTGGCGCCTGTGGCTGCGGCACGGGCCGGTGCCAGTTGATCGCGCGTTCGGATTCGGCCTCCGGCCGGTGCGGTCCGGCCACGGACTCCGCACCGCGAACCTCGCCGAGACTGGTGTCGCGACGGCCGGTGCCGTCGATCTCTTCGCGCCGGAAAATCTTGCTGCCGAGCCAGACCAGCGGGTCGTACTTACGGTCCACCACTCGTTCTTTCATTGGAATAATCCCGTTGTCAGTGATCTTGATATGTTCGGGGCAGACCTCGGTGCAGCACTTGGTGATGTTGCAGTAGCCCAGCCCCATGTCCTCCTGCGCATACTCCCTGCGGTCTTCGCGGGTGTCCAGCGGGTGCATGTCCAGCTCCGCCGCCCGGATGAAGTAGCGCGGCCCGGAGAAGGCGGTCTTGTTCTCCTCGTGATCCCGCACCACATGGCAGACGGTCTGGCAGAGGAAGCACTCGATGCACTTGCGGAACTCCTGCGAGCGCCCCACGTCGACCTGCTGCATCCGGTATTCGCCGGGCATCAGGTCGGCCGGTGGTGCGAACGAGGGCGTCTCCCGGGCCTTCTCGTAGTTGTACGAGACGTCCGTGACCAGGTCCCGGATGATCGGGAAGGTCCGCAGCGGGGTGACGGTGACCGTCTCGTCCTCCGCGAAGGTCGACATCCGGGTCATGCAGGAGAGCCGTGGCAGCCCATTGATCTCCACAGAGCAGGAGCCGCACTTACCGGCCTTGCAGTTCCACCGGCAGGCCAGATCGGGGGTTTCGGTGGCCTGTAGCCGGTGCAGCACGTCGAGGACGACCTCACCCTCGTTGACCTCGACGTGGTAGTCCTCCAGTTGACCGCCCTGCTCGTCGCCCCGCCACACCTTGAAGTGACGCTTGTCGCCCATCACGCCTCACCCTTCAGAGCGGCCTCGGCCGAACCCGCGATCTCTCCGCTCGCTACGCCCGCGTCAAACTCGGCGAGCTCCTCTTCGGTCATGTACTTCGCCAGCTCCGCCCGATCGAACATTTGGATCAGGTCGGGCCGGATCTTCGGCAGTGGCTGGTGCTCCAGGCGTACCTTGTCCCCGTCCACCGAGCAGACCAGGCTGACCTTGCGCCACTCCGGGCTCATCTCCGGGAAGTCCTCCCGGGTGTGCCCGCCGCGCGACTCCTCCCGTTCCAGGGCGGCCAGCGCGGTGCACTCCGAAACCACCAGCATGTTGTGCAGGTCCAAGGCCAGGTGCCAGCCCGGGTTGTAGCGCCGTCCACCGGCTGCGCTCACCTTGGCCACCCGTTCGCGCAACTCGGCCAGGCGGCTCAGCGCCTCCTGCAGCTCCTCCTTACGCCGGATGATGCCGACCAGGTCGCCCATCACCGCCTGCAGGTCCTGCTGCAGGGTGTACGGGTTCTCGCCGGTGTCCCGCTGCAAGGGGGCCAGCGCCACGTCCACGGCGGCCTCCACGTCGGCCGTCTTCACCTTCGGTCGGGCCAGCAACTGGTCGATGTACGACGCTGCGTGGCCGCCTGCCCGCTTACCGAAGACCAGCAGGTCGGAGAGGGAGTTGCCGCCCAGCCGGTTGGAGCCGTGCATTCCGCTGGCGACCTCGCCGGCGGCGAAGAGTCCCTTCACCCGGCCGGCCGCCGCAGCGCTGTCCGGGTCGACCTCGACGCCACCCATGACGTAGTGGCAGGTGGGGCCGACCTCCATCGGCTGCTTGGTGATGTCGACGTCGGCCAGCTCTTTGAACTGGTGGTACATCGACGGCAGCTTCTGCTTGATCTCCTCGGCTGACAGCCGGCTGGCGATGTCCAGGTAGACACCGCCGGCGGGGGTGCCCCGGCCGGCCTTGACCTCGCTGTTGATCGCACGGGCGACCTCGTCACGCGGCAGCAGTTCCGGTGGGCGCCGGTTGTTCTCCGGGTCGGTGTACCAGCGGTCCGCCTCCTCCTCGGTCTCCGCGTAGTGCTTTCGGAAGACGTCGGGGACGTAGTCGAACATGAACCGCTTGCCCTCGGAGTTCTTCAGCACCCCGCCGTCACCCCGGACCGATTCGGTGACCAGGATGCCCCGCACCGAGGGGGGCCAGACCATGCCCGTCGGGTGGAATTGGAGGAACTCCATGTTGGTCAGGCGTGATCCGGCGCGCAGAGCCAGGGCGTGGCCGTCTCCGGTGTATTCCCAGGAGTTGGAGGTGACCTTGTAGGAGCGGCCGACGCCGCCGGTGGCGAGCACCACCGTCGGCGCCTCGAAGAGCACGAATTCGCCGGATTCGCGGTAGTAGCCGAAGGCGCCGGCGATCCGGTCCCCGTCGAGCATCAGCTCGGTGATCGTGGTTTCGTCGAAGACCTTGAGCCGGGCCTCGTAGTGGCCGTACTCCTTCTTGTCTTCCTGCTGCAGCGAGACGATCTTCTGCTGTAGCGTCCGGATCATCTCCAGCCCGGTGCGGTCACCGACGTGGGCGAGCCGGGGGTATTCGTGGCCGCCGAAGTTGCGCTGGGAGATCTTCCCGTCCTTGGTGCGGTCGAAGAGAGCCCCGTAGGTCTCCAGCTCCCAGACCCGCAGCGGCGACTCCTTGGCGTGCAGCTCCGCCATGCGCGGGTTGTTGAGGAACTTGCCGCCCCGCATGGTGTCGCGGAAGTGGACCATCCAGTTGTCGTTGCTGTTGACGTTCCCCATCGCGGCGGCGGCGCCCCCCTCGGCCATGACCGTGTGGGCCTTGCCGAAGAGCGACTTGGAGATGATGGCGGTGCGTTTGCCGGCCAGCCGGGCCTCGATGGCTGCCCGTAGCCCGGCCCCGCCGGCGCCGATCACGACGACGTCGTAGTGGTGTCGTTCAATTCGCGTAGTCATCGTCTATGTCCTCAGTTGAAGATCCGCAGGTCGGTGATCCAGCCCGCGGCGACGGCCATGACATAGGCGTCCGCGATCATCACCGAGAACAGGGAAGCCCAGGCCCACTGCTGGTGCTTGGCGTTCAGCTTCGACACCCCGGTCCACAACTTGTAGCGCACGGGGTGCTTGGAGAAGTGCTTCAGCCGTCCGCCGATGATGCTGCGACAGGAATGGCAGCCGAACGTATACCCCCAGATCAGCACCACGTTGATCAGCAGAATGATGGTGCCGAGCCCGAGACCGAATCCGCCATCCTTACCCTTGAAGGCCAGGAACGCGTCGTAGGTCAGCACACAGCCGACGAAGAGCGCCCCATAGAAGAAGTAGCGGTGCACGTTCTGGAAGATCAGCGGGAAGCGGGTCTCCCCGGTGTACTTCTTGTGCCCATCCGGGACGGCGCATGCCGGTGGGGAGAACCAGAACGAGCGGTAGTAGGACTTGCGGTAGTAGTAGCAGGTGAGCCGGAAACCGCCCGGCAGGATCAGGATGATCGCGGCCGGTCCGATCCAGGGAGGCAGTTGGGGGAAGGGCTGGCCCAGGAAGTGGCTGGCGCCGGGCACGCAGCTCTTGGAGAGGCACGGGGAGTAGAACGGGGCCAGGAGGTTGACGTCCCCGGCCCAGTAGTACTTGTTCATGAAGATGCGCACGATGCCGTACACCACGAAGGCCGACAGGCCCAGGAAGGTGAGTAACGGGGTGAGCCACCACCGGTCCGTGCGTAACGTCTTCGCCGCGATCGCGGCGCGCGGCCGCTGCTCGCTTGACGTTGCCGTAGTCGTCATGCTGTCTCCCTGACCAGCCCGGTCTGAAGTGTCGGGCAGTTTTTTGGCGCAGTTTTCGTGGCACACGTTACGCCGCGCCCAGTCGGCGGCGTACGCAAGGGACTGCGTTTGTGGTGTGCTTGCGGAGGGTCTCCGCCGGTAGCACGCGTCACATACCTTATTCGCTGATTCGTGGTCACGCCCGGTAGCTGATTGATCGGGCCTGAACCACTGAGCGTGGCGGGGGGCGCTATCGACATATCGACTAGATAGACCGGGCGAACCGTCGTAGCTTATTTTCAGTCTTCACGTATTGCTGTAAGTTCCCTTCAAGCGTGCCCGAGGGTCGTGGCCCGGGAGTGCCGGGCAGCGGAAGGGAAAGGGAGGCGATCGTGGACTTACCCGGATCAGAATCGCCCACCGGAGCAGGCGCCCGCCCGCCGACGGCACCCGCGGTACCCCAGCAACGTACGGAACGTGATCCATACCTGCAAGTACGTGACCTCAAAATTCGGTTCGACACCGAGGACGGGGTGGTCCGAGCGGTCGACGGCCTGACGTTCGCGGTCGGACGCGGCCGCACCCTCGGCATCGTCGGTGAATCAGGGTCGGGCAAGAGCGTCACCAGCCTCGCCGTCCTCGGCCTGCACAACCCCGCCCGTACCACCATCACCGGTGAAATCATCGTCGGCGGCCGCAACCTGGTCGGACTGAAGGACGAGGAGATCCGCAAGCTGCGGGGCCGCGACCTGGCCATGATCTTCCAGGATCCGCTCTCCGCGCTGCACCCCTTCTACACGGTGGGGCGGCAGATCGCCGAGGCGTACCGGGTACACCACCCGCGCGAGCGCAGGTCCGTGGCGCGCCGGCGGGCGATCGAGATGCTCGACCGGGTGGGCATCCCGCAGCCGCAGAAGCGGTTCGACCAGTATCCGCACGAGTTCTCCGGCGGCATGCGCCAACGCGCGATGATCGCCATGGCGCTGGTCAACAACCCCGATCTCCTGATCGCCGACGAGCCCACCACCGCATTGGATGTGACGGTGCAGGCGCAGATCCTCGACCTGCTGCAGGACCTGCAGCGGGAGTTCAACTCAGCGGTCATCCTGATCACGCACGACCTGGGGGTGGTCAGCCAGGTCGCCGACGAAGTACTGGTGATGTACGGCGGCCGGGCCGTCGAACACGGCGGGGTGGAGCAGGTACTGCGCCGGCCGCAGCACCCGTACACCTGGGGATTGCTCGCCAGCGTGCCCGCGCTGCACGGCGATCCGGAGACGGACCTGGTGCCGATCAGAGGCAACCCGCCCAGTCTGATCAATCTGCCGACCGGCTGTGCGTTCCACCCGCGCTGCCGCTACGCCGACCGGACCGGCGGTCGGTCCCTGGCGGAGGTGCCGCAGCTGCGCCCGGTACGGGAGCCCGGCCATCTGGTCGCCTGCCACCTGTCCGAGGAGGAGCGGCTGCGTAGCTACGCCGATGAGATCGCAGAGGCGGGGGTGACCTCATGAGCAGAGAGGAGGCGCTGGTGGCGGAGCGTGGCGCGTCGGGAGCCGACGTCGAGCCGCTACTCCGGGTGGCCGGGCTGGCCAAGCACTTCCCGGTCCGCGGAGGCTTCCGTTCCGCCGGAACGGTACGCGCCGTGGACGGCGTGGATTTCGAGGTACGCCCCGGTGAGACGCTCGGTCTGGTCGGGGAATCCGGCTGTGGCAAGACCACCACGGGGCGGATGCTGGTGCGGCTCCTGGAACCCACCGCAGGGAAGATCGTTTTTGCGGGGCGGGACATCACCCATGCCGGGCGTCGAGCCCTGCGTCCGTTACGCCAGGACCTGCAGATCATCTTCCAGGACCCGTACGCGTCGTTGAACCCCCGCCACACCGTCGGCCGGATCGTCGCGATGCCGATGCAGGTCAACGGCATCAAACCCCCGGGTGGGGTCCGGCGGCGGGTGCAGGAGCTGCTGGAGACGGTCGGGCTCAACCCCGAGCACTACAACCGCTATCCGCACGAGTTCTCCGGCGGCCAGCGTCAGCGCATCGGCATCGCCCGGGCCCTGGCGCTGCAGCCCAGGCTGATCGTGGCCGATGAGCCGGTCTCCGCGCTCGACGTGTCGATCCAGGCCCAGGTCATCAACCTGCTCCGCAATCTGCAGCGGGAGTTGAATCTCGCCTTCGTCTTCATCGCCCACGACCTGGCCGTGGTCCGGCACTTCTCCCACCGGGTCGCCGTGATGTATCTCGGCAAGATCGTCGAAATGGGGGAGCGCGCGGACATCTACGAGCGGCCGCAGCACCCCTACACCCGCGCGTTGCTCTCGGCGGTGCCGGATGTCAGCAAGCGCGGTCCGACCGGTCGGATCCGGCTGACCGGGGACGTCCCCACCCCGTTGGATCCCCCGTCGGGCTGCCGTTTCCGTACCCGCTGCTGGAAGGCGCAGGACGTCTGCGCGCAGGAGGAACCGGCGCTGGTGCCCCGTAACGGTGGGGCGCAGTTGACCGCCTGCCATTTCCCCGAATCCGGTGCTGAGGAGGCGAGGCGATGAGCCTGTCGGCGGAGAGCGCGTCGCTGGCCGGGGCGGAGGCGACGGCCGCTCCGCCCGGGGACGGTGAACCCGGGCCGGTTAAGGAGTTCGTCGGCCGCTCCCCCGGCGAGCTCGCGTGGGCCCGGCTCCGCCGCGACCGTACGGCGATGGTCAGCGGCGCGACACTGCTGGTCTTCTTCGCCGTCGCGCTGGCCGCGCCCCTGATCGAGAAGCTGTACGGGATCGGGCCGTACGAGCAGTTCCAGCAGAAGCTCGACGGCTTCGGCAACCCGCTCGGCTACGCCGGTGGCATCTCCCGGGAGCACTGGTTCGGTCTGGAGCCGGGGCTGGGCCGAGATCTGTTCATCCGGCTGATCTACGGTCTGCGTACCTCGCTGCTCATCGCCTTCGCCGCGGCGATCATCACCTCGGCATTGGGCATTCTGCTCGGCATCCTCGCCGGCTACCTGGGCGGCTGGGTGGACGCGGTGATCGGATGGTTCACCGACTTCGCCCTGGCACTGCCGTTCCTCATCTTCGCCCTCGCGGTCGTGCCGACGATGACGCTGCGCTTCTACGGGCCGCGCGATGCGGTGCCGGACTCGTTCAAGGTGACGGTCATCATCGCGATCTTCGCCGCTTTCGGGTGGACGAGCACCGCCCGACTGGTCCGTGGCCAAGTGGTCTCGCTGCGGGAACGGGAGTTTGTGGAGGCGGCACGCGCCAGCGGCGCCAGGCTCGGGCACATCATGTTCCGGCAGTTGCTGCCGAACATCTGGGCACCGATCCTGGTGTCGTTCTCCCTCGCCGTGCCCTCCTATGTGACCGGGGAGGCCGCGCTCTCCTTCCTGGGGGTCGGCATCACCGACCCGACGCCGGACTTCGGTGTGATGATCTTCGACAGCATCAAGTACCTGCAGACCGACCCGGCGTATCTCTTCTTCCCCGGCGTAGCGATCTTCGTGGTCGTCTTCGCCTTCAACCTGTTCGGTGACTCGCTGCGCGACGCGCTGGACCCGAGGTCCTCCCGCTAGAGGTGTGACATGGTGCGATTCCTGATCAAGCGGCTCCTCGCCGGGGTGCTGACCCTCACCGCGGTCAGCGTGGTCAGTTTCCTGATGTTCTTCGCGCTGCCCCGCGACCCGGTCTCCGCCATGTGCCCGAAGAACTGCAACGAGGAGCGGTTGGAGCGGGTCCGGGAGGAGTTGGGGCTGCGGGATCCCAAGCACGAGCAGTACCTCAACTACGTTAAAGGGATTTTCGTCGGGCGGGATCTGGGCAGCGCGCAGGGCGGCCACTGTGATGCCCCCTGCCTCGGCTACTCCTACGTCAACAGTGAGTCGGTGCTGGACATCTTCTCCCGAGTCCTGCCGGTGACGCTGAGCATCGTGATCCCGGCGGCGATCATCTGGCTTCTCCTCGGTGTCGGGCTCGGCATGGTCTCGGCGTTGCGGAAAGGCACCCTCCTCGACCGGATGGCCGTCAGTTTCTCCCTCACCGGGGCGTCCCTGCAGCTCTACTTCGTCGGCGCCGTCCTTCAGTTGGTTTTCGTCTATCAGTTGAAGATCCTGCCGGTGCCGGGTTACACCTCCCTCTTCGAGAATCCGCTGAAATGGGCCGGGGGCCTGGTGCTCGCCTGGTGGGCGTTGGCTTTCCTCTTCTCCGCCATCTACACCCGACTGTCCCGGGCGCAGATGCTGGAGACCCTCTCGGAGGACTTCATCCGTACCGCCCGGGCCAAGGGCCTGCCGAGGTCGCGGGTGTACGGCCGGCACGCGCTGCGGGCGGCTGCCACGCCGATGGTCACCATCGCCGGGCTGGATGTCGGTTCGGCGTTGGGGGGGACGGTCATCACCGAGACGACCTTCGGCCTGCAGGGGTTGGGGCGGACCGCGGTCGAGGCGGTCCGGCTCGGTGACCTCTCCACGATCATGGCGATGGTGTTGGTGTCGGCGCTCTTCATCGTGGTGGCGAACATCGTCGTCGACCTGCTCTACGCGCTCATCGATCCCCGAGTGAAGCTCGGTTGACCGGCGGTTCTCGGGGTCAGCGTACGGCCTCGACGCTCGCGTTGATCAGGGAGTTCGTCGAGGGACACGCCGCTGACACACCCAACAGACTCCCTGATCAACGCAAATCGGTGGATTGTTGTGGGCCCGTTATGTGATTGAAATTTACCTTTTTGCTTGCATAGGCGAAGCTTTCCTTCATTGAAGGATCGGGAGGAGTCAAGCCATGAGAGCACGAATGGTCACCGCCACGGGCGGGGCGATAGCCCTGGTTGTGGCCCTCGGCGCCTGCGCCGAGAACAAAGGCGAGGGCACCACGGTGGACACCGACCGGGTGACAAGCGGCGTCATCGCCATGGACCCCAAGGACTCGCTTGGACCGGCGCCCGAGGTCCCCGGCGCGACCAAGGGCGGCACCTTCACCATCATGCGCGAGACGCAGATCTCGCATATGGACCCGCAGCGGGTCTACTCGTTCGCCGGCCTGATGGCCGCCCCGCTCTACGCCCGCTACCTGACCAGTTGGAAGGACGACGGCAAGGGGAATGTCGTTCTGGTCGGTGACCTGGCGGAGACCCCGGGCAAGAACGTCAACAACGACTGCAAGGTCTGGGAATTCAAGATCAAGGACGGGGTGAAGTTCGAGGACGGGCATCCGATCACCTCGAAGGAGATCGCCTACGGCATCGCCCGGTCCTTCGATCCCGACCTCACCAGCGGCCCGACCTACCTGCAGGAGTGGCTGGCCGACAGCCCGCAGTACGACACGGTCTGGGATTTCAAGGCCAACAAGGACTCCCTGCCACCCGGCCTGAGCACCCCGGATGAGAAGACGCTGCGGTTCGAGTTCAAGAGCCCGCACTGCGATCTGCCGTTCGCCGTCTCGCTGCCGTCAACGGCCCCGCTGGTGCCGGAGAAGGACACCGGCGTCAACCTCGACAACCACCCGTTCTCCTCCGGCCCGTACAAGATCACCAAGCACACCCCGGGTGTCGAGGTGGTGCTGGAGCGCAACGAACACTGGGACCCGAAGACCGACCCGATCCGTCACCAGTACCCGGACAAGTTCGTCTGGTCCTTCGGGGCGGACCCGACCGCGCAGGTCAACCGGGTCATCGCGGACAACGGCGCGGACCAGTCCGCAATCTCCTTCAACTCCGTGCCCTCCGCACTGGTTGCCCGGGTCGTCAACGACGCTTCGCTGCGCGACCGCTCGATCATCTCGCCCACCCCGAGTGCGTGGCGGCTGAGCATCAACACCCAGCGGGTCAACGACCTCGCCGTCCGGCAGGCGCTCAACTACGCGATCGACCGGGAGGGCCTGATCAAGACGGTCGGCGGCGAGACCCTGGCGCGGCCGCTGACCACCCTCATGCCGCCCTCCACGCTCGGCTACCAGGGCTACGACGTCTACCCGGCCGGCCCCAACGGAGACGCCGACAAGGCCAAGGAGCTGCTGGCAGGCAAGACACCGGAGCTGGTGCTCGCGGTCAGCGACGGGGCCGAGGAGCAGAAGGTCGGCACCCAGCTGAAGAACAACCTGGAGAAGGCCGGCTTCAAGATCACAGTGAAGATCACCCCCGCGGACTCCTACCTCGACGACAAGAAGAAAAAGGACAACCCGTGGGACCTCTACATTGACCAGTGGGCGGCTGACTGGCCGAGCGGCGCCTCGATCCTGCCGCCGCTCTACGACGGCCGGCACATCAAGGCCGCCGGTAACAGCAACGTGGCGTACATCAACGACGAGGCGATCAACGCTGAATTCGACCGGATCCTGGCGATGGACCCGGCGGACCAGGCGCCGGAGTGGGCGAAGCTGGACGAGCGGATCATGAGGGATCTGGCGCCCGCGGTGCCGCTCTACGTTGGAGTGCAGCACGTCGTGCATGGCTCGAAGGCCGGTGGTGTTTTCATCGAGAGCATCTTCGGCTGGCCGAGCTTCATCCGGGCCCACGTCAAGCAGTAACCGCTTCCCCCGTTCTCCCAAAAGGGCTGCCCTCTACCCGTGCATCCGGGTACAGGGCAGCCCTTTTGGGCTCTTGCCCCCAACAGGGCTGCCCTTTTGGAAGCGGGGCGGGTGGGGCGGGCTGGCTTCCGGCGGGGCGGTGGTCGGGCGGCTACATGTGGCGGCGCAGGAAGTCCAGCTCCATCGGGAGGAGGGCTTCCCGGTCGCTGGCATGATCGGTCAGCGGCACGACCGTGTGCGGGCGACCGGCGGCGAGCAGCGTCTCCGACAGGCGCAGGGTATGCGCCGCCACCACATCGTCGTCGGCCAGGCCGTGGGCGAGCAGCAGCGGTCGAGGCTCCTCAGCCGCCGACTCACCGGCCAACTCCATCAGGCAGTGATGGGCGTAGACGTCGGCCGCCTCGTCGGGCAGCCCCAGATAGCGCTCGGCGTACGCGGTGTCATACAGCGCCCAGTCGGTCACCGGCGCCCCGGCGATGCCGCAGCGGAACAGCTCCGGGTGGCGCAACACGGCCAGCCCGGCCAGCCACCCGCCGAACGACCAGCCCCGGATCGCCACCCGGGCCAGGTCCAGGTCGGGATGCTTGCCGGCCAGCGCGGTGAGCGCGTCGACCTGGTCGAGCAGGACCACGTCGGCGAGCCGGCGGTGCACCGCCTTCTCGAACGAGGGCGCCACGCCGGGCGTACCCCGGTTGTCGATGGTGACCACCGCGAACCCGGCGTCGGCCCACCACTGCCGCTCCAACCAGACCGACCGGGCCGCCCGGACCTCCTGATGCCCCGGGCCGCCGTAGACGTCCAGCAGCACCGGCAGGCGCCGGCCCGTCACATGGTTACCCGGGTAGAGGACCGCGCTCGGCAATCGGCGGTCGGTCACCCGCTCCAGGACCGGACGAGGCGCGTACGGCGGGGTGGCCGCCACGTTCCGCAAGGTGGCCACCTCGACGTCGCC
>DASULK010000066.1:0-12541 GCA_036278255.1 Micromonospora sp.
CGGCGTGACGACGAGCAACTTGGCGGGCCGGACGCTGACCGATCTGATTCTGCGTCGTGACACGGACCTGTGCCGGCTGCCGTGGGTGGACCGCCGGGTGCGTACCTGGGAGCCGGAACCGCTGCGTTGGCTTGGCGTGAAGGGAATGTACGTGCTGTACCGCGCTGCAGATCGACGAGAGAACCGTGGCCTGTCTTCTACCTCCCGTATCGCCCGCATGGCCAACCTGATCTCGGGCCGGTAGATGATGAGCAGAAATCACGAGCAGGCTGTCCTGGACGCCGTCCCCACGTCTCTGCTGATCGGCGGCCAGTGGCGGGAGTCGTCCTCCGGCGGACGGCTGGACGTGGAGGACCCGGCGACCGGGGAGGTGATCGCCACCGTCGCCGACGCGACCGTCGAGGACGGTGACGCCGCGCTGACCGCAGCCGTAGCGGCGCAGGAGTCCTGGGCCGCCACGCCGCCTCGCGAGCGCGGCGAGATCCTGCGCCGGGCGTTCGAACTGATCACCGCGCGGGCCGACGACCTGGCCCTGTTGATGACCATGGAGATGGGCAAGTCGCTGGCCGAGTCGAAGGCCGAGATCGCCTACGCCGCGGAGTTCTTCCGCTGGTTCTCTGAGGAGGCGGTGCGCATCCACGGCCGGTACTCGACCGCACCCGCGGGCGGCAGCCGGCTGCTCACGATGAAGCAGCCGGTGGGGCCGTGCCTGTTCATCACGCCGTGGAACTTTCCGATGGCGATGGGCACCCGCAAGATCGGCCCGGCGATCGCCGCGGGTTGCACGATGGTGGTCAAGCCAGCGCCTCAGACGCCCCTGTCGATGCTCGCGCTGGCGGCGATCATGGCGGAGGCGGGGCTGCCGGACGGGGTGCTGAACGTGATCACCACGTCGTCGCCCGGCAAGGTGATGGAGCCGCTGATCCGCGACCCGCGGCTGCGCAAGCTGTCGTTCACCGGCTCCACCGAAGTGGGTCGCCGGTTGGTCGAGCAGAGCGCCGAGCAGCTGCTGCGCGTGTCGATGGAGCTGGGCGGCAACGCCCCGTTCGTGGTGTTCGAGGACGCCGACCTGGACGCGGCGGTGGACGGCGCGATGCTGGCCAAGATGCGCAACGTCGGGCAGGCGTGCACCGCGGCGAACCGCTTCCACGTGCACAGCTCGGTGGCCGAGGAGTTCACCCGGCGGCTCGCGGAGCGGATGTCCGGGTTGAGGCTGGGGCGCGGGACCGAGGACGGTGTGGACGTCGGCCCGCTGGTCGACGCCGCCCAGCGCGCCAAGGTGGACGAGATGGTCCGGGACGCCGTGGACGCCGGAGCGCGCGTGGTTACCGGTGGTGGTGGCTGGGGCGAGCGGGGCTACTTCTACTCGCCGACCGTGCTCGCCGACGTGCCCGCGGCCGCCCGCATCCTGCGCGAGGAGGTCTTCGGCCCGGTCGCGCCGGTGACGACGTTCGAGACCGAGGACCAGGCGGTCGCCGCGGCGAACAACACCGAGTTCGGCCTGATCGCCTACGTGTTCACCCGCGACCTGCAGCGGGCGCTGCGGGTCAGTGAGCGGCTGCAGACCGGCATGGTCGGCCTGAACGTCGGCGCGGCCTCAAACCCGGCGGCCCCGTTCGGCGGCGTCAAGGCCAGCGGGTTCGGCCGCGAGGGCGGGTTCGAGGGGATCGAGGAGTACCTCGAGACCAAGTACGTCGGCATCGCGCTGTAGCGCCGCCATGCTGAAGGCGCGCGTCGCAACCGATGCGCGCCTCAGCCGGGCGCCGGGCCTGCGATGCCAGGTCGAGCTGGTCACGCTTTGAGCGCAGCAGAGGCCGGGCCGGGGGAAGCAGGGGGCGGGCTGCGGTGCCGACCACAGTTCCTGCCGGCTAGGCTGCACGCCGGACCGGGGCTTGGCATGATCGGCAGGGTCCGTCCCCTTCCAAGGAGCAAGCCCTGACCAGTCATCACCCCGCCGCCGTGTTGTTCGACATGGATGGCACCCTCGTCGACAGCGAGAAGCTGTGGGACATCGCGATAAACGAGCTGGCCGCACGGTATGGCGGAAGCGTGTCGCTGGCAGCCCGGCAGGCGATGGTGGGCACCAGCATGGCCGATTCGATGGCGCTGCTCCACGCCGACCTCGACCAGCCGTGGCGGGACCCGATCGCCGGCACGGCATGGCTGGAGAGCCGGGTTGCCGAGTTGTTCGTGACCGGCCTGCAGTGGCGGCCGGGAGCGCTGACGCTGCTGAAGGCGGTCCGGGCGGCCGGGATTCCGACGGCGCTGGTGACTTCCAGTGCCCGCATGCTGGTCGAGGTGGCTCTGGAAACCCTTGGCCGGGACAGCTTCGACGTGGTGGTCTGCGGCGATGAGGTGGAGGCCCCCAAGCCGGATCCGACGCCGTACCTGATGGCGGCCCGTGCTTTGGCGGTGCCGATCGAACGGTGTGTGGCGATTGAGGATTCCCCGACGGGGGTGACCAGCGCGCTCGCGGCCGGAGCGGCGGTGCTGGCCGTGCCCAGTGAGGTTCCGATCGACGCGGCGTTGGGCATATATCTGTTGGAGAGCCTGGTCGAAGCGGACCTGAAGCTGCTGTGCGGGCTGCTGGCCGCGGGGCGGTAGTGCGGGCGGCTGCGGCCTTGCGGAAGTAATATCCGGGCGGGGGCGGCACCGCCCCCGCCCGGATACCCCCGTTGGAGCTATTCGTGGGCGATAGCGCCGAGCACGTTGAGGCGGGCGGCCCGGATCGCGGGCAGCGCTGCGGCGACCACTCCGATGACAGCTGCCAGAACCACGAACAAGCCCATCTGCGACCAGGGGAAGACCAGGTCGCGGATGCCTTCCTCCTCCAGTGCCCGGACCACCGCCGCACCGAGTCCGGTGCCGACGGCCACCCCGAGCAGCGCCCCGAAGACCGAGATCACCACCGCCTCGACAGTGATCATCCGCATGGTCTGCGCCCGGCCTAGGCCGATCGCGCGCAGCAGCCCGAGTTCCCGGGTGCGTTCCAGCACCGACAGGGCCAGGGTGTTGATGATGCCGAGGGCGGCGATGAGGATGGCCAGTGCCAACAGCACCTGGATCATCTTCAGCAGGGTGTCCAGTTGGCTGGCCTGCTGCTTGAGGAAGGTGTCGAGGTTGCCGACCGATACCTCCGGGCTGTCGGCCAGCAGCGCCTCGACCTTGGGTAGCACCTGGTCGGCGTCGGTGCCCGGGGCCAGTTTCAGGTATCCCGCCATCGGTTGGGGCATGGCGAAGTGTTCGGCGGCCTGCACCGGCAGGACAAACCCGTCGAACAGGTCGGACTTGGCGTAGATTCCGGTGAGTTGATAGGTCCGCGCGTCGCCGCGGGACAGTTGCACGGTCAGGGTGGATCCGAGCGTCAGGTCACGCTTTTTTGCGGTGCGTTCGTCGAGCAGCAGCTGCCCGGGTTGGAGGCGGTCGATGCTTCCCGCTACCGGCTTGGCCTGATAGATCTCGCGCAGTGCGGACACGTTGCTGGTGGCGATGATCCGGGCCTGTTTATCGTCGATCAGCGCCACGTCGGAGTAGATGCCGGTGACCAGTGCTACGCCCGGTAGGTCGGCGGCTTGGTCGAGGACGGCCGGGTCGAAGCTGGGTGCCCGTGGACCGGTCTGGACCCCGGCGATGATCAGTTCGGCCTGGATGGTTTCCTTCGCCAGGTCGGTGAGGCTGGTCTTGGCCGATTGCAGGATGACGGTTACTCCGGTGACCAGGGCGATGCCCACCATCAGCGCGGCGGCGGTGATGGCGGTGCGGCGGGGGTTGCGACCTGAGTTGAGCCGGCCGAGTTTGCCCGGCACCGACCAGGAGAAGATCCGGCCGAGCAGCGACACCACGGGGCGGCTGATCAGCGGGGTCAGCAGCGCCACGCCGATGAACGAGATGAGTACGCCGGCGAGGATGGTCCACAGCGTGTTGTCGTCGGTCTTACCGGTGAGGCCGAGGGCGAGTAGCGCGCCACCGGCCGCCGACACGGCGGCACCGGCAACCGAGATCTTGGTCAGCGGCCGGTCCGGGGTTGCCACGTCCTGCATCGCCGCCACCGGGGGGATGCGGGAGGCGCGCAGCGCCGGCAGGGTTGCCGCGACGACGGTGACCAGCACGCCGACGACGAACGCGCTGATGATCGCGATCGGTGGAACGCCCACGCCAGCCAGCGTGAGACCACCGGCGAACTGGCCGAAGACGTACGCCAGCAGTGCGCCGACGCCGACGCCGGCCCCGAGGCCGAACACCGAGGCGAGCAGGCCGATGACGACCGCTTCGACCAGTACCGAGCCGATGACCTGGCGGCGGCTGGCCCCGACGGCACGCAGCAGAGCCAGTTCGCGGGTCCGCTGCGCGACGATGATCGAGAAGGTGTTAAGGATCAGGAAGATGCCGACGAAGAGCGCCACCGCCGCGAAGCCGAGCAGGATCTTGTTGAAGAAGGAGAGCCCTTCCTTGAGCCCCTCCGACGATTCCTTGGCGAGCTGCTCGCCGGTCTTCACCACGTATCCGTCACCGAGTTTCGCGGCGATCCTGTCGCGGAGCTCGGCCGGGTTGACGCCCTTGTCGGCCCGGACGGTGATGTTGTTGAACACCCCGGTTTCGCCGAGCATGAGCTGCTGCGCGACCGGTTCGGTGAAGGCCACCTCCTGCACGCCGCCGAGGCTGTCGCGTCCACCGCTGTAACCCCAGATGCCGACCAGGGTGAACTCGCGCTTCGGTTCGAGGGTGAGGACGCCGACCCGGTCGCCGACTTTGATGTTGGCGGCTTCGGCGAGGGTGGCATTGATGGCGATCTCGTCGTCGGCGGTGGGCCCACGGCCCTCACGCAGCTCGACCAGTTTGTCTTCGCCGGGCCAGTTGCCGCCTAGCTGCGGCGGCCCGAAGGAGGGGATGACCTTGCCGTTGGAGCCGATCACCCGGGCCCCGTCGGCGAGCACGATGCCGTCGGCGTGTGCGACCCCCGGCACGTCGCGTACGGTCTGCACCGCCGAGGCGGGGAACGGGGGCTGAATCTGCTCGCCCTCGAATTCGCTTACCTCGATTTTCGGTTTGGCGGTGATCCCGACGTCGGTCGTCGAGTAGGCGTCGCTGAAGACGGCGTCGAAGGAGCGGCCGAGGGTGTCGGTGAGGACGAACGCGCCGGAGACGAACATGACCCCGAGCACGACCGCCAGGCCGGAGAGGACCAGGCGCAGTTTGCGAGCGAGCAGGCTTGTGACGGTGGCGCGCAGCATCAGTGATCAACCCCGCTGAGTACGTCGAGGCGCTTCATGGTGTCGAGCACGGTTTCGGGGGTCGGGTTGGTCAGCTCGGAGACGATTCTTCCGTCGGCGAGGAAGATGATCCGGTCGGCGTAGGAGGCGGCGACGGGATCGTGGGTGACCATGACGATGGTCTGGCCGTGTTCGCGCACGGAGTTGCGCAGAAAAGCCAGCACCTCGGCGCCGGAGCGGGAGTCGAGGTTACCGGTCGGCTCGTCGGCGAAGATCACCTCGGGGCGGGACACCAGAGCGCGGGCGCAGGCCACCCGTTGCTGCTGCCCGCCGGAGAGTTGGGCGGGGCGGTGGCCGAGCCGGTCACGCAGGCCGACCGTGTCGATCACCGTGTTGTACCAGGCGGGGTCCGGTTTGCGGCCCGCGATCGACAGCGGCAGCAGAATGTTTTCCTGTGCGGAGAGGGTGGGCAGCAGGTTGAACTGCTGGAAGATGAAGCCGATCTGGTCGCGGCGTAGCTTGGTCAGCCCAGCGTCGCCGAGCCCGGTCACGGTGGTGTCGCCGATCTCGATCTGGCCGCGGGTGACGGAATCGAGTCCGGCGAGGCAGTGCATGAGGGTCGATTTCCCTGACCCGGATGGGCCCATGATCGCGGTGAAGCGCCCGCGTTCGAATTCGGCGCTGACCCCCCGTAGCGCGGTCACCTCTGTCTCGCCGCTGCCGTACACCTTCCAGACATCTGTTGCGCGGGCCGCTACCCCGTTGCGGGTTGCCGTCGCCGTCACTGGTTCCCCCTTTGATGGCGATTGTGTTTGGGCCGGGCGACGGCCCGGCTACGTCATTCATCCTGTGGCCCATCCGGCCCGGTTCCGTCCACCCTGCGGCGGATCCGTACGCGGATTTGTTGGTGCGGGTGGCCCCCCATCCCGCATCAGGGTTGCCCCTGATTGCTAACGCCGCTGGGGTTTCAGCGAATCGCGGTCAGGGGCAGGTGGTCCGAGTGGTGGTATCAGGCGCGGGGGCGGACGAGCCCGGACTCGTAGGCGAGGACAACGGCCTGCACCCGGTCACGCAGGCCGAGTTTGGTCAGCACGTGGCCGACATGGGTTTTGATGGTCGTTTCGCTGACCGACAGCGCCCTGGCGATCTCTGCGTTGGACTGGCCGCGGGCGATGTGCACCAGGACTTCCCGTTCGCGGTCGGTGAGCGTGTCCAGTTGCCTCGGCGGCGTCGCCGACGGGTCGGGCAGCGCGCCGGCGAAGCGGTCAAGTAGTCGCCGGAGCAGGCGGGGGGCGACCACGGCGTCACCGGCGGCGACGGTACGGATCGCGGTGACCAGGTCTTCGGCGGGCACGTCCTTGGACAGGAACCCGCTCGCCCCGGCCCTTAGCGCGCCGACGATGTATTCGTCGAGGTCGAAGGTGGTCAGGATCAGCACCCGCACCGGCAGCCGCGCGGAGACGATCTGCTGGGTTGCCGCCACCCCGTCCATTCTTGGCATCCGGATGTCCATGAGCACCACGTCCGGCAACAACCGGCGGGCCAGGTCGACGGCCTCCACGCCGTCGCCGGCCTCACCGACGATGTGCAGGTCGTCCTCGGCCCCCAGCACCATCCGGAAGCCGGTGCGCAGCAGCGGCTGATCGTCGACGAGCAGGACCCGCACCGGTGTCGAGGCGTTCCCGTCGGTCATGCTTGTCTCCCTGCTCTCCCGATTCATGCCGCCACCTCGCCGTTGGGGGTGCCGAGTTGTTCCCTGGGGATCTCTGCGTAGACCCGGAAGCCGCCACCGGGTCGTGACCCGGTCTGCAATAGCCCACCGTAGAGCGCCACCCGCTCGCGCATGCCGACCAGGCCGTGCCCGAGCTGGGCGGGTTGCGGTGCCGGTCCACGGCCGTCGTCGAGGATTTCGACCTCCAGCCGGTGGCGGCCGAAGTCGAGCCGCACCTCGGCGGTGGTCGGCCTGGCGTGTTTGAGGGTGTTGGTCAGGGCCTCCTGCACGATACGGAACACGGTCAGGGCCACCCCCGAATCCAGGTCGACGATCTCGCCGTCGATCTTCAGCGACACCGGCAGGCCGGCCTCGCGGACCTGGTCGACCAGTGCTTCGATGCCGGCGAGCCCGGGCTGCGGGGCGAGGTCGAGGGCGGCGGGTTCAGCATCGGTGCGCAGGACGTCGAGGAGGCGGCGCATCTCGCGTATCGTTGTGCGGCTGGTGTCCTCGATGGTGCCTAATGCTTCGTCGGCGGCGTCGGGGTTGCGGTGCAGCATCCGCCGCGCTCCGGTGGCCAGCACCCCCATGACCACCACGTGGTGGGCGACCACGTCGTGCAGTTCGCGGGCAATACGCTGCCGTTCGGCGGCGACCGCCTGCTCAGCTAAGGTCCGCAGATTCTCCTCCGCGGTCCGGGCCCGCTCCCGCAGCGCCTGGTTGGAGGCGCGATGCCCGTGCACGGTACGCCCGAAGAAGAATGTGACGAGGGCGACCAGCAGATTGTTGACGATGAGAAAGGCCGGGCTCTGCTGCATCGTGTCCGAGGCCGGGATCAGAGTGTTGGCGGCCATCACCGGGATCCAGAGGATCGCCGCGGCCAGCACCGCCGGACGCATCGGCCATGCCGCCGCCACCGAATAGGTCAGCACCATGAACATCAGGGCCTGGGCCAGTGGGTAGTGGCTGGCAGCCAGGGCGGCGGCCAGGGTCAGCAGGGCGGCGGCGACGGCGGCGCGGGGAGCGATGCGACGCAGCGTGACCGGCAGGGCGGACAGGACGCTGAGGCTGACGGCCCGGGCAATATCGTCCGGCCACAGTTCGCGGGGCAGCAACGCCGTCACCACGATATCCAGCACCACCAGGGCGGCGGCCAGCAGGCCGTCGGCGGCCAGCGGCCAGCCACGCAACCAGTGAAGAGGCCGTGGTGTCATGGCTGCGACGCTATCCGCTGCCCGGTGGAAATGATCGTCACCGACGGTGACCTCGATCTCCTCCGTGGGGATGAGGCGAGGTCATCCGGTGTGGAGCGCCGAAGCGGGCGTCAGGCTGCGGCCGGGCTTCCGGCGGTGGGCGGGGCGGGATACGGCGGCGCAGTGCCACCGAATGCGGGGCAGAGCGCCTGGTGGGCGCACCAGTCGCAGAGCCGGCTCGGCTTGGGGCGGAAGTCACCGACGGCGGTGGCCCGCTCGATGGCCCGCCACAACGCCAGCACCGTGCGTTCGAAGCGGGCCAGCTCGTCGGCGTCGGGGCTGTAATCGCAGATCTCGCCGTCTTTGAGGTAGAGCAGGCGCAGCACCCGCGGCACCACGCCGCGGGTGCGCCACAACACCAGGGCGTAGAACTTGAGTTGGAACAGGGCACGCGCCTCGAACGCTTCCCGTGGGGCGCCGCCCGACTTGTAGTCGACCACCCGCAACGCCCCATCCGGGGCTACGTCCAGCCGGTCGATGTAGCCGCGGATGAGCAGGTGGCCGTCGACCACGGTGGAGACGAGGCTTTCCCGCTCCGCCGGTTCCAGCCGCTGCGGGTCCTCCAGGCGGAAATAGCTGTCGAGCAGCTCCCGAGCCGAGGCCAGGAACCCGGCGATCCCGGACGGGTCCGTGTCGTCGAAGAGGGTGCCCAGTTCCGGCTCTTCGGCGACGAGCCGCTCCCACTGCGGTGCCACCAGGTCGGCGGCCGCAGCCGGGGTGCGCTGTGGCGCGGGCAGGTCGAAGAGGCGTTCGAGCACGGCGTGCACCAGGGTGCCGCGGGCCTGTTCCGCGGTGGGCTGCTCGGGCAGCCGGTCGATGCTGCGGAAACGGTAGAGCAGTGGGCAGGTTTTGAAGTCAGCGGCCCGTGACGGCGACAGAGACGGCTGCTGCGCCGTTTTTTGCTGCTTTTCCCGCCGCGCCGATCCGGTCGTCACCGTCTGTGCCGTCATGCCCGAAAGGCTATGCCACACCTATGACAGTGGCTGCGGCGCGCCGTACCCATACCGTACGTCCGGCCTGCTGGCGGTGTTTCGTAGCATCATCTTGATGAAGGACAGGACACGCGAGCGTTCCCCGGCGGGTAGGCGGCCCGGAATCATGATCGGCAGTGTGCTCGGCGTGCCGGTCTACCTCAACCCCTCGGTGATTCTGCTGGCCGTCCTGGTGACCGTGACCTACGGCGAGTTCATCGGCCGGCAGCTTGCTCTTCCCCCACCGGCCGGCTACGCGGTGGGTTTCAGCTTCGTCGTCTTCCTGCTCGGGTCGGTGTTCCTGCACGAACTCGGCCACGCGCTGACCGCGCGGCGGTACGGCATCGGGGTACGGGGCATCACGCTGGAGCTGCTCGGGGGGTACACCGAGATGGACCGGGACACCCCCAGCCCGCGGGTGGAGGTGTTGGTCTCGCTCGCCGGGCCGGCGGTGTCTCTGCTGCTCGGCCTGGTGGCGGTGGCGGCCACGTACGCGCTGCCTGACCGCACCTTGCTCGCTCAGCTCGCTTTTCAACTGGCCGTCAGCAACGTGATCGTCGCCGTGTTCAACATCCTGCCTGGCCTGCCGTTGGATGGTGGGCGGGCACTGCGAGCCGCGGTGTGGGCGGCCAGCCGTGACCGGCATCTGGGCACCGAGGTGGCCGGCTGGGTGGGGCGGGCGGTGGCGGTGAGCACGGTGGTGCTGGTCGCCGTGCTGACCGGGGTGGGGCTCCTGTCGCCGTTCGGGTTGGCGCTGATGCTGCTGGTGGCGTTCACTCTGTGGCAGGGGGCCGGCCAGTCGATCCGCAGTGCCCGCATCAGTCGTCGGTTCCCGCTGATCGACCTGTCCCGGCTGGCGCGTCCGGTTTTCCCGGTGCCGACCGGAACTCCGCTGGCTGAGGCGCAGCGGCGGGCCGCCGAGTCGGAGCGTGCCGGCGCCTTTCTGGGGGTGGCGGACTCGTCCGGCCGGTTGGTTGCGCTGGTCGACAGCGCCGCCGCCGAGGCGGTGCCGCTGCAGCGGCGGCCCTGGGTGTCGGTCGATACGGTGGCCCGGGGGGTGGCGGGCGTTCCCGCCATCCCGGTCGGGCTCGGTGGTGAGCAGGTGATCCGCATCGTGCAGACCGACCCGGGCAGCCACTATCTGATCACATCCGGGGAAGATGTCGTGGGTGTTCTGCACATCGCCGACCTGGCGCAGTTCCTGGAGCCGAAACGGAAGACAAAGACGTGACCCAGCAGCCCTTCACCACCCCCGCCGCCTCCGCCGCTTCGGATCTGCCGGTGCGGCGCGGCCCGTTCCAGATCGGGGACCGGGTGCAGTTGACCGACCCGAAAGGGCGGATGCACACCATCGTTCTTGATCCGGGTGCGGTGTTCCATACCCACCGGGGTGCCCTCGCCCACGATGCGATCATCGGCTTGGCCGACGGCAGCGTCATCACCTCCACGGGCGGCACCTCGTACCTGGCGCTGCGTCCCCTGCTGGCCGACTATGCGCTGTCGATGCCGCGTGGCGCGCAGGTCATCTATCCCAAGGACGCCGCCCAGATCCTGATGATGGGTGACATCTTCCCCGGTGCGAAGGTGCTCGAGGCCGGGGCCGGGTCGGGGGCACTGACCTGCTCCCTGCTCCGGGCCGTCGGCGTGGAAGGCCAGGTGCACTCCTATGAGCTGCGCGACGATTTCGCCGAGATCGCCCGCCGCAACGTCGAATCCTTCTTCGGCGGCCCGCACCCGGCCTGGACATTGCGGGTGGCGGACGTCGCGGCCTGCGAGGAGGCCGGCTTCGACCGGATCATCCTTGACCTGCTGGCCCCCTGGGAGGTGCTCGACGTGGTCGAGCGGGCGCTGCTGCCCGGCGGGGTCTTCATCGGCTATGTGGCCACCACCCCGCAGCTGTCCGAGCTGGTGGAGGCGTTGCGGGAGCGGGGCGGGTTCACCGAGCCGCGGGCCTGGGAGACGTTGGTTCGTGACTGGCACGTCGAGGGGCTCGCGGTGCGTCCCGACCATCGGATGATCGCGCACACGGCGTTTCTGGTCTCCGCGCGCCGGCTGGCCCCGGGCGTGACCGCGCCGGCCCGGCGGCGCCGGCCGAGCAAGGGCGCCGAGGCGTACGCCGAGCGCAGGCGGGCGCAGGCGCAGGCGGCCGTGGCCGAGTCCGGCACCGCCGATGAAGGGGCCGGGGCGGGTGGCAACGCAGGGACAGATTCATGAGCCGACCGGCTTTCGGGGGCGGGGAGCTGCCCGCAGTCTTTCCGGACTGGTCGCCGTACCCGGATCTGGAGACGGCGGCGCGGGCCTACCTGCGTGACCCGGAGTTGGCGTTGGAGGCGCTCGACGGGGTTCTGGGCGGGATGGCACCGCTCAGTTTCACCCTGGAGCGTTTCGTCAATGAGGAGAACGGGGTCTGGCAGGAGGTTGCGGTCTGCGACGGGCGCCGGCTGGTGTTGTGGCACGGCGAGGACGTGTCGGAAGGTGAGGGGCCGGCCGGGGCGATGACCTCGTCGCTGCGGGTGGTGCCGCTGTCGTCGGTGATCGAGGTGGGCTGCCGGCGGCGGCTGCTACGCGACGACGCAGGCGTGTTGCGGGTGGGTAGCGTCGACGTCTACGTGCTGCTCAGCTCCTTGGATGAACCGCATCTGGTGGAGGAGCATCCGGTGGCACGCCACGACGCGTTGCGTTTCGGCAAGACACTGGAAGACGGCGGGCCGGGGCAGATCGCCCGGCTGGAGGAGTTCGCGCGGGTGATCACGTCCAGGGTCGGCTCCTCCACCGGCTGACGGGGCGCGCGCCCCTGGGGGCGGAATCTACTGTGCCTGCGGGCCGGCGACCGCTGTGTCGTCGGAGCGGCGCAGCACGTGGATGCAGTCGCCGGGGCATTCGTTGGCCGCGTCGATCACATCGAGCCGCAGGTGGGCTGGGACATCTACCCGGCTGCCCGGAGCCAGCAGCAGTTCACCGGCGTCGTTCTTGACGTATGCCAGGCCATCGATGTCGAACTCGAAGACCTCGGGTGCGTACTGCACACACAATCCGTCTCCGGTGCAGAGGTCCTGATCCACCCAGACCTGTAGTTCTGTTGCCTCGGTCTGTCCCCCCACGGCGTACCTCCCCAAAGTTGTGGTGCCGGGGCCGACGTTACCAACGCGCCCGTACGGTCCCGTCGGCGTACCCGCGGCGATCGTGGTTCGCTGGACGAGAGTGTCGGGTGGGTTCGAATTGTCGTCCCAGCGGTTAGGGTTAGGGCAGGACGTTCAAGCCCCCGGGGAGGTGGGACGTGGCACGCAGTGACGACGCGGACTCGCGCGCCGCACGGTGGGAGAAGGAGGCCCACGATCTCGCCACCCAGGTCGCGTTCCTGCAAGAGGAGCTCGCTCTGGTGCGGCGCAAACTGAC
>DASULK010000067.1:0-16524 GCA_036278255.1 Micromonospora sp.
TGCCGCGGCATCCGCTTCAGGTGGCGCGAACTTCGTAGCCAGTGGAGCAGCTTTGTCGCCGCAACCAGGTAGGTTTTCAAGCAAGGCGATGTTGAGGAGGCAGCCAATGGCAACCCGTGACACCGGCGGCCAGTCCCAGTCTGGCAAGGCCCGCCGCGAGGAGGAGCTGGAGCAGGTTACAGCCGAGGCCAACTCGGAGGTGGCCGAGCGGCACGCTGAGATCACCGAGGACGTTGACGACCTGCTCGACGAGATCGACTCCGTCCTCGAAGAGAACGCAGAAGAGTTCGTCAGGGGGTACGTCCAAAAAGGAGGCGAATAGAGTCTCCTGCCTGATGTAAGTGGTCTGCTGGTTGGGTTCTGCCCACGCTGTGGCCGCAGCGTGCCGCCGTCCGGGTTCCACCGGCCGAATCGCAACACGTGGACCACGATGATCGGAACGGGTGGGTGCGGGAGATACTCTGCTTCAACTGCACCGGCAACGGTCAAGGTGATCACATATTTGAGAGGAACCACGTGGCAGCGGGTTTTGATCCATCCGGGCGTCTACCAGATGTGTTCACCAACGCGGGGACGTCCTCCTTCACGCAGTTCCTGACCATGGCGGCCCCTGAGCTGCTGCCCGGCCGCCGACCGCTGCCGCCGGGCATGGCCGCCGACATCGCTCCGCACGCGACAACGATCGTGGCGATCGCCAGCGCCGAGGGCGTGGTGATGGCCGGTGACCGGCGGGCGACCATGGGTAACCTCGTTGCCAGCCGCGACATCGAGAAGGTTCACCCGGCTGACGCGTATTCGCTGGTCGGGATCGCCGGCACCGCCGGGATCGGCATCGAGGTGATCCGGCTGTTCCAGGTGGAGCTGGAACACTACGAGAAGATCGAAGGCACCGCACTCTCCCTCGACGGCAAAGCCAACCGTCTGGCGACGATGATCCGCAGCAATCTGGGTGCGGCGATGCAGGGACTGGCCGTGGTGCCGCTTTTTGCCGGCTACGACCTGGCGGCCGCTGATCCGGCCGGAGCGGCCCGCATCTTCAGCTTCGACGTCACCGGCGGCCCGTACGAGCAGCGCGGCTACGATGCGGTCGGCTCCGGGTCGATCTTCGCCAACGCGGCGCTGAAGAAACGCTACCGGGCGGGGCTTAGCCTGGACGAGGCGGTGCGGCTTGCGGTTGAGGCGTTGTATGACGCCGCCGACGACGACACGGCCACCGGTGGTCCGGACCTGAGCCGCCGCATCTACCCGGTGGTGATGACGGCGACGGCGGAGGGCACCCACCGGATCGGCGACGCCGAGATGGCCACGGTCGCCGAAGCGGTGGTCGCCGCCCGCATGGAGAATCCGGGCGGCTGACCCTCGCCCTGCCCCGTCCACCGTCCAACCCCGTAAGGAGAACCGCCGCCGTGGCCATGCAGTTCTACGCCTCGCCCGAGCAGATCATGCGCGACCGTTCCGAACTGGCGCGCAAGGGGATCGCGCGTGGGCGCAGCGCCGTTGTACTCAGCTACGAGGGCGGCGTGCTCTTCGTGGCGGAGAACCTCTCCAGCGCGCTGCACAAGGTCAGCGAAATCTATGACCGGATCGGGTTCGCAGCCGTCGGGCGGTACAACGAGTTCGAGAATCTGCGCCGGGCCGGGGTGCGGATGGCGGACCTCAACGGGCTCAGCTACGACCGGCGGGACGTGACCGGCCGGGCGTTGGCCAACGCCTACGCCCAGACCCTGGGGGCGATCTTCACTGAGCATTCGAAGCCGTTCGAGGTGGAGATCTGTGTCGCGGAGGTCGGGGCGACGCCGGAGGATGACGAACTGTACCGCCTGACCTACGACGGCTCGGTCAACGACGAACCCGGCGCCATGGCGATGGGTGGGCAGGCCGAAGCCGTCTCGGGTGCGCTGCGGACCAACCATCGCACCAACATGTCGCTGCGTGAGGCGCTGCGGCACGCGGTGCAGGCGTTGGGCAGCGTCGGGGGAGAGGGCGGGGCGGCCCGTACCATCGCCGCCGACCACTTGGAGGTGGCGATCCTCGACCGGCGCAGGGTCGGCCGCACCTTCCGCCGTATCACCGGTGCGACGCTGGCCGATCTGCTCGCCGGTGAGCCGACGGTCGAGGGTGCAGCCGGTGAACCGGAGAAGCCGGCGAAGAAACCGGCCGCCGCCAAACCCACCACGTCGGCTGCCTCCGCCGACCTGGAGGACAAGCCGGCGGCCGAGGCCGAGAAGCGGCAGGCTGAATCCGACGAATAGCGGGCAGGTTCACCGCCGCGACGCCGCCGCTTTCAACGGCCCCCACCAGTCGCGGTTGTCCCGGTACCAGCGCACCGTTTCGGCCAGGCCCCGGTCGAAGTCGACGCGGGGGGCGAACCCCAGCTCGTTTCTGATCTTCGTGCTGTCCAGTGAGTAGCGGCGGTCGTGCCCCTTACGGTCGGGGACCCGCACCACCCGGTCCCATCCGACCCCGCAGATGGCGAGCAGGCGTTCGGTGAGGGCCCTGTTGGTCAGCTCGGTGTCGCCGCCGATGTGGTAAACCTCGCCGGCACGTCCCCGGTCCTGGACCAGCGCCACACCGACGCAGTGGTCGTGTACGTGCAGCCAGTCGCGGACGTTGCCGCCGTCCCCGTAGAGCGGCACCGTTCCGCCGTCGAGCAGGTTGGTCACGAACAGGGGGATGATCTTCTCCGGGTACTGGTAGGGGCCGTAGTTGTTTGAGCAGCGGGTCACCACCACGTCCAGGCCATGGGTGCGGTGGTAGGCGAGTGCGAGGAAGTCCGAGGCGGCTTTGGACGCCGAATAGGGAGAGTTCGGCGCCAGCGGCTGCTCTTCGCTCCAGGAGCCGTGCTCGATCGAGCCGTAGACCTCGTCGGTCGACACGTGCACGAACCGTCCGGTGCCGTGCCGCAGCGCCGCGTCGAGCAGGGTCTGCGTACCCAGCACGTTCGTGGTGACGAACGGCGCCGCGCTGCTGATCGACCGGTCTACATGGGACTCGGCGGCGAAGTGCACAATCACGTCATGCCCGGCGACGAGCTGATCGACCAGGGCCGCGTCGCAGATGTCGCCCGGCACGAACCGGAGCCGGCCGTCGTCGCGGACCGGGTCGAGGTTGGCCAGGTTCCCGCAGTAGGTCAACTTGTCCAGGACCGTGACGGCGCTCGGGGCGGGTTGCGGCCCGACGCCGGTCAGCAGCATCCGCACGTACTGCGAGCCGATGAAGCCGGCACCGCCGGTGACGAGGACTCTCACAGCCGGTTGAGTGTAGGCGGCGGTGAGCGGTGTCCGGCACGCGGCGGGAGTGGCAGATGTCGGATTCCCCACCTGAATGGTGCAGCAGGCGGCGATAGTGACCAACAACGCCCGAGGGCGGCTAGGGTCTGAGCATGGAGCGGCGAATCTTCGGCCTCGAAACCGAGTACGGCGTCACCTGCACCTACCGCGGCCAGCGCCGGCTGTCCCCCGACGAGGTGGCTCGCTACCTGTTCCGCCGAGTGGTGTCCTGGGGGCGGTCGAGCAATGTCTTCCTGCGTAACGGTGCCCGGCTCTACCTCGATGTCGGGTCCCATCCGGAGTATGCGACCCCGGAATGCGATTCGGTGACCGACCTGGTCACCCATGACCGGGCCGGCGAGCGGATCCTGGAGGGACTGCTGGTCGACGCCGAAAAGCGGCTGCACGATGAGGGGATCGCCGGCGAAATCTACCTGTTCAAGAACAACACCGACTCGGCCGGCAACTCCTACGGCTGCCACGAGAACTTCCTCGTCTCCCGGCACGGCGAGTTCGGCCGGCTGGCTGACGTGCTGATCCCGTTCCTGGTCACCCGCCAGCTGATCTGCGGGGCCGGCAAGGTGCTGCAGACACCGCGCGGCGCGGTCTACTGCCTGTCGCAGCGCGCCGAACACATCTGGGAAGGGGTCTCCTCGGCGACCACCCGCTCCCGGCCGATCATCAACACCCGCGACGAGCCCCACGCCGACGCCGAGCGTTACCGGCGGCTGCACGTCATCGTCGGCGACTCCAACATGAACGAGGTCACCACCCTGCTCAAGGTCGGTAGCGCCGACATTGTGCTGCGCATGATCGAATCCGGGGTGGTAATGCGGGATCTGACGTTGGAGAACCCGATCCGGGCCATCCGGGAGGTTTCCCACGACATCACCGGGCGGCGCAAGATACGGCTGGCCTCCAACAAGGAGATCAGCGCGCTGGAAATCCAGCAGGAGTACCTGGCCAAGGCGAGCGAGTTCGTTGAGCGGCGCGGCGGCGACCAGACCGCCAAGCGGGTGATCGAACTGTGGGGGCGGGTGCTGCGCGCGGTGGAGACCGGTGACCTGGCGCCGGTCGCCCGCGAGATCGACTGGGTGACCAAGCTGCGGCTGATCGAGCGTTACCAGGCCAAACACAACCTGCCGTTGTCGCATCCGCGGGTCGCTCAACTGGATCTCGCCTACCACGATGTCCGGCGTGGCCGGGGGCTCTATGCGTTGCTGGAGCGGCGCGGTGAGGTCGACCGGATCGCCACCGATCTGGATATCTTCGCCGCGAAGGAGACGCCGCCGCAGACCACCCGGGCCCGGTTGCGTGGCGAATTCATTCGGCACGCCCAGGAGAAGCGGCGGGACTTCACCGTTGACTGGGTGCACCTGAAGCTCAACGACCAGGCGCAACGCACCGTGCTGTGTAAGGATCCGTTCCGGGCCTACGACGAGCGGGTCGAGCGGTTGATCGCCAGCATGTAGTGGCGGCGGGCCTGCGGGCTGCGGTTTTCGGGGCGGGGCCGGGTAGACTCGGCGCCGCCATGGACCTTTCACCTTTCTCGTCCCGCGACGACGCCGGCCGCCCCCAGCCGACGGGTTGGGTGGATCGCCGCCGGCAGAAGATTGCCGATGAGATCGCCCGGAACCGGCGCGGGGATTACGTCGTGCCGACATGGGTGCTGGCGGCCCTGCTGGCAGTGATTGTCGGTGGCTGGGTGGCGCTGATCGTCTTGGCCTAGCGCCGACAGGGCTGGTCCAGCAGGTTGGCCGCGTGTCGTCCGGCGGCAGCGGCTGCAAGGAAGTAGCCGTAATCGGCGTCCAGTCCGCGGCCCATGGTGGAGAGCGGGACCGGCAGGTTGCGCAGCGCCGTGTCCAGGCCGTCGACGGCGACGTGCACGATCCGGTGCCGTGCGGGCAACTGGTCGAGAGCCTGCCGTACCCGGGCGGCCAACTCCGGTGCCAAACCGTCGGGCAGCACCAGATCCGCCGCGGCCAGCGCCACCCGCCCGTAGGCGGTGATGCTGTGGTGGGAGAGCCCCTGGTGGCGTGCCCGCGGGTCGGCGGAGGAGATGCGTAGCGAACCCACCGGTTGTCCACCGAGCGTGGCGGCGGCGTTGACCGCTTCCCCGACGGCCACCCCGGAAAACCCCCACCGGCTGCCGGTGCCGAGGTTGCCCGGCCCCTGGGTGACGACGGCGACCTGCGCCGCCAGCGCGTGCCGGGCGGCCAGCAGGCCGCTGTGCACGTTGGTCGCCTCCAAGTCACCGCCGAAGGCCTGCCCGACGGTGACCGTGCCGGCCAGCGTGCCGCGCAGCCCGTCCAGGGTGCGGGAGAACCAGGCCGGCAACGCGCCCCCGTCGGTCATGACGTAGGCGATGCGGGCTGCCGGGGCGTCGGCGTGGATGCCGGCGACGATGGCCGGCAGCGCGGAGTGCAGGTCGGCGGTGACCACCGGCATGCCGTCCAGTTCGTCGGCGTCGGTGAGGGCGGCGTGGTGCGGTGAGGCTTCCTCGTCGGCGCCGAGCAGAATCGGCTGCAGCGGGGTGTAGCGGGCCTTGACCAGGTGGCCCGCATTGCGGGTGCGGCCGTCGTCGGGAGGATCGGGGGGCAGCCGGTCAGGAATGGCGACCACCAGCGCGTAGCCGCCGGTGCCCAGCCCCATCAGCAGCGCGCCGACGTTGAGCAGCACCCGGTCACCCGGTTCCGGCCGGCCGACCAGCGATGGGTAGGCCAGTGCCCGCAGCGAGCCGCCCTCGTCGAGGGTGACCTCCGCCTCCACCGCCCCGTGCCAGGCCCGATGCAGCGCCGTCACCCGGCCGGACCGCCATCGCACCATGGTGGCACCGTAGCCGGTGGGATTTTCGGCTGGCCGCGGGCGTCGCCGCCCCCGCCCCGCGTGGTGGCGCCTCTGCGCGGAACCGGGGCCGGACTGCTACCGTCTGGGGAGTGTCGCGGACCCGCACTGAACGCTTGGTAAACCTGGTGATCTGTCTCTTGTCGACGCGGCGGTTCCTCACCGCTGCGCAGATCGCCGCGACGGTGCCCGGCTACGAGCATGACCCGGACGACGCCCGCCAGCACGAGGCGTTCCAGCGCAAGTTTGAGCGGGACAAGGCGGAGCTGCGTGCGCTGGGGGTGCCGCTGGAGGTCGGCACGGCGAGCGCGTTCGACACCGAGCCCGGATACCGGATCGCCCCACGCGAATACGCGTTGCCCGACATTCCGCTGCAGCCCGATGAGGCAGCCGCGGTCGGTATCGCCGCACGGCTGTGGCAGCACGCCGGCTTGGCCGCCGCGGCCTCCTCCGGCCTGGCCAAACTGCGGGCTGCCGGGATCGACGTCGACCCGCAGGCCACGCTCGAGGTGGAGCCGGTGGTCACCGTCGACCCGGCGTTCGCCCCGCTGGCCGCCGCGACCCGTGAACGGCGCACGGTCACCTTCGACTACCGGGTGCCGGTCCAGGATGCGCCGACGCGGCGGCGGCTGCAGCCGTGGGGGGTGGTGTGCTGGCGGGGCCGGTGGTATGTGGTGGGCCACGACCTCGACCGGGACGCCACCCGCTGCTTCCGGCTGTCCCGCATCGTCGGCCCGGTGAAGGCCGTCGGGCGGGCAGGGACCTACCTGCCGCCGGACGACGTCGATCTGATCAGCCAGGTGGCCCGCTGGTCGGGTCCGACCGAAAAGCGCGGGCGGGCCACGGTCCTGACGCGGCCGGGGCGGGCGGTGGGGCTGCGCCGCTGGGCGAAGACGGTCGACCGCGGGCCGGACGGGGACCGGCTGGTTCTGCCGTACGCCTGTCCCGAGGCGTTGGCGGGCAGCCTGGTCCGCTACGGCGCTGATGTGCTGGTGCTCGAACCGCCGGAGGTACGCGACGCGGTGATCCAGCGGTTGAAGGAGATCGCGGTTCGTCAGCAGCCGGCCGGAGCGCTGCCATGACCGTGACCCCACCGGCTCAGCGTGGCTCCCGTACCGCCGCCGATCGTCTGGCCCGGCTGCTCAACCTGGTGCCCTACCTGCTGGCGCGGCCCGGTATCCGGGTAGCGGAGGCGGCCGCCGACCTTGGTGTCACCGACCGGCAGCTGCGTGAGGATCTTGAGCTGCTCTGGGTCTGCGGGCTGCCGGGGTACGGCCCGGGTGATCTGATCGACATGGCCTTCGACGGGGACCGGGTCACCATCACCTACGACGCCGGGATCGACCGGCCGCTGCGGCTCACCCCGGATGAGGCGCTGGCGTTGGTCGTCGCGCTGCGGATGCTGGTGGAGACGCCTGGTATGGCCAACCGTGATGTGATCGAACGGGCGCTGGCGAAGATCGAGGACGCGGCCGGTGATCTGATCGGGGCGCCGGTGGCGGTCCGGATGCCGGGCTGCGGTGACCGGCTCGACGCGTTGCGGGAGGCGGTGCAGCGGCGCCGGGCGCTGCGGATCACCTACTACGGCGCGACCCGGGACGAGACGACCGATCGGGTGATCGACCCCATTCGGGTGCTCATGGTCGGGGGGCTCGGCTATCTGGAAGCCTGGTGCCGGCGGGCGGAGGCGGTGCGGCTGTTCCGGGCTGACCGGATCGATGCCCTGGTCGAGTTGGAGGAACCGGCTCGGGCCCCGAAGCAGATTCAGCTACACGATGTGCGTACCGGCATTTTCCAGCCGTCACCGGACCTGCCGCTGATCACGCTCTGCGTCGGGCGGGCCAGCCGGTGGATCACCGAGTACTACCCCTGTGAGCGGGTCAGCCCCGCCCACGAGGGTGAGCTGTCCGGCCCCGACGGAGCCGGACAGGAGTGGCTGGTCTCGATGCGGGTGGCCGATCTGGCGTGGGCGCGCCGTCTGGTGCTGGGCCTCGGGCCCGATGTGGCGGTGGTCTCCCCGCCGGAGCTGGCCGAGCAGGTGCGCGAGCAGGTGACGGACGCGCTGGCCGCCTACGCGGTCCCGCTGACCGAGGCGCCCACGGATTAGGCTGGTTGCCGTGGTGATGTGGATCGTGCTTGCCGTGGTACTGCTGGCGCTGGCGCTTCTCGCCCTGGTGGTACGGCCGGTGCTGGTCCGGCTGCCCCGCCTGCGCCGGGCGGTCCTGGCCCTGTTCGCGCATCAGGCCAGGGCCGAATCGTTGCGGCAGGCGGCGGTGGCGCTGCAGGAGCGGATCGTGGCGCTGCAACGACAGGCCGAGACCGCGCAGGAGACCCTCGCCGTGATCAAGACAAAGCGGGGAAAGTGACGCCGACGGGCACCGGGGCAGGGCGGAATGCTTGACGGAACCCGCGCCGCTGGTTGAGACTTCACCAACCGGACACCGCCGTCCGGCCTCTGCCAGCCGGCATTCCCGCACGTACGATGGGTTGGGGCCGCCCCCGGACCCAACCAAGACCAACTGGAGTTTCCCATGGGCATGCTCAGGCCGTGGCACATCGCCGTCCTCGTCGTCGTCATGATCCTGCTCTTCGGCGCCAAGCGGCTGCCTGATGCGGCCCGTTCCCTCGGCCGGTCGCTGCGGATCATGAAGGCCGAGACCAAGGGCCTGATCGACGACGACAACGACCTGGCCGAGAAGGCCGAGGCGCAGACGGCCCGCCAGCCGCTGCCACCCTCGACCGAACAGCCGTCCCCTGCGCCCGAGGTCATCGAACCGGCGCAGCGGGTCCGCGACAACTGACCGGAGATCCTGGACACCGTGGGCTTCGCACTGAAAAAGCGCGGTCCCAGCAAGTTTGAGCAGGCCTCCGAGGGCTCGATGACTCTCATCGAGCATCTCCGCGAGCTGCGCAGCCGCCTCTTCAAGGCCTCCCTGGCGGTGCTGGTCGGCCTGATCGTTGGCTTCTTGCTGGCCGACTACGCCTTCGAGCTGCTCAAGCAGCCCTACTGCCGGCTGCCCGGCGCGACGGTGGACGGCGAATGCCAGAAGTTTCTGATGCTCGCCCCAGCGGACAGCTTCATCCTCAAGCTGAAGTTGGCGCTCTGGATCGGCCTGATCGTGGCCGGGCCGGTCTGGCTCTACCAACTCTGGGCGTTCATCGCGCCCGGCCTGCACCGGCACGAGCGTAAATGGGCGTACATCTTCGTGGCGCTGGCCGCGCCGCTCTTCGCCGCCGGTGCCGTGCTGGCCTACTTCGTCGTGGACAAGGGGCTGGGCTTCCTCCTGGAAGCCGGCGTCACCGGTGTGTCGACCCAGCTTGAGGTGACCCGCTACATCTCCTTCGTCACCAGCATGATCATGCTGTTCGGGGTCGGCTTCGAGTTCCCGCTGCTGCTGCTGATGCTCAACTTCACCGGAGTGATCAGCGCCCGCCGGCTGCTCAGCTGGTGGCGGATCGTGGTCTTTATCTGCTTCGCCTTCGCGGCCATCGCCACCCCCGACCCGGGACCGTTCGGCATGACCCTGCTGGCGACCTGCCTGTCGCTGCTCTACTTCATCGCGGTCGGGATCGCGTTCCTCAACGACCGGCGCAAGGGCCGCGGCAAGGAGATCTACGCCGACGTCGACGACGACGAGGTGTCGGAGTTGGACCTGCGCCGCGAGGCGGTTGAGGCGCCCGAGTCCGTGCCGGCACCGGCCCCCCTCGATCAGCGCTACGACGAGGTGACCTGACGGCCGTAGTCCCTGCCGGGGGCCGGACGGTACGGTGCTCGCCGTGACCGCTGACGATCATGTCTCCGCTGCCCCGGCCCCGGCCGCACTGCCTGCCGGCCCGGTGGCGGTGCTGGCGAATCCGGCCGCAGGCCGCGGTCGGCACCGGGAACTGCTTCCGGTTGTCCTTGAGCGGCTGCGGGCAGCCGGCCGGCCCGTCGCGCCGCTGGCCGCCCACACCGCCGAGCAGGCGCAGGCGGCCTGCCACCGGGCGGTTGCGGAGGGCGCCGCCGCCGTGGTGACCGTCGGAGGTGACGGCACCGCCCACCTGGGCCTGCAGGCGGTTGCCGGGACGGCGGTGGGGTTCGGGCCGGTGCCGGCCGGCACCGGCAACGACTTCGCCATCACGGCCGGGTTTCCCTCCGATCCACTCGCGGCGCTCGACGTCATCGCGGCTGCGTTGGCGGCCGGGCGGACCCGAGCGGTGGATCTGGCCCGCGTCAGCAGCCCGGACAGCGTCGACCGCTGGTACGGGGCGGTGCTGGCGGCCGGCTTCGACGCGATCGTCAACGAGCGGGCCAACCGGATGCGGTGGCCGAAGGGGCCCCGCCGCTACGATCTGGCCATCGTGGCCGAACTGGCACGGCTGCGGCCGCGCCAGTACACACTGCGCCTGGACGGTGCCGAGAAGCGGCTGGCGGCGGTGCTGGTGGCTGTGGGCAACGGCCCAAGTTACGGCGGCGGGATGCGGATCTGCCCGGCCGCGGATCTGACCGACGGGTTGCTCGACGTCGTGGTGGTCGGGCCGGTCAGCAGGACCACGCTGGTGCGGGTGAAGCCACGCATCTATCAGGGCACCCATGTGGAGCATCCAATGGTGCACAGCTATCGGGCGCGGACGGTCGAACTGGCCGCCGAAGGGATCACCAGCTACTTCGACGGCGAACGTGGCCCACGGCTGCCGGTGACCATCACAGCGGTGCCCGGCGCGGTCCGTCTGCTCCGCTGAGGCTCAGCCGGACCGGTTGAGCACCAGATCCAGCACGGCAGCCAGCCCGTTGCTCTGCCCCGGCTCCGCAGCGGGCAGGACCAGGGCAGCACAGCCGGCACGTACCGCGCCCGCATCAGCCGCGGTGTCGCCGACCATCAGGGTCCGCTGCGGGTCGACGCCCAGGAGTCCGCAGGCCCGCTGGAAGATCGCCGGATCCGGTTTGCAGCGCCCCACCTCGTATGAGAGCACGAACTCGTTGACGAGCTCGGAGAGGCCCCAGGCGGCGAAATGCGGCCGGATATCGAAGCCGATGTTACTGACCACCGCCACCGGCACGTCCGCCGCCCGCAGCGCCTCCAGCACGGCGGAGGCCTCCGGGTACGGCAGCCAGCCTTCGGGGCGCAGCAGCCGCTCGTAGAGCGCCTCGGCCAACCCCTCCACACCGGCTTGCACGGTGGCTGCCAGCCCGGTGTAGGCGGCGCGGTGGGCGTGCGCGTAGTAGTCCCGTTCGGCCCACACCTCGGCCAACTGCGGGGGGATGCGGGCCGGCAGCGGCCCGCCCGCCCGACCGGCGGTGACGAACCGGTCGGCCAGCACGGTGGCGCGGGCCTGTTCCAGGGTCGTGCCGCACTTCTTCGCCGCCGCCGTCACCCAGGCGACCGCGTCCTCGACCTGGGCGAGCGTGCCGTGGAAGTCGAAGAGCACGGCATCGACCGGCCGACGCGCCAGCGCCGGCCGATCACCCGCCGTGGATCCGCCTGGCGCGCGCCGTGGCGTACGGGCAGTGGACGGTTCGGCATGATCCGACACGCCGAGCACCATACCGATTGCGGGGAGAACGGCTGGACATCGGCCTCGTGGCGCCGGCATCGGCCGTACGCACTAATCTTGACGGTATGTCGAGCCCCGCCGAGCGGTACGCAGCAGCACGCCGCCGAGCCGCGCAGGCCACCCTCTACCCCGCCCTGGAAGACTTCGCCCTCGACCTCGGGTTTGACCTGGACGATTTTCAGCGCGAGGCGTGCCAGGCGTTGGAGTCCGGCAGCGGGGTGCTGGTCTGCGCGCCGACCGGTGCCGGCAAGACCATTGTCGGGGAGTTCGCGGTTCACCTGGCACTGCGGCAGGGAGTTGCCGGGCAGCCGGTGCGCAAGTGCTTCTACACCACCCCGATCAAGGCGCTGTCGAACCAGAAGTACCACGACCTGGTGGAGCGGTACGGGGCGGAGCAGGTCGGCCTGCTGACCGGCGACAACTCGATCAACGGCGATGCGCCGGTGGTGGTGATGACCACCGAGGTGCTGCGCAACATGCTCTACGCCAATTCGGCGACCCTGCACGGTCTGGCCTACGTCGTGATGGATGAGGTGCACTACCTCGCCGACCGGCTCCGCGGCCCGGTCTGGGAAGAGGTCATCATCCATCTGCCGCCGTCGGTGACCCTGGTGTCGCTGTCGGCCACCGTCTCCAACGCCGAAGAGTTCGCCGACTGGCTGGTCACCGTCCGCGGCCAGACCCAGGTGGTGGTCAGCGAGCACCGGCCGGTGCCGCTGTGGCAGCACATGCTCGTCGGCCGCCGCATGTTCGACCTGTTCCACGACGCCGACGCCGCGCGCAAACACGACGTGCACCCGGAGCTGCTGCGCTACACGCGGGAGATGATGCGCCGCATCGAATTCAGCGACAGCCGCGGTTACGGACGCCGCGGACCCCGCTGGCGGGGGCCGACCCGACCGGACATCGTCGCACGGCTGGACCGGGAAGGGCTCCTGCCGGCGATCCTGTTCATCTTCAGCCGCGCCGGGTGCGACGCCGCCGTCGCCCAGTGCCTGGCCTCAGGTCTGCGTCTGACCACACCCGAGGAGCGGGCGGAGATCCGGCACGTGGTGGAGAGCCGACTCGCCAGCATTCCCGGTGAGGACCTGTCCGTGCTGGGCTACTGGGAGTGGCTTGACGGGCTGGAACGCGGATTGGCCGCCCACCACGCTGGCATGCTGCCTGCCTTCAAGGAGGTGGTCGAGCATCTCTTCGTCAACGGGCTGGTCAAGGCGGTCTTCGCCACCGAGACCCTGGCGCTCGGTATCAACATGCCGGCCCGCTGCGTGGTGCTGGAGCGGCTGGTGAAGTTCAACGGCGAAGCCCACGTCGACCTGACGCCGGGGGAGTACACCCAGCTGACCGGCCGGGCCGGGCGGCGGGGCATCGACGTGGAAGGGCACGGGGTGGTGATCTGGTCGCCGGAGGTCGACCCGCGTCACGTCGCCGGCTTGGCGTCGACCCGCACCTTCCCGCTGCGCTCCAGCTTCCGGCCGTCGTACAACATGGCGGTCAACCTGGTCGGCTCGATGGGGGCGGCCGCCGCCCGCGAACTGTTGGAATCCTCGTTCGCGCAGTTCCAGGCCGACCGTTCGGTGGTGGGGCTGGCCCGACAGGTGCAGCGCAACGTCGAGACCATGGAGTCGTACCTGGAAGAGGCCCGGTGCCATCACGGTGACTTCGAGGAGTACTTCGGGCTACGGCGGGCGATCGCCGACCGGGAGCGGGTACTGGCTCGGCAGGGGCAGAGCCAGCGGCGGGCTGCCGCGGTCGAGTCGCTGCAGCGGCTCCGGGTCGGTGATGTGATCCGGGTGCCGTCGGGGCGCCGTGCCGGCCTGGCTGTGGTGTTGGAGCCCGGCGCGGGCGGATTCGGCGAGCCCCGCCCGCTCGTGCTCACCCAGGACCGGTGGGCGGGGCGGGTCACGGCCAGTGATTTCAGCAGCCCGGCCGAGGCGCTGGCCCGCATCCGGGTGCCGAAGAATTTCAACCCCCGCTCGCCGGCGGCCCGGCGGCAGCTGGCCGCCACGGTGATCGATACGGGGCTGAGCCGGCATCCGGGGCGCCGTGCCCGTTCCCGTGGGGACGGGGAGGACATCGAGCTGGCCGAGCTGCGCCGCCAGATGCGCAGCCATCCCTGCCATGCCTGCCCGGACCGGGAGGAGCACGCCCGTTGGGCGGAGCGGCGTTGGCGGCTGGAACGCGACACCAACGAGCTGCGTCAGCGGGTGGCCGGCCGTACCGGTTCCCTGGTGCGCACCTTCGACCGGATCTGTGGCCTGCTCACCGCCCGGGGGTATCTGACGGCGGAGGACGGGGTGACCGACGCCGGGCGCACCCTGGCCCGGATCTGGACGGAGGCGGATCTGCTGGTCGCCGAGTGCCTGCGCCGCGGGGTGTGGGAGGGGTTGGCGCCGGCGGAGCTGGCGGCGGCGGTGTCGGTGCTGGTGTACGAGGCGCGGCGGGATGTCGAGGACCGCGCCTCGGTGCCACGCGGCCCGGTCTCCGATGCTGTCGACGCCACACTGAAACTCTGGGCGGAGCTGGAGTCAGACGAGGCGGCGTGGGGCCTGGAGACGACCCGGGAGCCGGATCTGGGGTTCGTCTGGCCGATTTACCGGTGGGCGCGGGGCGAGGCGTTGGCCAAGGTGCTGGCGAGCGGGCACAGCCTCGACGGTGACATGCCGGCGGGTGACTTTGTGCGCTGGGCGCGGCAGGTCGCTGACCTGTTGGGGCAGATTGCCGACGCGCAGGCCTCGGTGCAGCTGCGAAGCACGGCCCGTCAGGCGATCGGTGAGGTCAGCCGCGGGATTCTGGCCTACGGGGCGGCGAGTTGACCTTCGGCTTCTCCGCTGGCCGCCGTGATCGCCTCGGTCAGCCGGCGGCAGGGGCCGGCGAGGTTCCACTGCTCGGCCAGCGCCTCCAGCCGATCCGGGGCGGCCGGTGCCGCCGGTAGGTCGGTGACCAGGGGCGGAAGGGGCACATCCAGCGTCACCCGCACCGCCTGCGGTGCGACCGACAGGTAGTCGCGGGCCGCGTGCAGTTTCGCGCGTAACCCGGGGGCGAGGGGGGCTGCCGGGTCGTCGAGCGCGGCCAGGATGGCGGGCAGCCCGCCGTAGCGGCCGATCAGCCGTGCGGCGGTTTTCTCCCCCACCCCGGGCACGCCGGGGAGCCCGTCGCTGGGGTCGCCGCGCAGCACCGCGAAGTCGACGTAGCGGGCGGCGGGTACGCCGTAGCGTTCCTGCACCGCCGCGTCGTCGCAGTCTTCCAACTTCGCCACCCCGCGCCCGCAGTAGAGCACCCGCACCCGCTTGGCGTCGTCGACCAGTTGGAACAGGTCACGGTCGCCGGAGGCCACCTCGACCGGGCCGGGCTGGTTGGCGGCCAGGGTGCCGAGCACATCGTCGGCTTCGTAGTCGTCGGCGCCGACGGCGGGGATACCGACGGCGGCCAGGACGTCGAGGATCAGCGGCACCTGGGGGACGAGGGTGTCGGGCACGATCTCGCCGCCGTCCGGTGCCAGGCGGTGCGCCTTGTACGACGGCAGCAGGGCCACCCGCCACGCCGGTCGCCAGTCGTAATCCAGCGCGCACACCAGCCGGCCGGGGCGGCGGGTGCGGATCAGGGAGGCGAGCATGTCGAGGAAGCCCCGCACGGCGTTGACCGGGGTGCCGTCGGCGGTCCTGGCGGCGGATTCGGGGATGCCGAAGTAGGCCCGGAAGTAGAGACTCGGCGCGTCGACCAGCAGCAGGGGGCGTCTGTCGTTCACAGCGCACAGCCTGACACAGCCCCCCGACAACCACTGTTCCCGCCCACCCAAACGAACGTTAAGCTTGCGGGTGCGGGTATCCGCCTCCGGGTATCCGCGGCAGCACCTCGTCGCCGCCGCCTCCGCGGCGGGGAAGGTGTCACCCCGCCCCACCGGAGTCTTGCCCCATGAACGTTGACCGCATCCTGCCCACCGAGGAGGCGTACGACCTCCTCAACCTCGCCACCGAACTCGCCGACCGCGAACTCGCCCCACGGGCGGCGGACTTCGAGTCGCGGGGGGAGTTCCCCCGCGAGATCCTGCGTACCCTCGGCAGGGCCGGGCTGCTCGGCCTGCCGTACGCGGAGTCCGACGGCGGAGGTGGCCAGCCGTACGAGGTCTACCTGCAGGTGCTGGAGATCCTCGCGTCGCGGTGGCTGGCCGTCGGTGAGGCGGTCAGCGTGCACACCCTGGCCTGCTACCCGGTCGCCGCGCACGGCAGCGGGGAACTGCGCAAGCTGCTGCCGGAGATGCTCGGCGGCGAACTGCTCGGCGCGTACTGCCTGTCGGAGCCGCAGGGCGGGTCGGATGCCGCCGCCCTGACCACGAAGGCCGCCCGCGCCGGCGACTCCTATCTGGTCAACGGCACCAAGGCGTGGATCACCCACGCCCACACCGCCGATTTCTACAACATCTTCTGCCGCACCGGCGGCCCGGGCGCGGCGGGGATCTCCTGCCTGCTGGCCGATACGGAGACGCCGGGGATCGTGCCACAGGCGGCCGAGCGCACCATGGGGCTGCGCTCCTCGCCGGTCGCCCAGGTCGCCTTCGACAATGTCCGGGTGCCGTCCGACCGGCTGGTCGGGGACGAGGGCACCGGGTTCCGCATCGCCATGGAGGCGTTGGACGCCGGCCGGCTCGGCATCGCCGCCTGCGCGGTCGGCCTGGCCCAGGCGGCGCTGGACTACGCGGTGTCCTACGCCCGTGAGCGGGAGCAGTTCGGCCAGACGATCATCGCCTTCCAGGGGCTGGGGTTCCTCCTCGCCGACATGGCCACCCAGATTTCGGCGGCGCGGTCGTTGACCTTGGCCGCCGCCCGGCTACGCGACGCCGGCCGCCCCTACTCGGTGCAGGCGGCCAAGGCGAAGC
>DASULK010000068.1:0-10025 GCA_036278255.1 Micromonospora sp.
GATGCCGGCAGCAGTTGAGATGAGGAGGCACGCGACAGTGAGCGCGACCGCTGGTCAGGCCGCCGACGGCGTACGGAGCCTGGCGGACCGGTTCGGCATCGAGCCGGGGATGGTCGTCATGGAGATGGGGTACGACGAGGACGTCGACCACGATCTCCGCGACGCCCTGACCGACCGCTGCGGGGGATTGGTTGACGAGGACACCGACGAGGTCGTCGACGCGGTGCTGGTGTGGTACCGCGACGGCGACGAGGATCTCTTCGAAATCCTGGTCGACGCCCTCGGCCCGTTGGCCGACAACGGCGTGGTGTGGCTGCTGACGCCCAAGGCCGGCCGGCCGGGGCACGTCCCACCCAGCGACATCGCCGAGTCGGCACCGACGGCCGGCCTGCAGCAAACGTCAAGTGTCAATGCTGGCAAGGACTGGACGGCGTCCCGGCTGGTACTGCCCCGCGCGGCCCGCGCCAGGAAATAGCCGCTCGCCCGGGTCGGGTGCCGGCGGGCGCCGCCGGTGCCCATGGCAGGCTGGGTAGGTCCTGACCGTTCCTGGCCGGCCTGGGTCTCTTTCGCCGGCAGTCGCCCCCGTCAAGGAGTTTTGCATGCCGATCGAAGTTGGTGCCGAAGCCCCCGACTTCATCCTCAAGGACCAGAACAACCAGGAGGTCCGACTCTCGGACTACCGCGGCAAGCGAGCCGTCCTGCTGGTGTTCTACCCGCTGGCCTTCACTGGCATCTGCCAGGGTGAGCTCTGCGAGGTGCGGGACAACCTCAACGAGTACGTCAACGACGACGTGCAGGTCCTCACCGTCAGCGTCGACTCGGTCTACGCCCACAAGGTCTGGGCCGACAAGGAAGGCTTCCAGTTCCCGCTGCTGGCCGACTTCTGGCCGCACGGGGCGGTGGCCCAGGCGTACGGCGTCTTCAACGACGTGGCCGGTATCGCCAACCGGGGCACCTTCGTCATCGACAAGGCGGGCATCGTCCGCTTTGCCGAGATGAACATGCCGGGCGAGGCCCGCGACCAGGAAGGCTGGCGCAAGGCACTCGCTGCGGTGACCGCCTGACCGTAGGTGTCGTGATCGTGGAGGTTTCTCCGTGTCCCCATGCCCGGGGAAACCTCCACGATCCGCATCCCTGCGGTCGCCCGCCCAGGTGGCCGGAAGGCAGTGTTGAGGCGGCAGGGTAAGCTAGCCGCCGCCGGTATCGCCGTACCGTGGCGTCCCGGGCGCGTAGCTCAGTGGGAGAGCACTCGCCTTACAAGCGAGGGGTCGCAGGTTCGAAACCTGCCGCGCCCACCACCATTGACCAGCAGCGGAAGCAACCGGCAAGACTGGCCGCCATGGACTCTCGACGGTTCGTCTTCCTGGACCCTGACGGCATGGCCGGCGGGTGGCTCTACGTGATCGTGGAGGCTCAGACCGGTGTGTTCTACCAGCAGCAGTACGGCGGTACGGCGTGTCGGCAGGGGCAGGTGGAGGGCTTCCTCGTCCCGATAGCAGGCGCCGACGCTTTGGATGTGCTTCGCCAGTTGTTCGAGAAGGACTTCCGTGGCGCCGGCACCCGGAACTATCCGTGGCCGGACGAGGAGCGGGACAAACTTCGCCAAATCATCGAGGGCATCTACTACTGGGCGTGCGATGGGCACAGCGAGGAGCCGAACGCGCTGCGGCTGGATGAGAGCCGGATCCGCGAGGCTGACGAGGCATGGGTACCAGTGATCACCCCGGACGGCCCTGGGGTGCTGGTGTGGTTCAACTCGGACTGAGCTTCGGTTCTTGGCATGCCGGAACTATGATCCAGTGACCGCACCGGAGAGGCATCAGATGGAGACATGGCGTTTCCTGGCCGCTGTCATCATGAGCCTGGCTCTGAGTCTCGTAGGTGTCGCCCTAGCCATCAACTTTCGCGGCGTGACGGAGTGGCACGTGCAGCGGTCGATGTCTGCCGCAAAGGTGCTACGGCGAGTTTCATCATCGCGCTGGCTACCGGATGCCCGCCTGGCACGTTTCGTCCTGTTGGAACGGGTGATTGGCGTGGCTTTCGCTGCGGCCGGCATTACGTTCTTGATTGTTCTCGGCTACGGCATCGTGATCGGTGAGCCGATACCTTCGCGCCGATGACGAAGCCGCGTTCGGACGGAAGCGGCAGCCGGGCCGTCTTGATAGCGCACGACCTCCCAACGCGAGTAGAGATCCAGGAGAAAGTCGGCGTCGTCTCCGTGCCAGGGATGCAGCAGGAGGCGTTGGAAACCGCCGTGTTTACGCCTTGCGATGCGCGGACCATTCGTCAGCAAGCATGGCGAAGACGAGCTCGGTGCTCCACTCGCCTTTGAAGAACTCGTTGTGGACCAGGCGAGCTTCCTGCCGCATTCCCAGCCGGCGAGCCACCCGCGCCGACGATTCGTTGCGTTCGTCGATCCGCGCAACGATGCGGTGAAAGCCGAGTTCCTCGAAGCCGAGGGCAAGTAGGGCTCTCGCCGCCTCTGTGGCATAACCGTGGCCGCCGAAGTCAGGATTTACGACATAGCCGAGCTCCCCGCCTCCGTGCAGGCGGCTGTGCCAGAACAGCACAACGTCACCAACCAACTCGTCGGTGTCGGCGACCACGACGCCGAGCGTCAGCGACTGCCCCTCATCGGTGAGCTCGGTGCGCGCCCACGTGGACGACATTCGTTCGTTGATGACCTCGCGGGTCATCGGCTCGAAGGGTACGTAGCGACACACGTCCGGCCGGCTTCGATAGGCGAGCAGTGCGTCAGCATCATGGGCAGTCAGTGGACGTAGCAGCAGCCGCTCGGTGTGGACCGGGTACTGAGGACGCAGCGCGGACTGTGTGCGAGCTAACACGTTGACCATCGTGCCATCTCCCCGGCACGGCACCCGGCCCGTCCCATGTGACCATGATCGCCCTGGATCATGCCGCGGCACCGATCAAGTCATCGACCTGCCGCAGCGCCGCTCGGGTGGTGTCGGGACCGGCGGGTAGCAGCGGCAGCCGTACCGCCCATCCGGCCGTAGCGGCATGCGTCACTGCTGTTCGCGCCTCGACCGACGCCTATTCGTCCCGCCTCTCTTCCCGATGACCATTTGCAGTTGAGCGGTACGACACGCCGATGAGTTGTCAGCAGAAGTGCAGGCGATCATGACGGCGGACGACTCAGCGGTGCCGGAATCAGTTGGCGGGGCAGGTCTTGGTCAGGCGGCAGGCCGTCTCCTCCGCGACGCGGCGCTGCAGATCGGCGAGCTGCTCATCGGTGAGGCTTCGCAGATCCTCGGTCGGAACCACCTCGTACACGTTGGTCGTCTGCCAGTTCGGAATGTTCTGATAGTCAGCTTTGATCCGGTCGACGATCGCCTGCGGAGAGACCCACACCGGGTCAAGCTTGTGCATGGTGAGCGGGGCGAGCTGGGGGCCGGGATGGCGGGCCGGCATCACCACCATCGGGGTGCCCTGATCGCAGTAGGCGTACACATCGGATGCGGTGAACCGCACCCATCGTTTCCGCTTGGAGATCTCACGGTTGAGGTTGTGGGAGAACCAGCCGTCAACCCGGTCGGCTGCCCGGTCGATGTCGAAGTGGCGTTTCTGGTCGGTGGCGCCGCGGCCCTGCAGCGGGATCTGCTGCGTGAACGCCACCTCGTAGCCAGAGAAGATTCCCCGCCGGTTCACCAGGATGGCGTACCGGTCGAGGTCGGGCAGGTAGGTGACTTGAACAGCCGTGTGGAAATCGTACGTGCTGCGAGCGTCGGGGCATGGCCTTGCCGACGCTCACGCAGTACGACGCCACGGGGTTGGAGACTAGGCCTCCTCGGGCAGCAGCGAATGTCTCTTTCCGCACAATGTGTTATCTGGCGGCAGCGGCAAATGCCGGGCAGGTGTCGATTCCCCGACTAGCCTCCCAAGGGTCGACCTACCTCACAACCAGGGGGAATCCGTGGCCTCTCGCCTCAACCCGTACGTCAGCTTCGCCGGTAACGCCCGCCAAGCCATGGAGTTCTACAAGAGCGTCTTCGGTGGAAATTTGACGCTGGCCACCTTCGGAGAATTCGGTGCCGGAGACTCCCCGCACGCCGACAAAATCATGCACGCCATGCTCGAAACTCCCAGCGGATACACGCTGATGGCCGCGGACACGCCGCCTGACATGGAGTACAACCCGGGAAACAACATCGCGCTGAGCCTGAGCGGGGACGACGCCGATGAGCTGCGCGGCTACTGGGATCAGCTGTCTTTGGGCGGCACCGTCCCCATGCCCTTGGAGAAGCAGATGTGGGGCGACGAATACGGCATGTGCGTGGATCGGTTCGGCATTATCTGGATGGTCAACATCAGTCAGCCGTCGCAAGCCTGATCTGGGGACGGCGCTATCATCGCCGTCTCCAGAAAGGGCGTACGCGATGAGTCGGCGTGTCGGCGGGGTCATCCTCATGGTGTGCGCCACCTTGACCGTTGGCGCGATTGCTGCGGCAACTGCCAACTTCGCCGGCTGGCGTATGGCGACGCCCTCGCCGACGATTGAAGAGGCGACGGCCGCTGTGCAGGTGGGCTTGCCAGGCACAGAGATCGACGAGATCGGGTGGCACGACGATGTACACGACGTCCACTTCATGGAGCATCCCCGCGCTGACAACCTGCCCGGACAGCAGGAGGTGTACATCCAGGGTGGAGCGACCTCACGAGACGCCTTCGACCAGGCCTGCGAGAGGTTGGCCCAGGCCGGATGGCGAACAGAGGCGGGGTCGAGCACCGTGCAAGGAGGCGGTTTCTTCGTCGCAAGCCGCGGCGACCTCGTCATGGAATGGAAGTTCAGACCGAGCGGCACCTTCACGGAGCCGCCCGGGGACTCGATCGAGGTATGGGTCTGGCGTTTCACGCCCCCGCGCGTGAAGGCGCTGACCGTCGTCGGCTGGTTGCTCGGAGCGGCCCTGGGGTGGTGGCTTGCTCGAAGTATTTTGCGTCTGACCAATAGCAACGCCAGGACCTCATCAACTGTCGTCGCGTACGTCCTTGTGGTGGTGCTCGCCCTGTCGACGCTGGTGGCAACCTATTTGACTGCGCACAATCTGATCGAACGGCCGGGGTGGGGCCAGCCAGTCGCGGTATGGACCGCCTACTTTCCGTTCCTCCTACCGTTCGGCGTTTTCACCCCTGGCTAGCGATCGGTGACAGGAGCGCTGGCGGTTGCACGGACGTCACCCGGGGGAAGAGCACGCGGTGGTGGGCTCGCCGAAGCGGGCCACGTAGTGCCAGATGCGTTTGCGGATCTGCTCGTCATATCGGCCGGTGTTGGCGGCTTCGCCGATGATGCGGGCGTCGAGGTAGCCGTGTCGGGCCAGCGCGATGCCGCAGTCGACGACCGCCTGGCCCCGGTAGTCGGGGTGGCGGGCCAACGTGCCGACGCTGAGCCGGAGGCCCGGGTGCCACTCGACCGGACACGGCAGCCGGTGGGCCAGCTTCTCCACAGTCGTGTGCTGGAAGCACGGGTCTAGAACGAGGGCCTCAACATCCTGATCGAGGCTCAGGGGTCCGTGCACGTGGGCTTCGATGTAGTCGTCGAGCAGGTCACGGGTGTCGGCGTCGGCCAGGGCGATGAGCGACATCCGGTCACCTACCCCGAAGTCGGTCGGCTCCAGGTAGCTGTCCGGATAGCAGAACGTGGTCCGCGTCAGGACATGGGGGCGGAGCCGGAAATGGGCGGAGCCGAACCGGGGCGACCCGCCGATGGGGCGGCAACGGTGGTTGAGGGCGCCGTACTTGGGCCGGTCTTCCGGCGGCGCCTCGTCGTAGACGCCGCCGAACATGCGGCTCTCCCACCTCCAGCGGTCACCCCCGGGATAGGCGGTGAGCCCGCCGTTGCTCGTGCCGGTTTCGAACTGGGACCGGTAGCGGCCGTCGCTCCGCATGGCCGTGAGGATGGGGCGTCCGTCGGCGAGCCGGTCGGGATGGAAGTTGATCGTTACCCGTAGTTCGGGGTCGAGCGGCTGACCGGTTGAGTGGGCGGCCACGTACTCCACCGCCCGTACCCAGAGTTTCCGACTCTCCTCGCCACCACTCATTCCGGGATCTTTGGCCGAAGTCCGGGGGCCGTCAACTCCTTTCGCCGGTCGTCCAGGTCGCCCCGGCACCGTTTGCCATTGTGGGCGGACTCACGCTGCCGTGGGGCGCCACCGGTAGATCCAGCGGCGCTGCTCTCCGGCCACCGTCTCCAGTTCGTACATGTCGGCGCCGCTCAGCCCCTCATCGCTGATGTGGTGATGGGTCAGTGGGGGACGGCCGGTGGGATCGAGTTCAACGGTGAGCACGGTGCCGTCGGCCGGCCCGCCGACCACCGGGATGTCTGCGGTGGTTTCCATGACGTCATTTTGCGGGAGCGGGAGGTCCGGCCGCAGCGGATCGCCGGCACCGGCCCGTCGGACGGCCGGGTGTAGCCCGAACCCGACCGGGTAGCCAGCAGAGGATCTTCATGGGCCGCGGGCGTGGGTGGGTGATCGGCGTGGAGTTGGTGGAGGAGTCGCCGTACCGCTTCCGCATCGACCGGCACGACGGGATGCGGGTGCCCGGGGTGGTCTTCGCCACCCGGGATCTGCTGCCGGACATCGAGGTCGACAAGTCGATGGATCAGGTGGCGAACGTGGCGACGCTGCCAGGAATCGTCGAGGCCTCGTACGTCATGCCGGACGTGCATTGGGGCTACGGCTTCCCGATCGGCGGCGTCGCCGCCACCGATATCGAAGCGGACGGCGTGGTGTCGCCGGGCGGGGTGGGGTTCGACATCTCGTGCGGGGTGCGGCTGCTCGCCGCTGACCTCGACCGGTCGGAACTGGCCCGTTCGCTCCATGCGTTGATGGACGGCCTGGACACGGCGATCCCACGGGGTACCGGGCACGGGGCGGTCTGGAAACTCGCCAGCCACTCCCAGCTGGAGCAGGTGATGGCCGGTGGCTCGCGGTACGCGATGGAGCAGGGGCACGGGGTCGCCCGGGACCTGGAGCGCTGCGAGGACTACGGCGCCGTGAGCGACGCCGACCCGGGGCAGGTGAGCCAACGGGCCGCGCAGCGCGGCCTGGGACAGGTGGGGAGCCTCGGCTCCGGTAACCACTTCCTGGAGGTGCAGGCGGTCGAGCACGTGTACGACGAGCAGACCGCGCAGGCGTTCGGGCTGCGGTCCGGTCAGATCTGCGTGATGATCCACTCCGGGTCACGGGGGCTGGGCCACCAGATCTGTACCGATCACGTCCGGGTGATGGAGCAGATCATGCCCCGCTACGGCATCAAGGTGCCGGACCGGCAGCTGGCCTGTGCCCCGGTCTCCTCCCCTGAGGGCCGGGCCTACCTGGGGGCGATGGCCGCTGCGGCGAACTATGCCCGGGCCAATCGTCAGCTTCTCGGTGAGGCGGCCCGGCGGGTCTTCGAGCGGGTCACCCGACGTGGGCTGGACCTGGTGTACGACATTTCGCACAACCTGGCGAAGATCGAGACCCACGCGGTGGACGGCGGCCCGCGGCAGCTCTGCGTACACCGCAAGGGTGCAACCCGCGCGCTGCCGCCCGGCCACCCGGAGCTGCCGGACGACCTGCGCGGGGTGGGGCAGCCCGTCTTCATCCCCGGTTCGATGGGGACCGCGTCCTACGTGCTGACCGGGGTTCCCGGCGCTCCGGCGTTCGCGTCGACCTGTCACGGCGCGGGCCGGGTGCAGAGCCGCCACCAGGCCGCCAAGTCGGTGCGCGGTCAGGAGTTGCGGCGCCGGTTGGAGGCCGGTGACATCGCGGTGCGGGGAGCGTCGATGCGGGGGCTGGCCGAGGAGACCCCGGAGGCGTATAAGGATGTCTCCGCGGTGGTGGAGTCGGCCGAGGGGGCCGGTCTGTGTCGGCGGGTTGCGCGGCTGGTCCCGGTAGGGGTGGTCAAGGGCTGAGAGCTGCGAGCATTCTCACCATCCATCCAGCCCCACCTTTTCTTGACTCATTCCAGAAAACCCGTTAGGGTTGGATCATGACCGCAGAACTCGACCCCGTTGCCTTGCTGCGCGGGGTGGGCCTGCGGGTCACCGCACCCCGGATTGCAGTTCTGGCTGAGGTGCGCCGTCAACCGCACGCCGACGTCGACCGGATCGCGACCGGGGTGCGGCGGCGGCTTGGCAAGGTGTCGACGCAGACCGTCTACGACGTGCTGCGCGCCCTCACCGAGGCTCAGTTGGTGCGCCGGATCGAGCCGGCCGGATCACCGGCACGGTTCGAGGTCCGCGTAGGCGACAACCACCACCACATCGTGTGCCGCGATTGCGGCGCGATCCGGGATGTCGACTGCGCCACCGGCGAGGCCCCCTGCCTGCATGCCAGTAGCAGTGAAGGCTTCGTCGTCGACGAAGCCGAGGTGACTTTCTGGGGGATCTGCCCGGAATGCCAGACGAAAGCCGACGGGATGCCCGATCCAGGCCGACAGAAAGACCGTTAACACCAGAAAACGACGAAGGAGAACGCAAGTGAGCAATGACCCTTCGAAGAGGGCCGGCGGCCGCCTCACCACCGCCGCGGGTGCTCCGGTACCCGAAAACCAGAACGTCATGACCGCCGGGCCGCGGGGCCCGATGCTGCTGCAGGACCTCTGGTTCCTTGAGAAGATGGCGCACTTCGACCGTGAGGTGATCCCCGAGCGGCGGATGCACGCCAAGGGCTCTGGAGCGTACGGGACCTTCACGGTCACCAACGACATCACCCGGTACACCCGCGCGAAGATTTTCTCCGAGGTGGGCAAGAAGACCGAGATGTTCGCGCGCTTCTCCACCGTTGCCGGTGAGCGTGGCGCCGCCGACGCCGAGCGAGACATCCGCGGCTTCGCCGTCAAGTTCTACACCGAGGAAGGCAACTGGGACCTGGTCGGCAACAACACCCCGGTCTTCTTCTTCCGTGACCCGCTGAAGTTCCCGGACCTCAACCACGCGGTCAAGCGTGATCCGCGCACCAACCTGCGCAGCCCGAAGAACAACTGGGACTTCTGGACCTCGCTGCCGGAGGCACTGCACCAGGTCACGATCGTGATGAGCGACCGCGGCATTCCGGCCTCGTACCGGCACATGCACGGCTTCGGCTCGCACACCTTCAGCTTCATCAACGCCGAGGGTGAGCGCTTCTGGGTGAAGTTCCACCACCGCACCCAGCAGGGCATCAAGAACCTGACTGACGCCGAGGCCGCCGCGCTCATCGCCGAGGACCGGGAGAGCCACCAGCGGGACCTGTACGAGGCCATCGAGCGCGGCGACTTCCCCAAGTGGAAGCTGTACGTGCAGATCATGCCGGAGGCAGACGCGGCGACCGTGCCGTACCACCCGTTCGACCTGACCAAGGTCTGGCCGAAGGGGGACTACCCGCTGATCGAGGTCGGGGAGTGGGAGCTGAACCGCAACCCCGACAACTACTTCGCCGAGGTCGAGCAGGCCGCCTTCAACCCGGCGAACCTGGTGCCGGGCATCAGCTTCTCGCCCGACAAGATGCTGCAGGGGCGCCTCTTCTCCTACGGCGACGCACAGCGCTACCGGCTCGGTGTCAACCACCACCAGATTCCGGTCAACGCGCCGCGCTGCCCGGTCAACAGCTTCCACCGTGACGGGGCGATGCGGGTGGACGGCAACTACGGCAGCACGCTGCACTACGAGCCGAACAGCTACGGTGCGTGGCAGGAGCAGCCGGAGTACCGCGAGCCGGCCCAGTCGGTCGGGGACAGCGCCGACCGGTGGAACTTCCGCGTGGACGACGACGACTACTACTCGCAGCCGCGCAAGCTGTTCCAGAACATGAGCCCGGAGCAGAAGCAGGTGCTGTTCGAGAACACCGCCCGGGCCATCAACGGTGCGCCGCGCGAGATCCAGCAGCGGCACATCGACAACTGCACCCGGTGCGACCCCGCCTATGGGGACGGAGTCGCCAAGGCGATCGCCGCCCTGGGCTGACGCCCGGAACGTGCGCTCGGGCCGGAGGCCTCCGGCCCGAGCGCACGTTCCGGGCGTCAGCCCAGGGCGGCGATCGCCTTGG
>DASULK010000069.1:0-11264 GCA_036278255.1 Micromonospora sp.
GCACCGCCGGCGAGCGGCGACCTGCCGTTGGTGGAGGTGACCGGGGAGAGCACGTTGGTGGCGTCCCGCCGGCTCGCCGAGGAGGGCGAGGTGGCAGCTCTGGTTTTCGCTTCGGCCAAGAATCCGGGCGGGGGTTTCCGGACCGGGGCGCAGGCTCAGGAGGAGAGCGTGGCGTTCGCCGCCCGCTTCGGGTAGCTGGCAAGGAGATCGCGCTGGCGGGGCTTACGGGCGATGGCGGCAGGCGGACGTTGTGCCACAGTGGTCCGATGCAGCCACGTCCGCCCCGAATCTTTCGCGCCGACGAGATCCTCACTGGCCGGGTCGTACTGGCCTCTTACCCGTTACCCGTTCCGGTACATCCATGTGGCGGATCAAGTGATCGGGAACCGCATCAACAGATCACGAAGAGGGCGCTGCAGGCATGAATATGGCGGGCACCGACTGGTCGGACGTACGGGAGCGGGTCGCGGAGCTGGCGACCGGGCCGGACGCCGATGAGGTCTTCGGCGCGTTCGATCACGGCTGGGTGCTTGAACCGCCGCTCTCCCCCGAGGAGCTGACCGAGTTGGAGGCGCAGCTCGGCGTTGAGCTTCCCGAGGCGTACCGGTCGTTCCTGTTACAGGTGAGCCGCGGCGGCGCAGGGCCGGCGTACGGGCTGTTTCCGCTGCGCCGGGTGGCGGGCCGCTGGCGATGGGAGGGCGACAGCGCGGACCTGACCGACCTGGCCACCCTCGCCGAACCCTTCCCGTACATCAGCGCTTTCAATCCAGCTGCTGGCTTGCCTCCACAGCCGGACGAGGACGACTTCGACTCGGAGGAAGAGTTCAACGCGGCGGAAGACATCTGGTGGGAAGAGCACGATCGGGTGGCGCACGACCCTGCGCACAGCGCCGGGGCGATCTACCTGTGCCATCTCGGGTGCGCGTTGCGGGAGATGCTCGTGGTCAGCGGCCCGGCGCGCGGCACGATGTGGGCGGACGACACCGCAGAAGGCGGGGGCTTCCGCCCACTCCTCAACCCGGATGGCACCCCGGCCGTTTTCGCCGACTGGTACCGCCGCTGGCTCGACGACGCCGAGCGCGGGTAGCAGAACGGCACAGTCATGGCTACGACCGTGGATGACCCGGTCGCGCGTCTTGGCGCCGCACCGCGACGAAACCGCTGACCCCGATCATCAGGTACCGCCCTTCGAGCAGCCAAGAAAGTCGGCGGCTGTGTCGATCCGCGGCTGCCCCGTTCGACCTAGGAGTGAGAGGGTCGAGAGGCGCCCTCGGATATCAAGGAGATGGAAGATGGCGAAGTACATGCTGATCATGCGAGGCACGGACGAGTCCGTCGCGAAGATGATGGAGACGCCCTTCGAGCAGATGCTCGAGACGATCGGTCGCTTCAATGAGGAGATGATTCGGGCTGGCGTGCTCGTCGCCGCTGAGGGCCTGGACGACCCGACCCAGGGTGTGGTGGTCGACTTCAGCGGCGAGACGCCGGTGGTCACCGACGGTCCGTACGGCGAGACGAAGGAACTGTTCGGCGGCTTCTACGTGATCGATGTGGCCTCGAAGGAGGAGGCGGTCGAGTGGGCCAAGCGAATCCCGGCCGTTGCCGGCACGAAATGCGAGATCCGCCGCGTGCCGAGCATCGACGAGTTCCCGCAGGACAACGAGTGGATCATCAAGGAGCGGGCATGGCGCGAGCGGACCGGCCAGCTCTGACGTCCGCAGCCACCGACGGCCCGCCGAGCACCGAGTCGGCGCGGCGGGCCGTCGAGGCCGTCTGGCGGATTGAGTCCGCACGGATCGTCGCTGCGTTGGCCCGCTATACGGGGGACTTCGAGCTCGCCGAGGATGTCGCGCAGGAGGCAGTGGCGGAGGCGCTCGTCACCTGGTCACGCGACGGAGCGCCGACCAACCCGGTGGGCTGGCTGCTCGCGACCGCGCGGCGGCGCGCCGTCGACACCTTCCGCCGCCGGTCGGCACTCGACGAGCGGTACTCGATGCTCGCCGGCCAGCTCGCCGAGGGTGAGCTGAGCTCGGGCGCGGTGGCCCCGCGGGGCCGGTCGGATAACCTGCCGTGGGATCCAGACCGGGTCGACGACGACATCCTCGCGCTGATGTTCGTGGCCTGCCATCCGGTGCTCGCGCCCGAGGCCCGCGTCGCTTTGACGCTGCGCGTGGTCGGCGGCCTGTCCAGCGAGGAGATTGCCCGCGCGTTCCTCGTGCCCGTGCCGACGGTCCAGGCACGAATCACGCGGGCGAAGAAGACGATCGCCGCGGCGAAAGTGCCGTTCGAGTTGCCGCCGTCGGAGGAACGGCGCGAGCGGCTTGGCGGTGTCCTAAGCGTGCTGTACGTGATCTTCACGGAGGGCTCGACGGCGACGACCGGTGACCGGCTGCTGCGCCCCGATCTCGCGTACGAGGCGATCCGGTTGGCCCGGATGCTGGCAGCATTGCTGCCCGATGAGCCGGAGGTGTACGGGCTGCTCGCCCTCTTCGAGCTCACGGCCGCGCGCTTTCCCGCACGCACCGGGCCCGATGGGGAGGCGGTGCTCCTGGAGGATCAGGACCGGCGCTTGTGGGACTGGTCGGCGATCCGTCGCGGTCTGGCCGCGATCGGTCGGGCCTCGGCTGTAGGGCGGGGCCTCGGACCGTACGGACTGCAGGCAGCGATCGCAGCCTGCCACGCGTCGGCGTCCTCTGTGCCGGAAACCGACTGGGAGCGTGTCGTGCTTCTCTATGAGGCGCTCGGCCGTGTGGCTCCCTCACCCGTCGTCGAGCTCAACCGGGCCGTCGCCGTCGCGATGGCGAACGGCCCACAGCAGGCGCTGATTATTGTGGACGAACTGGTCGCCACCAACCGCCTGTCAGGGTCGTACCTGCTCCCCAGCGTGCGCGGCGAGCTGCTCATCCGGCTCGGACGGGCCGTCGAGGCACGGGCCGAGCTGGAACTCGCCGCCCGACTGTGCCGCAATGTCCGCGAGCGGTCGGTACTGCTGCGGAAGGTGGCTGGGCTGGCGTGAAGCGCAGCTATGGCGCGGGTAGGCGTCAGCGCAGCGAGGCGTACGCCAGCGGGAGCGGGCTTGGCTGACCGCTCCATGTGCCTCGCCGAATCATAGAGTCAGCAGAGCGAACGTTGCCTGATGCGGCGCTAGTAGACCTTGAAGGTGCGGACGGAGCTCACACCCGACAGGTGATCGGTATCAGCCGGCCGATACACGCGGTACTTGTAGGTACCCCGGGACGACGGCTTGATCGTGAACGAATACGAACTCGTCGACGACAACTTCTTGCTTGTCACCGTGGTCCATTTCCCGCCCACATACCGCTGCAGGTAGACAGTCTTACCCGCGTGACTCGGCGAAACCTTGCCGGACAACTTCACCGAGCCACCCCGGGCGAATGAGGTCTTCGACAACTTCGCCGTGACCACCACCCGCACCTTGACGGCCCGGTTGGAGCTCACCACACCAGCGAACTGCGGCGACCCCCGGTAGGTCCACCGGTAGTCCAGGCTCCACGACGGCTTGTGGCTGAACGACAGGCCACCGGTGCTGCTGCTCGTCGCTGTGCCCAGCAACACCCAGTTCGTGCTCCCCTTGCGCCGCCCGTACAACTGCACCTGCGCACCGGCGATCGCTGCCCCGGTGTCCTTCCGGCTCAACCGCCCGGTCACTCGGACCGAACCGCCGTAGTTGATCGTCGTGGCGCTGCTGCTGATGGTCTGCTTCGTGGCGAGCAGTCGCAGCCGCAAAGTTGTTCCGGTGCTCAGCTTGCCGGAGCGGTCCCTGACCCACACCTGGAAGCTGTAGGTGGTGCCGGCCGTCAAGCCACTGACCGTCACGCTGCTGCCGGTCCCCGCATACACACCCGTACCCGAAGTGATCGACGACGGCGGGGTGGTGCCGGTAGCCATCCGGACGATCACCCGATCCAGATTGGTGATGTTCGGCAGCTTCCACGACAACTTGGCACCCGGATAGAACCCGGTCGCCGTCAAGTCAGTCACCGGCGGCACCACGACGGGCGGCGCGGGGATCGGCGGGCCGGCGACGGTCAGGGCGGCGCCCACGCCGTCCGCCGGCAGTGCGGTGAGCGTCCAGGTGAAGCTGCCGTCCGCGACGGCTCGGCCCGCGGAGTCCTTGCCATCCCACGAGGCCTGCAGCACGCCGCGTGCGGACGAGCCAGCCAGCGTACGGATCGTGGCGCCGGACGAGTTCTGGAAGGTGATCTGCCAGGCCGCGGCGGGCTTCGACAGCCACCAGGTGCCGGACCAGTTGTCGGCGGTATTGGACACCGTGGAGTCGATGACGCTCAGGGCGGATGCCGGAATCCCGGTCGACACGATGTGGACGCGCTGCTGGTTGTCGGCGTAGGCGACGCCGCCGCCGAACCGGTCCACGGTCCAGGTGGTGCGCGCTCCACCGTCGCGGCCGAGGTCGTCCGCGTCGACCAGCATCCGGGTGGGCAGTTCGCCGCGCAGGTCGATGAGCCTGAGCCCGCCGTCCGCGCCGGCGACGTGTTCGACGAGGTAGCCGTCGCCGAGGAGGACCTGGCCCGCCGGGGCCGCAGCGGTGCGCTTGGTCATCCGGTCGTAGACGCCCGAGCCGCGCTCCCAGCCCCAGGAGTCCACGCAGGTCCAGTAGACCCAGCGGTCGACGGCTTGGAGGCCGGACGGCGTGCACCCGTTGCTGGTGGTGAAGGTCTCCACGGTGTCACCGGCGGGCAGCCGGGTGGCCGTCACCACGCCTCCGGTTGCCGCGCCGCTCCACAGCGTCGAGCCCCAGACGGCTGCGGCGACCCGGTCCCGCCGCTGCAGGACCTCTCCGCTTGCTCCGTACCGGAACTCGCCGATGTACTGCCGGCCGGGGACGGCGCTGTCGACCACCGCGTACCGCCCGGAGAGGTCAACAAGATGCGGGTAGCTGTCGCCGGTGTTGAGGGTCGGGCCCCATGGGCTGGCGCCGTTGGCGTACAGCATCGTCAGGCCGGACTCGGTCGGTTCCTCACGACCGTGATGTCCGGTGCCGTCAGCGAACATGCGGATGCAGCGGGGGGTGCTGCTGTAGCAGGAGCCGTCCCGCCCGCTGACCAGCCCGTCCACGGTGGTCTTCTCAACGGCCGGGGTCTCGCCTGCGGCGGGCGTGGTCAGCCAGGTGCTGCGGTAGGCGCCGAGGATGGTGCTCGGCTCGTACACCGTGCTGTTGTCTGCCGTGCTGAGGATTCCGCTGCCGAGGGCGAGTCCGTGGATCTGCGCGGGCACCGGTTGCACCGCCGTCAGGCGGCGGCGTTCGACGGAGCCGTCGGTGGCCTGGGCGATCCGGTATACGGCCCAGTCCAGGTCGCCCTGCGCGACGTAGCGTTCGGCGCCCGCCACGAGAACGGAGCCGTCCGGAGCCGGGACGATCTGGTGCGCGGCTGGATCCATAACTTTGGTGCGGCGGCCGGTGGTGTCGGTCGGGACCGCCCAGAGCGGCTGCCCGCGGTACAGGTTGTTGCCCGGCCAGACCGGCTCGACGGCCAGCAGCGTAGAGCCGATGATGCCGTACGCGGCTTCGTAGCTGAGAAAGCCTGTTTCGACGGTACGCGGCTGCGCGGACAGGTCGTCCCGGTCGAGGACGTCCAGCTTGCTGCGGCCGGGACGCAGCCGCAGCACCGAGTCGACGCCGAGCCGGAAGCCGTTCACCTCCCAGCCGTTGTCCGGGTCCGGCCGATCGGGCAGCGGGGTGAACGCGCCGGTGGCGAGCTCCAGCATCCCCCAGTGCCTCCAGGGGTCCGACGGGTCGCCCGTCTTGTAACAGAAGATGACGGAGCGGGCATCGCCGTTCTCCACCGTGATCTCGGTGGCGTCGGCGGGAAACCCGGTCACCGGCGTGTCGGTGCCGGCCCGCAAGAGGTGGAACGCCTGGTCGTCGGCGCGGGTGAGGACCGTGTCGCCGAAGGTGCCCCAGTACGACTGCCCTTCGGGCAGCAGCACCGTGCTGCCGCGAGAGGCGCCCTGCAGCAGAGTGACGCGCGGCGACGGCTCAGCGGAGTAGAGGGCGACGGTGTCGGAGCCTGCTCCGTACCAGCCTGGCTGGAACGACGCGGCGGTCGGAAAGTAGCCGTAGTCGATGTCGTATGTAACTGGGGCGGGCAGCCGCTGCTCAAGCGCGGTGGCCGTGCCGGTGGTGTAGTCCGTCCACAGAAGTCGGTCGTCGCCCTCCTGTGCCCAGAGAAAACCGGTGGTCCCGGCGTTGAGGATCTGGGTGGCCCGGGGAACGGCCCGCGGCGCGGCGGGCAGCACCAGTTCTGCGGAGACCGGCGCCGCCGCAGCTGCCGGAACAGGCACGGCGGTGAGTGTGCTGGCGATACAGAAGGCCGCGGTCAGGGCAGCCGCGGTACGCGCCGTCCTTGTGTGGGATTTTTGCCTTGATTTGCTGGGTCGAGCCACCGTTCCTCCGGAGTCAAGAAGAGAGGCGGTGCGGAGAATGACAGCGCCCGCCGTCCCCAGTTGCACGGCGGCCCCAACGCACGCGGGGCGCAGCATAGCAGTCTTCATCACTTCGATGATCGTGGATTTCGGTCGCGTCAATGGCAGAACCCTGAACCTTTAGAAAACATCAAGCACGCCGCCGACGGACGCCTACGCGAGGTAGTTAACAGGGCGAACGTTGCCTGATGCGGCACTAGTATCGTCGGCGTGGCAACGCGGCTGGTTCAAATCAACATGAAGGCTCGGGACGACTCCGCGTTGGGCGGTTTCTGGGCGGAGGTGCTCGGCTGGGGAGTCTCCAGCGAGGGACCCGGCGTGACCAACCTCGAACCCGAGGGCTTCGTCTACCCCGACCCCGTCGCCGTCTGCCTCGACCTCGTCACCTCTCCGGAACCCAAGACGGTGAAGAACCGCGTGCACGTCGACCTCGCCACCACCTCGGCAGCCCATCAGGCAGAGCTGGTCACGCGTCTGAAGGATCTCGGCGCAACACCCGCTGATGTAGGCCAGGGCGACGTCCCATGGACGGTCATGGCCGACCCTGAGGGCAACGAGTTCTGCGTGCTGGGCCCCCGACCGCGCTACCGAGACACCGGACCGATCGCCGCGGTAGTGGTCGACTGCGCGGATCCGCGAGCCATGGCCCGCTTCTGGGACAAGGCCCTGGACTGGACCCTGCACGAGGTGACCGACCACAACGCGGTACTGCGCTCCGCCAAAGGCGTCGGCCCATATCTGCAGTTCCTCCGCACACCCGACGTGAAAACTGTGTGGAACCGCGTCCATCTCGACGTCCGCCCATACCCAGGTGACGACATGGAGGCCGAGGCGGCCAGACTGCGGACGCTCGGCGCCACCGCCATCGACCTGGACCACGATGTCCCGTGGACGGTCCTCGCCGACCCGGAAGGCAACGAGTTCTGCCTCCTCGCCCCAGGCTGACCCAAACCCTCGTCACCCGCGCACTACGGCCGCCAGGCCGGACTTCGCGGCGCACCCCAGGTGGCACCCTCCCGCGCGCCGTCGAGATGAGAGTGCGCGGCATGAGCGCGTCCCAAAATCGGTGGACAACCCGTACGCCGTGGCGTTTGTTGACGGCATGCGACAGGAGGAGATCTGGGACGTCGGTGCCGCCCAGCGCTATGACACGCCGGGCACCGGCATGTTCGCGCCCGAGGTCTTGAGGCCGACGGTGGAGCGCCTCGCTGAACTCGCAGGCGGTGGACCGGCGCTCGAGTTCGCCATCGGAACCGGCCGGGTGGCCGTCCCGCTCGCCGAACGAGGGGTACCCGTGACCGGCATCGAACTGTCACACCCGATGATCGATCAACTGCGGACCAAGGCTGACGAGTCGACGATCCCAGTGGTCGTCGGCGACATGGCGACTGCCGCCGCCCCAGGCAGCCGGCTGCGAGCGCCAGCGCGCCCCTGGCGAGGTCGATCACGGTGCCCTGTAAAGCCCCGCCACAGCCCCTGAGGAACGACATCGCGCCACGCACGACTTGACCTTCACCCAAAGTCGAGCGTCGATCGGTGCGGTCACCGCCCAGCACACCCCGACATCGAGGTCGATCGGCTCCCAGGCGTAGGGCGCCTCGATGGCCGGGCGGTGACAACCCGGACCCGCCTATAGCGAAAGGGGCGACCCGCGATGCGCGCCCTCACCAGTCCCGACAACGTCGTCGACGTCCTGCTGTACCGCCTGGCCACTGCTGTGGCCGCCAACCACCAGCCTCACCGCCATGGATCGAGCATGTCGTTGACCGTGACCTGAGCCTGCATCCGATGGCCGAGCCGCCGAGTCCTACCGAAATTCAGGATTCGATACAGACTTCAAGGTTCGACCCCCGATTTCCCGTTCATGGCTGCATGAAGGTGCGCTGGCGCGGCCGTGTTGTTCGCGTGCGCCTTCGTCGGAGCACTACCAGTGCGACTGCGGCAGCAACCGCTGCTGCCGCTGCCGGTTTCTGGCGAATTCTCGTACTGACCTTGGAAGCTGACGTCTGCACCGCCTTAAATCTGGGCAGGAATTTCTGGCCTACTCCCTTGGTCCTCTGAACGGTTTTTTGGCCGACCGTTTTCGTGCGCTGCACCGCCTTCCCGCCTACGGGTTTTGCGGCCTGCGTGGCCTTCTTCGGCGCCTTGACCGCCTTTTGTCCCACAGTCTTGATGGCCTTCTTTGGCGCCTTGGCCGCCTTTTGGCCCACAGTCTTGATGGCCTGCACGGCTTTCTGCGCAATCTTTTTCGGCGCCTGGGCCGACTGCTTTCGTATGCGCATCCGGACCTGGCCCGCTGTCTTCTTCCGAACAGCTTTCACGTTGGCCATGCCTGCCAGGGCTCCGACGGTTTCACCAAGCTCGGCCCGCGTTTTTTGAATTTCCTCGCGCCGCTGGTCCGCGCCTACGGATTTGTCGGTTGTCATCCCCGTCCCCGATTCTTCGCCGCGCCTCGTACCGTTTCGGCGTCTGCACGCAAGCTGTCCGCAGATGCCTTCGGAACCGGCGGCATCGCCTGGCTCACCTGCTTTTTGCCGGAGCGCGCGAGCAGCCCGGCGACGATAAGCAAGATGACTCCGACGATGAGCGCCGATACCCACACAGGCATAACTTGCCCTAGCGCCAGCACGAGCGCAGCGATCAGTGCGACACCGCCGTAGAACGCCAGCGCGCCGCCGCCGCCGAAGAGACCGGCACCGACCCCGGCGTGCTTGCCCTTCTCCTTCAGATCCGCACGGGCAACGGTTAACTCGTCGCGTACCAGGCGCGAGATCTGCTCGGCGGCGCGCTGCACCAACTCTGGAGCGGATCCCTCAGCAGGACTTCTAGCTTGGCTGCTGGCCGGAACATCCCCCATGATCTTTTCCTTCCCATCCGGACTTGTGTTGGCCAGATCGCTCGAAGCGCCAACGCTGCCCGCGGCGCCTGGCAAGCCCTGAGGGGCCGAGGCCATTGCTCATGTCCGGGAAGCTGACGTCTCATCATGCCTCCTTGGCCATTCTCTGCGACTCGACGAGTTCAAGTGGCGGAACGGCATATTTTTTTCGCGGTACATTCGTTGCGGAGCTGCCAGGTCGCCGGGGCCGCGTCCACAACTAGCTCTACGCGATGTCGCGCCGTGAGGGAAACGCGCCGACCCCGTTCAGGTGCCTCAACGCCTGGGCCCATGAGTGCACTAGCGTGGTTTCGCAGTAGCTCACCCCGTGCTCGGCGCAAAACTGCCGGATCAGTGCCTGCGACCGGCGCAGATTCGGCCGCGGCATGCTGGGAAAGAGGTGGTGCTCAATCTGATAGTTCAGACCGCCGAGCAAGGCGTCCGTAAACCAGCCGCCTCGCACATTGCGGGAGGTAAGAACCTGGCGTCGGAGGTAATCAAGCTTGTCGTCCTGGGTGATTATCGGCATACCCTTATGGTTGGGAGCAAACGAGCAACCCAAATAAAGGCCGAGAAGGCCCTGGTGCGCCAGAATGAATACCACAGCCTGTAGCGGGTTCAACACCAGGAATACGGTACCGAGGTAGCCAGTGGCGTGAACCGCCAGCAGGGTCACCTCCGTCGGACGCCGTTTGAAGTGGCCCCGGCCCAGTAACGCTCTGACGCTGTTGACATGCAGATGGAGCCCTTCGAGCAGCAGCAGCGGAAAGAACAGGTAAGCCTGGCACCGGACGAACAGCGCACCCAGCCCACGCCGCGACCGGGCCTGGCTAGTGGTGAACGAAAGCGGCTGGACGACGATGTCGGGGTCGTGGCCTTCGGTGTTTGGGTGCGCGTGATGCCGGTTGTGCTTCTTTACCCACCAGCCGTAGCTGATGCCAGTAAGAAGGTTGCCGTGGATGAGTCCGACCAGGTCGTTGGCGCGGTGGGAGCGGAAGATCTGACGATGACCCGCGTCGTGACCGATGAATGCAGCCTGAGCGAAGATCACCGCGAGGAGAGCAGCTACCCCAAGTTGCCACCACGACTCGCCCAGCCACACGAACACCACCCACGTGCCGAAAAAGAGACTGGCGATGGCGCCCATCTGTGCCGCGTAGTAACCAGGCCGTCGGTTGAGCAGACCGGCTCGGCGTACAAGGCGGGATAGTTGGGCGTACTCACTGCCCTGATTATTTTCAGTGTTTAGTGTCTCGCTCACGGTGACCCCCATTGCGGCAGTGAGGTCCATCGTCAGGTAGCGGTGTTCCGCCCGATGCCTGGCTCAAGTAGCCGATGCAACCTGGCGGTCCGCAATCGAACAACATCGTGCTGAGTTCCTCGGCTTCTGCTGCCGGGTGCTACCCACGTTCCACAGCCTGCGCTTCTGCGGGTTGTTCAGAAATCGGTTGATCCGCCCGGCAACCGGTGCCACGGCATACCCCTTCCAATGCTCACGGCATCACCCGCTCCACCCGCCTCGGTCATCTCCAGTCTGCGTCATCGCCCGCTGCCCGGCGGCGCGTTCGGCGGATCCGATCAGGTGACCATTGCTGCAGTTCGTAGGGGTCGACCGAGTTGTGGTGGGCCTGACCCGGTTTGGCGGACATCCGAGATCTGTGGGGCTGTGAGCCCTCGGGAGGATGTTCATCATGGAAGGCATGGGCAAGAAGACGCGCAGGCCGCGCAGGGCGTTCACGCCGGAGTTCAAGGCGGAGATCGTCGAGGTCTGCCGGCGGGGTGACCGCACGATCGGCCAGGTCGCCAAAGATTTCGATCTGACCGAGACGGCGGTACGGGACTGGGTCAAGCAGACCGACCTCGACGCCGGTACCCGCTCGGACGGGGCTGACCAGCGCCGCGGCGGCGGCCAGGCCCTCGTGGG
>DASULK010000070.1:0-45852 GCA_036278255.1 Micromonospora sp.
GAGCACCGGCCCGAGGTGCGCGTGCCGCGGCCCGCCCGTGCGGCTGAAGACGAGGACCCGTGGCACCTCGTTCCGCTTGAACGCGGGTGTCCAGTCGGAGTTGTAGCACTTCGTCTCATCCAGGCCGATGCAGACCCCGTAGTCGGTCAACTTGTCGGAGTAATTATTCGGCGCGCCGCTACTCACCGCCATTCTGGGTGTGGAGAGCACGACAAATGTGATTGCGCTGAAGACCAGGCACAGTGCGATCAGCGCACTGATGCCGAGCCGCGCTCTAATGGTCATTGTGAATCCTTTCCAGTCACCACTTCAAAGCCCCTGATAGCACATCGTTCCGTGGTCGCCAGGGATGTCGTGGGTTAGCTCGCCGACCCGTTTAGTAGACCTCCACCTTGCCGGTCGGTCGCGCGTCGGTCGGATCGTTGAAGAAGTACTCACCGCGCTTGGTGAACGTGTACTCAAACGATTCCCCTGGGGCTAGGAGGACGTCGAAGAGTCCCTCGAAGAACTGCGTGGCGCCATGGTGCCGGACATTGTCCGCCGGGTTAACGAACGTCACCGTGGTGCCAACCGGGACCCGCAGGTGGGTAGGCGCCATCGCGTTGACGGCCGCAGACTCCACAGTGCTGACATCCCCCGTGTTCGCGTTGTATGTCCGGCCCAGCACGATGGTGTTGTTCACCACGCTGCCCTCGACCGGGTCGCCGGAGACGGGCCGGCGGATCACCGGCGGGGGAGGCGCGGGCAACTCGCCGACGGTGCCACCGATCTTGAACGCCCAGAGGTAGTCTCCCCGTGGAGCGGAGTTGCCGTAGGGAATGCTTGTGCCGCCGGCGTAGACGGCCAGGTACTGTTCGCCGTCCACTTCATACATGATCGGGCTGCTGCTGATGGCCGCACCGGTCTGGAAACGCCACAACTCGCGCCCGTTCTCGGCATCCAGGCATAGCAGGCTACCGTCTGGTTGCCCGATGAACAGCAGCTTCGAATCCGTGGTCAGAATGCCGTTGCCGTGGGCCAACGAGTACGGCATGAGCTTGCGCCACTTGACTTCGTTCTTCCGCGGGTCGACGGCGACGATGCCACCGGTCATGTACTCGCCCGGGGGACGGAGCCCGTTGCTGCCCTCGGTCAAGCTGTGCGCGGCCGCCACGTACCCGTAGCCCGTATACATCAGACCGGTGCGGTGGCTGTAGGACTGGTGGTTCCAGTCTGCGCCACCGCCGTGGCCCGGGATGCTGAGGATGGGTTCATCCCAGTGCGCGGCGTAGAGGGGGCCGATCTTATAGTTCGGCACCGCCCGGTTCGGCGCACCCGGAATGGAAGTTCCGAGTGGCTGCTGGACGAGTTCCTGCTCCATCCACGCGCCCTGCACCGGGAACGGCTGGGTCGGCCAGGTCTTCTGGCGCGGGTCCTGCGGCACCGGGCGCTCCTCGATACCCAGCGGAGCTTCGCCCGTTTCGCGGTCGAGGATGAAGTACATGCCCAGCTTGCTGCCGTAGACGACCAGCTTCCGGAGCTCGCCGCGGATTTTGGCGTCGACCAGCACCGGAGCCATCGAGTTGTCCATGTCCCAGATGTCGTGGTGGACGCTCTGGAAATGCCACTTGTACTCGCCCGTGTTCACGTCGAGCGCCACGATCGAGTTGGCGAAGAGGTTCATCCCCTCGCGCTGCGAGCCGTCCTGTGACGACCGGCTACCCCGCGCGTTGCCGAAGGTGTAGTACACCATGCCCAACTCGGGGTCGACGGCGGGATGCAACCACGGCGTCCCTCCGCCGGTCCGCCATGAGTCGCCTTCCCAGGTGTCGTTGCCGAACTCGCCAGGGCGTGGCACTCCCCAAAAGTGCCAGATCACGTCACCGTTGTTGGCGTCGACACACAACGCCGTGCCCTCGTTGCCGTCGTTGGTGCCCAGGTACAGCCGGTCGTTGTAGTAGGTGACCGCCACCTTCTGGACGTTGCCGTATCCGTTGATCTGGCGTTCCCAGACCACCTTGCCGGTCTCCTGGTCCAGGGCGATGACCCAGTTACCCCGGCCCTTCGTGAAGACCTTGCCGCCGCCGACGGCCACACCCCGACGGGTGAGGGTGCCGCGGGTCTGCTCGTAGCGCCACTTGGTCACGCCGGTCCTGCCATCAACGGCGATGACGTTACCGAGCGCCGACTCGATGAAAAGAACGCCGTTGACGGCGACCGGCGTACTCTGGTTGGTGCCGGTCTCAAGGCCGCCTTCGATGCGGTTGTACCAAGCACCGTTGAGCTGGTGGACGTTGCCATGGTGAATGTCGCCCAAGGCGGTGTAGTTCTGGTTCCCCAGGTTGCCGCTGACCTTCGGGAAGTCCTTGTCGCCGGGCGTGTCGTGACGGGCCAACGCCGCGGCGGGTGGGCCCGCTGGTTTCGGTTGCAGCCCCTTCTCGGCCTGCGCCTGGCGGTGTTCGGCGGCGTTAGCGACCGACGGCGAAAGAACTCCTGCGGCTGCCAACGACGCGCCGGTAATGAACGCACGACGCCCAATCCCTGTCATGCCGCCTCACCCCATAGGTGTCCGACCGGCACGCAACTCACTCGCTGCAGTGAAGTACTTGCTCGCCGGGTGGCTAGATGCTCCACGGTCGCTTCCCCTTCCTCTGCCCATTTCCTCTCCAGCAAATTGCTGTTCCACGTAGTGGACCAGCTGGACCGCTGCACAGACCATAACGATGGGCCGGGCTGACCACAAGACCTCGGCAGATTTAGGCCGACCCCGTGAGCTCCCGCCAGACCGTCCGGTAAACGCAACTGGATGCGGACCGCTCGGACGAGGAGGCCCTACTCAGACGAAAGCCAGAGGCCGGGAAGGCTTGCCCCTCCGGGAATTCTGCAGAGGACCAATGACGTTGCTCGTCCCTACAGGAGCAACCCGTGTTTCGGGGAACGCGGTACACAGATGCCCGACACGCCGCACAGTGACCTTGTGCCGCACCAAGCCTTCGTTTAGCCAGAGCTGGTCGCCCTCGCGAATGAGCCATTCCGGTGACGCACACGCCCAGCAGCAGTGCGCTGATGTCCGGCGGCCAATTCGGATTGTGGCTGCGCCGCGCTGTCGTCGGACTGGTCGTCGATGGTCTCCTTCCGCGCTTTGGCCAGTAGTTCTGATCCCATGTAGCGGCGTTCTTCGGTCCATTCGCCGGTTTGTTCGGCTAGGACGGCGCTGACGAGGCGGATGACGGCGCGGTTGGGGGAGATTCCGACGACGTCGGTGCATCGCCGGATTTCCTTGTTGAGCCGCTCTTGCGGGTTGTTGCTCCAGATCTGGCGTCCGTCTTCACGGACCTTCATCGTCAACGCATCCACCCACACGAACGTGTACGACGCCGCATCCAGCAGGCGGCTACGGAACGCCTCAACCTGGGCGTCCAGCTGCTGGGCCATCTCGGAGACCTGCGACTTCGGCAGCCGCGTCACCCTTTCGGGATCTGCAACTCGCCCGTGCCGGCACGGGCATCCCACTCCCGTGGCCGATACCCGTTACGCCGGTTCACGCGTTCGTCGCTGCGCTGCCCGTACGCGGCTCCGCAGGCAGCGTTGGCCTCTGCCGACATCAACGGTCGGGTAGCCCCGATGCATTGCTGCATCGGGGCCCCCTCAGATCCGTACGTGCCACTCGTCGCGGCATACGGCTCAAGCAATTGAACACTCGGCGGACCGGCAAGGGCTGGAAAGACCTCGCTGTGCGGTGCACCAGCACGGCCAGATCCATCCGGGCACGGGAGGTCAACCCGGCCTGCCCGTCCACCCCCGCGGTCGCGCGACCAGCGTTGCACTGCGTCACCTGCCGCACGCTGACCAGCGTGTTCGACCAGCTCCGCAGCATCATCTTCTGCAGGTTCCTGACCATGGCCAGGTCCCCGGCCTTCGACGCCTTGAAGATCCTGCACCGTAACCGCCGTACGTTCTCCTCGTGCACGGGCCACACGATCGTGTCCCAGTCGAGGCCTTCGTCCTCCGGTCCGTTCACCGTCACGGTGTCCAACTTGCCCTTCGGTTCCGGTGGTTCCGGCACGTTCTCGTTCAAAGGCTCACCCGCCACACGTCAGCCTGCTTTCGCAGCCGAGCACCAGGCCCGGTATCCGGCCAGTTATACGAGACCCCACCGGCTGGAAGGACCGGCGACAGATGGCTCCGCTTTCCTGCTGCCTTTCGGCTACCGGCATTCGCTTCTTGGGCGTCCTGTTCCCGCCACGGAATTCCGCCTCCCTCACGGTTGGCCTACCACCACACACTGATGTGGTGGACCTGACGGGGTTTCCACGTTCCGCACGCATGAGACACGACCGGGTCGGGTGCCAGCTTTACCCGGGAGCAGCGGTATCCACGCGACCGTAGATCCGTGCTCGGTCGCCGCCTGCCGATTCTCAACGGCCCGCTCCTTGTCATCCCCACCGTCACGACCCGACCTGGGGAGTTGCCGTAACGAGGCATCACCACTGGTTCACTCACGTTCACCCTTTCGGTCTTCCCCTCACCTGTGACACCCGGTCGGAGCGGGCGCTCTTGGGCTTCCCTCTGGGCTTCGCACCCGGCCATTACTGGCCACGCACGCCAGAGGCGGGGACCGGTCCAGGACACTGACCGAAGTCACGTCTTCGACATCAAGTCGACCTCCAATCGACGGACTACTCACAACGTGCGACCTCGTGTCGCACCGACTCGCGGCAGATGAGGCATCTGCAACGACCCGCAGGCGCTCCTCCAGCGGTGTACGGTCGTGGAATGCGCCTCCCTACCGCAGCGACCACCGCGGGCTCCCTCATCGGCGGATGGCAGCTCGCCCGCCGGACCGGTAACCGTCCCCTCGGCGGCGTGGTCCTGGCGGCGGGCGGTGTGCTAGCGGGACGCGAGTGGGCCCGGCGGACGAGCCCGGCCGTGACCACAGCGCTGGTCGCGGCCTACATCGGGGCCTTCGGCCTGTCGCATCCGCTGGCCAAGCGCATCGGTGCCTGGCCCGCCGTGCTGACCGTCTCGGCGCTCACCGCAGCCGCCTCGTACGTCATAGCAGACCGCCGCGCTCCGCGCTAAGCACCATGTGGGGCTCGCCGACCCCTTGCGGACCAGATTCGGACCGCTCACCTTCCGGCCCGATACGGGGCATCAGCTTGGGACCTGGACAAGATCTGGTCGCCACTGTGAATCGGCATGGGCAAACTAAGCCGATGACCAACGTGCAAGTACGGGCGGCCAGCCACGGACAGTACATCAACGAGGCGGCCACAATCTGGGCCGAAACGACGGCCGCCCGCGATGGCGAAGCGGAGATCGCGCCGCTGGGCCTCGCCCGACCCCCTCATTCAGGCAGTAGTCGACAGCTCACCCAGGTCACTGCTGTTGGTCGCGCTCAACGCTAGCGGCCGGGTTGTCGGCTTCGCTGCTGTCGAGCCTGTCTCCCAGGACGAGTCGACCGCCGAGATCCGCTACCTCGGAGTGCAGCCCGACAGTTGGGGTCGGGGCTTCGGCCGGCTTCCTCACCTGCGAGCGCCGCAGCGGCGCTGCCGTGGTCGCCACACTCGTGCGCACGATCCTCGATCAACCCGACAGCGAAGCCTTCCGGCAGCAGTTCAACCGGATCATGACACCATCGCTGGCAGGCGTACCGGCCGACACCGGACCGGGCCGTCACGGCATCGCCGCCCACCCTGGTGGGGCACACCCACCCAGGCGTACCCGCAGATCGGCCGAGCCGGACGACTCACCCCCGCCCAAACCTGGCGCGCCAACGGCGGCCAACGGCCGACAACCAGCAGCCACTGAGCCAACTCCGCTACGCGTTACCACTCGGTCGGCTACCCCGGCCGCCTGTAGAAATCGGGCTCTAGTGGGTCGTTTTAGAAGGTTGATCGGGTAACTCGTCTCCTCTGTGCCTGTGTGCGGCAGGCTGTCTCGGACTGTGTTGATTGGAGTCGGAAGGTGGCCGATAGCAAGGCAGCCAGAGATATTCATCCGGGTGATCTCGATCGCAGCCTGATCGTCAACCGGCTAGACCTGCACTGTCGCGCTGTCGGTGAGGTAGGTCAGCTTGGCCTGGTCGTCCCGGTCCGAGCCGAGGAACCGGGTCCACGCCTCGACCTCGTGCCGCACCACACCCAACTCCCACACGCAGCCGATCTCCACGTGCCGGCTGGCGGGCGGCCGGCGGAACGTGCCGCCGGTGCCGAGATCAGCGATGTACACCGACTCCCACAGCTCGTTCGCGTGCCGCCAGGTGCAGATGTCCAGGTAGTACACGCCGTTGTCGCATCGGTGCAGAATGACGAAGCCGAGTTCGCCATGGATGTCGAGTCCACCGTCGCGGACCTGCTGCCGGATGAAATCCCGGGCGAGGTCCCGGGCTTCGTCCGGTGTCGCCTCCCGCGGGTCGTACACGTCGTACCACTTCAGGCACGCGTCGTCGAGCAGCAGGTACGGGCCCGGCACCGCCTGCTTGGGACGGTGGCGGTAGTCGGCGGGGACATTGCCCAGGGCGGTGAGACGTGGCGCCAGATCAGTCATACCAATCGATCATAGAGGCCGACCGCGGGCAGGAGTCGCGCTACCCCGCCCGCGGCCGGGCAACCGTCACCGCAGGTCAGCTTCCGCAGCCGACCGTCGTGCTCAGGCGCTGGTGTAGCGCACGGCCTTTTCCGCCGCATCCAACGCGGCTCGGCACTCGTCGATGGTGTCGGCCACCACCGTCACGTACGCGATGCGCCCCCAGACCGTACCCTTCGGTGGTGGCGAGACCACCCGGCCCGGCGTCACCAACACCACCGCCTGATCGACGGCATCCGGCAACTGGGCTTGGTCGACGGTGACCGATCCGATGGTGGTGTCGTCGGCCTCGACGTAGCAGAACCGCACCCCGGCCGCCCGCCGCCGGGTGGGGGTGAGCTGCGGCGGCCGACCACAGGCGGCTGCGGCCGCGATCGACGCTGGGTCCAGGCCGGTGGCCAGCATCCCGAGGTACGGAATCATGTCGCCGCCCAGCCGGCCGTTCACCTCGATCAACTGTGGGCCGTTGTCGGTCAACATGTACTCGGTGTGGGTCCAGCCGTCGCGGAAACCCAGCACGGTGTGGGTCTGCTGAAGCAAAGCGTGGAACTCGTCGTCGCGCAGCAACGGATCCGCGGCATCTACCAGATGGCCGACCTCCTCGGCATACGGCGGGTAACCGACGGCCTTGCGGGCGATGAACAGGGGGACGACCCGCCCGTCGATCACCACCGCGTCAACACTGATCTCCTCACCGGTTACACACTGCTCGACCAGCACTGAAGCGTCCGTTTTGTAGCGGACCGGATCCGGTGCGGGGGTATCCCGGGTGAAGGGGAAGTAGTGGCGCAGCGCGTCGGGGTCGTCGACCCGTACCACGCCGAGGCTGGCGCCCAGGCCACGGGGCTTGAGGATCAAGGGATAGCCGATCTTGTCGGCCGCCGACAGTGCCTCCTCCACCGTGCGCACCGGAACCGACCGCGGCTGCGGCACACCGGCCTGGCCGAGCGCCTCCCGGGTCTGGGCCTTGTCGCGCAGCCGCCAGACCACCATCGGGTCACCGTTGCGGCAGCCCAGCGCCTCGGCGATGTAGGAGGTCGCGTGGATGCGTCCCTCATCCCAGCAGAGCACCCCCGCAAACGGCGCCTCGGCGTGCAGCCCACGGGCCACCGCCGCCATCGCCGGACCGTCGATGGTGCTCTTCAGTACGGTCCAGCCGTCAAGGTAGCCCCGCTCCCAGGTCGGTTCGACGGTGTGGAAGAGGTGCACCCGGTAGTGAGCGGCGAGAGAGGCGAGTAGGTACTCCCGATATGGCTGCATACCGGTGGCCACAAGCAGCAGCCGGGGCAGCTCGTCGGCTCGGGCGGCGGAAACCATGTGTCAACTCCTGGTGTATGTGGAAAACCTCGACTCGGCGGCGCTCCTCCGTCCCGGCGGACAACCGGACCGTGGTGCCTTCCGGGCCAGACCGGGGCGGATTCAGCGGTTCGCCGTCGGTGTTGCGGCAGGCAGGAGATCGATGGATGGGATCTCCTCGATCTGGGACACGCCGCTGGCGGCGTAGGCCCCGTACCGCTGCCATTCCTCGTGCAGCAGGATGCGGCCGTCGGGCAGGATCTCCGGTGTGCTGCGGCACTCGCCGGAGATGATCCGGCCGTCGTCCAGGACCATGCAGTAGGCGAAGTCGAGCGACCCGTCAGGCTGGCACCGGCCGGCGAGGGTGCCCCGCCGCGCGTGCCCCCCGGTGAACTCACCCCAGAGCAGGTCGCCGTCCTGGTAGTAGTGCGCGACTCGGGTGTGCTCACCGGTGCCGTCCACCACGGGACGGAACCGCCGCCCGTGGTAGTTGATCGACGAAGCGATGTCGACAGGTGTGGACATGACTGCTCCCTCAACGAAACGGGGACCCGCTTCGGCGGGACGGATGGTCACGCCGAAGCGGGTGATGGTAGCGGTGGTTGAGATGAAAATTCGCTCGATGACCAGCGGTGCGACGCGAAGATCAGTCGAACAACACGACGCTGCGTAGCACGTCTCCGCGACGCATGCGCTCGAACGCCACCTCAACGTCGTCGACGCCGATCCGTTCGGTGACGAACCGGTCGAGCGGCAGCCGGCCCTGCAAATGCAGGTCGACCAGCATCGGCATGTCCCTGGAGGGTAGGCAGTCGCCGTACCAAGAGGTCTTGTATGTGCCCCCGCGCAGGAACGCGTCCAACAGCGGCATCTCCAGCCGCATCGACGAGTCCGGGCGGGCCACCAGCACGAACGTGCCGCCGATGGCGCGGGCGTAGAAGGCTTGCTGCCACGTCTCGGGGAACCCGGCGGCGTCGATGGTCACGTCGGCGCCGAGGCCGTCGGTGAGCTTACGGATGGTACCGACCACGTCGGTGTCCTGGCTGGCATCGATGACGTGGGTAGCACCAAACTCCTCGGCCATCGGCAGCTTCCGCGGGTCGATGTCGACGGCGATAATGGTGGTCGCGCCAGCCAGTCGGGCACCGGCCACCGCCGCGCCGCCCACCCCACCGCAGCCAATCACCGCGACGGTGTCTCCCGGCTTGACTCCCCCGGCGTGCATGGCCGCGCCGAGCCCGGACATCACACCGCAGCCGAGCAGGCAGGCGGCGGCCGGGTCCACCGCCCGGTTCACCGGCGTGCACTGGCCCGCGTGCACCAAGGTAAGCCGGGCGAAGGCGCCGATGCCCAACGCCGGCCCGAGCGGCTCCCCGGTGGTCAGGGTCATCGGCTGACTCGCGGTGAAATCGTCCAGGCAGGCCTCGGGTAAGCCGCGCCGGCAGGGGCGGCAGCGCCCGCAGACCGCCCGCCAGTTGAGGATGACGAAGTCACCGGGTGCCACGTGCCGCACGCCGTCGCCGACCTGCTCGACGATTCCGGCTGCCTCGTGGCCCAGCAGGTACGGGTAGCCGGAGCCGATCACGCCGTCGCGGTAGTGCAGGTCAGTGTGGCAGACCCCGCAGGCCAGCACCCGTACGGTGGCTTCACCGGGCCCCGGGTCTGGGACCAGGATGTCGCGGATCTGCACCGGCTGACCCGGGCCGAGCGAGACCACGGCCTCGACTTTCTGCGCCATGTGCCATTGTCCTTGTCTGTTTTTGGTGTCTCTGGTCGTCTGTCCGAAGCGGAGCCCGATCGGGCCGGCCGAGGTCAGGCGGCGAAATCCACCTTGATCAGGTTGGCGTACCGGATCATCGTGTCGAAGGCGTCCTCTTTCGAGGTTCCGGTGGTGCCGAGGAACCCGAGGATGGTATTGCCGTGTGGGGGGCGCTTGATGACGTCGCCCGGCCGGGCGGTGACCTTGAGCAGGAAAGTCTGTTCCGACTCGCTGACCTCGTCCGGCACGTGCACTTTGGCGACCGTACCGGCCGCACAGATCAAGCACATGGATGTGGTGTGCGTACCGGTGGGCTGGAAGTGCCGGACCCGGGGGCGTACGTCACGAGCGATGTCCACCACCGCCGCGATCGGGTCATGGTCGGCGGTCAGCCGGGCGACCATGTCGAGCGGGCCACCGCCAACGCGCGCGGCGATCTCCAACAGGTGCGGCTTGCCATCGTGGAACCGCACCTCGGCGTGCCCCACGCTACGCCGCAGCCCCTGCGCCCGCATCCCGGCGGCGACTACCTCGTGCACCGCCGCCAGGTCAGCCTCGCTCAGCGAGGTGGGGGCGTGATGCACATCGTCGTCGAAGGTGTCGTCCTCCACCGTGATCCGGTCCACTACCGAGCCGAGGTACACCTCGTCGTCCCAGATGACCACCTCCATCAGGTACTCGCTGCCATCCAGGAACGACTCCACCAGCAGCCCGCTCGGCCCGAGGTCGACCCCCTCCGGCTCCGACTGCGCCCAGAACATGTCCCGGCTGCCCGCCTCAGCCTGCACGTAGCGTTCGGCCAGCTCGGCCGGCGAACTAACCTTGAACACGAAGTTGCTGCCGGCGCCATGCGTCGGCTTGATGATCACGGGATAGCCGAACTCCTCGGCCGCGGCATTCGCCTCGGCCAGGGTGTGGGTCAGCCGGAACCGGGGCGAACGCGCCCCAGCCCGGTCGTACGCCTGCCGCATCAAGTACTTGTTGCGGCAGTTGACCGCGGTGGCCACTCCGATACCGGGCAGGCCGAGCGCCTCAGCCACCGCCGCCACGGTGATCACCCCCGACTCGGAGAAGGTGAGCACCCCGTCGAACCGCTCGGTCTGGTGCCACCGCTTAGCGACAGCGATGATCTCGTCGATGTGCCGGGAGCCCGCCACCCGGTACCGCTCGGCGGGCCAGAAGTCCGGCTCGCCTTCGCCGTTGAGCACGTACAGCGTCGCACCCAACGCCTCCACCTGTTCGTAACGGGACCGGTAGTACTCCAGGTACTGACAGGTTTCCATGGCGAGCAGCTTCATCAAGTTCTCCTACGTGGATGATCAGTGCCGGAAAGTTTCGAGGCGGGGCGGCTACCCGAACGCAGTGGGCAGCAGCGGCAACCGGAACATGGCGACCTTGTCCGCGGACCCGTCATCGAGTTGCAGCCGCACTCCGTCGCCAGTCAGCGTGTCGGCCACATCGATGAGGATGGGCGCGGCGTACGCGAGTACGGTCTGCAGTTGGGCTAGCACGTCGGCTGCGGTATCCGCGTCGATCCGGCTGTCCGCCAGCCGCTCCAGTTGGGTGGCGAGCGTGTCGGCGATCGCGCTCGGGCTGAACCGGTCGTCGTGGTAGTGCCGGCGCAGTCGGTCGGCCACCGCCCGGGCCCGGTTCCGCCCGGCCGGGGACACCGGCAGCACTCGGCCGTCCACGATGGGCAGTTCGGCCAGCGCGGTAGCCAACCGGTTCCACGGGTGCACCAACCGGGTGGTCACCATGGCCTGTAGGTCGTCCTCGGTGAAGTTGGTGCGCTGGAACTCCGGTGCTGTCAGCGACAGGTAGAACCGCACCAGGTCCCGGGGTACCCGGTCGAGCAGGTCGGTGGCGGTGACCAGGTGGCCGCGGCTGGTGGAGAACTTCGACCGGTCCAGTTCGTAGAACTCGTTGGTGTAGGTCAACACCGGGGTCGCGTAATGCTCCGGGTGTGACAGCAGCATGGCCAGGTCGAGCATTCCCCAGTGGAAGGAGTTGTCGTAGCCGTGGAAGTAGACGATCTTTGGCTGGGTGTCGGCGAGCCAGAGCGCGTCGGTGCGCTCGGTATGCCGGCCGAGCTGCCCGGCCAGCCACGACGTGCTGTAGATGATCGCCGGCATCGCCTCGATCCACGGATACAACCGTTGCCCCGGCGCCTCGGGGAAGGGCGCGGGCTGACCCCAGTCGCCAGGTACGGTGACCGGCACGTCCGGCAACGGACGGGCCATCAGCTCTGCGATCAGGTCCCGGGCGTGTGGTCGCCACTGCGGCGTGTGCCGGTCGTAGTAGTCGGTCAACTTGTCGCGCAGCCGCTCCAACGGCAGGACCAGGATCTCCACCTCGCGATACTCGATTTCATCGGTGGGATCGAGGGTGTAGCTCGGGTCGAGCAGTTCGTCGAAGTTGTTCGGATGCCCGCACCCCTCGCAGGCACCTCCCGCGCTCTGCGCCAGGCAGGTAGGGCAGGTGCCGGAGACCAGAGCGTCGTAGAGCCAGACACCGGCTCGCCGGGCGTACGGGAACCGGACGGTGCGCAACTCGAAGGCACCCGCCCGGTGCTGCGCGGTGACGAAGTCGAGCACCGTACGCCGGTAGGTTTCGTCGATGGGCGGCAGCCCGACCAGAGTGGTGCCGAGCGCGGTGAACGCCTGCCAGATCTGTACGGTGGAGTCCCGCACCAGGTCGGCCTGGGGTACGCCGAGCTTGCCCGCCCGGGTCGAGACGAACGTCTGGCTGTCGTCGGTGCAGGTGGTGTAGATGACGAACCGGCCGCAGGCCCGCTGGTATCGGGCGTAGATGTCGGCGGCCAGGTACGGGCCGGCCAGATGCCCGACGTGGAGACCTCCGTTAGAGGTGGGGGTGGCCGGAACCACGATCACCGGAGGTTCGGTCGGGCTCACGACGCAGCCTGGTGACGATCGAGGAACCGGTCCGCCATCTCCTGGTCCCACCAGATGGCGTACATCTGGAACGGCTGGTCACCCCGGTTGACCACCTGGTGCCGCTCGTGCGGCCGGAAATGTACGGCGTCACCCTCGACGAACGGCGTGACCCCGGCGTCGGTGACGAGTTCGGCTTGGCCGGTCATAGCGATCCAGATCTCGTACTCGTGGTGGCCGTGCGCGCCGGACTCCGCGCCGGGCGGCACCACACACCAGGAGCCCTCGAACGGCGCGTTGAGCACGTCCCAGGGCATCAGCCGTTGGGCCCGCAGCCCGTTGTCAAGTTTGAGACCTTGGCGGTCAAGCTTGCGAATCTCCATGGATCAGTTGTCCTCTCCGTGGGTGGACATGCCGCTGGCCGCGAGGGTGGCGGCCGGCGTCGAGGTGGCGGCCCGGTGGGCGAGCAGGTCGGTGAGCATTTCGGCGGCGCGGGCTGCCAGCACGCTGATCAGCGAGTCGGCGATGCCGTGGCTGGCCTCGTTGACGCCCTGTAGATAGCAGCCTGCGGTGACGAAGTCTGGTGTGTTCATGCGGTAGTTGCGGTTCACGGCGATGTCCCCAACCCCCACCGCTGCGGCGGTCTTCCGGATCAGCTCCGGCTTGCTCTGCTCGAATCCGGTGCCCAGGAGCACCAGGTCGGTACGTACCTCGCTGGTCGTCGCCCGAATTCGATCATGCACGGTCAACACCACCTCGTCGCCGTCCATCCGGGCGCTGAGCACATCGGTCAGTGCCTGCAGGACGATCCGCTCATTTCCCGTCAACCGGTCCTGGTACATCTGCCGGTAGAGCGCGTCGAGCATCCCGGGAGCCAGCCCGGCGTAGTTCGTGCGGTGCATCTCCTGCAGCACTTGGGTGCGGACCTGCGGCGAGCTGGCGTAGAACTGGTCGATGAAGGACGGATAGTACAACTCGTTGGTGAAGGCGCTGCTCTCGTAACCGCGCAGGCCGGCGGATCTCATGATCATCCGGCACTCAGTATCCGGGAACTGCTGGTACATGGCCCACAGCATCTCCGCGGCGCTCTGGGCGCCACCGATGACCACGACTCGATCTACCGCCTCGGGGTCGAGCTGCTCCAGCCGGTTGGTGAACTCGGTGCTGTGTACCACCCGGTCGGCGGGCAGCTCCCGGAACGCAGCGGGAATGTGGGCGGTCCGGCCGATCCCGATCACCACGTCTCGGCAGGAGACCACCTCGCCGGTGTCGAACCGGACCCGCCACCGGTCCACGGTTGCGTCGTCGCGCGACGAGACCGGCTCAATCGCTGTCACGGTACGCCCATACTCCACTTGCACCCGTTCTAACGACTTGGCCACCCATTGCAGGTACGCGGAAACCTCCAACCGGAACGGCACTGAGGAGCCAAGGTTGATGAACTCGTCCAGCCGGCCGATCGAGTGCAGGTAGTTGAGGAAGGAATACTGACTGCGCGGATTGCGCAGGGTGACCAGGTCCTTCAGGAAGTTGACCTGGCTCTGGGTCCACGGCAGCAGCATCCCGCGCTGCCAGGCGATGTCGTCGTTCTGTTCCACCAGGAGGGTCTCGCCAGCCAGATCGGGAGCCTTTTCTTCAGCCGCCACCGCGAAGGCGAGGTTGGCCGGACCGGCTCCTACCGCGACCACCGACATATGTCTTTCCATCGTGTGCCTCATCTCAACGCTGTGTCGGCACCCTGGTCCGGCTGGGTCAGCACGGGTGAGGGGCCGGGGTAACAAAACGATGGCGGGTGTCCGGTTGTCGTCACGCACAACTCGGTGGCGGCCAACCGACTCGACGCCAAAACACTCTTCACGGCGCTTCCCGCGCCACCGGTGAAACTGAACACCCCGGGCAGTCCGACGACCGGGCGTAACCTCAACCCGCCTTCGGCAGCGAAGCAGTCCACACCGGCGGCCAACCACCTGGGCGGCGGCAACCGCTCGGCGAGCGCGAGAACGGTACGGGCGACCGCAGACACCCGGTCGGCATAGGCCGGGTCAGGTGTGTTGTCCCCCGGAGCCGCACCCCAGGCAGACGTGGCGACGCCGAGCAGCACCGCCTCGTCCCCGTACGCCCGGCCGTACAGTGTGGACAGCTCATCGACGAAGCAGCCGAGGCCGGCCGGTGGCAGCGGGTACACGCCGTACTGGATCCGCCGGGTACGCAGCGGTATCGGAAGCAGGGCGCCCGTCCAGGCGCCGGCTGCAACCACCACCACGTCGGCATGTCGGACCACGCCGTCGGCCAGCGTCACCACTGGCCCGGCACCGACCGCGGTGACTGGTTGGTCATGGACCTGGGCACCCAGCTGCGCGGCACGCCTGGTGGCGTACCGCCGCATCGCGTCCGGATCGATGTGTCCGGCGTACCGCTCGACAACCGCGAACGTGCCCTCGGGCCGGGACCCGAACCCCAGTTCCCGGGCAGCCTGTCCAGCCGGAACCAATCGTGCGGAACCACCGACGAAGGTGTCCAGCACGGCAAGCTGGCCCGCCGGGTCTACCTCCGGACGAAGGAAATAGCAGGAGGACGACTCCCGGTAACCGCACTCGTGCGCCAGTACGGGGTCGCTGCGCAGCTCGGCGAGGCTGGCCACGGCCAGCCGGCACTCTTCCAACTCGGTCTCGAACCCACGAACCAGTCCGCCGGAGACGCTGGTGGCGTCCAGGCCGGACGTTGTCGGATCGCGGTACAGCTCGACGTGCGACCCGCCGAGCAACTCGGCGAGCCGGAGCGCGAGCAGCGAGCCGGCGATGCCCCCGCCGACGACAGCTATCCGTGCGCCCATCACGTCAGACTCGACCAGGATGCGGGCCGTGGTGCACTCGACGCCCGGATGGCCGGCCGACCACACACATGAATCACTCCGCTACTCAAAGTCCTACCTGATCTACTGTGGAAGAGAGGATACGGCTGGGTCGGGGGGCGGGCAAGGGTTGGTAGGCGTCGATGGGGCGCCTTGACGCCCCGCACATCGATGCCACCTGGATCATGTCCACCGATCAGTTGGTTCTTCACCACGTCCGGTCGCCCCAAGGAAGCCAGGAGTTCATCAGACTTCGACGGGTGTCTTTTCCGGGTCGTCCACAGGGGCGGCGGCGACGGCATTCGGACTGGGTTGGACGGCGACCAACACCACGGAGGCTGTGGTGAGCACAGCCGACCCGACGATGGTGGCGGTGTAGTTGCGGTACAGGTCGGCGAGCATCGCCCCGAGCTGGCTGGTGGCCGCCACCGCCAGCATGTGCACCGCCCAGAGCACCCCGAGGGCCGTACCGCGTACCCCCGCCGGCAGGACCCGGTTCACCCACATCGTCGTCGCGACCACCGTGCCCAGGTAGCTGACGCCGAACACCGCACCGAAGGCGATGACGCTCGCCGGATTGGAGACGAACAGCAGCATGACCATGGCTATGGCACGCAACGCGTAGGAACCGACCAGCGAAGCCCGGATAAAGCCCAGGTCACACAACCGCCCGACGATCAATGCCCCGACGATCTCCAGCGCGCCCAATACCGCCACGGCCGAAGCGCCGACAGAGCTGGAGATGCCATGGTCGTTCAGGTACGGGAACAGGTGCACGTCGATGAATGCCATCGTGCTGCCGCACCCGATGAAGGCCAGCACCAGCGCACGCATCTGCGGGTGGCGGAAGGTGGTGACCGCAGCCGTCCACAATGACACCCGTGCTGCCGGCTGGGCCGGCCGCCGCTTGGTGGACAGTCGCACCAGCACCAAGGACAGGGGCAGCAGCACCACCAGGAAGATCACCCCGATGCCGAACAGCACCTGATTCCAGGACATGGTGCGGTCCAGGTAGGCCCACAGGGGCACCAGCACCATGAAGCCAACCGCCGCGCCGTTGGTCAGCATCGCATAGAGCAACCCACTGTTGCGGCCCTGGAACAGTTGGTCGGCCAGCACCCCCAACGGCACGAAGGAAAGCATCGTCACCGCGACCGCGCCGACCACGCCGTAGCTGAGGATGAACATCCACAACTGGCTGGTTGTGGCGCTGAGCAGCAGCACCACCCCGTTGAGCGCGGTGCCGATGGCCAGCACGGCGATCGCGCCGATCCGATCGGCGAGATGGCCGATCACAGACGAGGTCACGGCGGTGACCACGGCGAACAGAGTGGTCGCGATGGCCAAACTGCCGCGGTTGACCTCGAAGCTGTCCGCGATACTCAGGAAGTACACCGTGACGGTGCTCTTCAAGGAAGATCCAGCTAACGAGATCAGAAAGCTGACTGTTGCGGCAAAAATCGCAAATGCGATGCCGACCTTGGCGGTCTTGGTCATTAGGTAGCCTCTACTTCAGAGCCGAGCATGCTTCGACGGGGCGTTGACCACGACGCGCTGCAGTGATCAACGTAACTGCCGAGTCATCCTGGCACGAGCTTCGATTCCCGACCAGGGCTGATTTCGCTGCCGTCGTGGGGCCGTTCGGCTCGCCTGGTCCGACCAAAGTGGTGACCGGGCCCTGCTCAACGCGTGGCGTTACTCAGTGCGGCGTTCCCATGTAGAGTGCGCGGGTCGATCCTGACTCAATAGCGGTCATCGGATTCTCCGTCCTTCAAGATCTTGGTCGCCCCTTGAAGGATCAATCGATGGCCGCCTAACTCATTACGGGCAAGTCCAAGACCCGACTGCCGTACACCACGCCAGTGGACGCAACCACGAGATTCAGACCGACGAACCCGAGCCCTCGGACCGGCGAACCCTCGGGCACCCGACCATCAGCCCGCGTCCGGCCTCGCTCCAGCAACGGCCCGGTACGCGAACCGGGTGCCGTCGCTCGCCCTGGTACATGCCGTGCGCGACAGCCGCATGTCTCGGAATCCGGCCGGAGGTGCGCGGCTGTCCCGGGTGGTGCGGGAGGAACCGGTGTTTCTCGACCACGACCAGGTGGCGAGGCTCGCGGAGGCGTGCGGACGGTACGGGCTGCTGGTCCGGTTTCTGGCCTACACCGGGCTGCGGCGGGGTGAGACGTCCGCGTTGCAGGTGTCGCGGCGGGTGCGAACGCCAAGGCGGTGCAGCGGATACTCGGGCACGCCTCGGCGTCGATGACGCTGGACGTGTACACGGGTCTGTTCGGTGACGATCTGGACGCGGTCGCCAACCGGCGGGACGAGGCGTTCGCTGCGCGGGACAAGGACTATCTAAGGACCCGCACCGCCACCGGCGGCGTGATCGACCTCGGAAAACGGCGAAGCCCAGGCCGATGACCTGGGCTTCTTCATCGAGCCGCCTATCGGAATCGAACCGATGACCTACGCATTACGAGTGCGTCGCTCTGCCGACTGAGCTAAGGCGGCAACGCCGGCAAGTGTACGGCATTCGCCGGCCCCCGCCAGCACGGGTTTCCCACCCGAGCAGATCTTGGACAAAGCCGGCTGGCGGCGAGGCGGCGCGTCCAAGATCTGACCAGGCAAGCTTTCATCGACGTACGGGGATAGTCGGGGCGATCTTCCGCGACTAGGCTCCCAACGCGTGACAGACGAGCAGCACGGGACAGCTGGGAAGCACGGGGCGCAGGAGCCCGCCGCCAAGGATGTGGGGGCAGCCGCGGCGGCAGAGGTTGCCCAGCAGAGCCGCCCGCGTTCCCTCGACCCGCGGGAGCTGGGGTTCACCCCACGCCAGCCGGTGCCCTGGCTGGCGCCGCTGCTGCTGGTCAGCACCGGGATACGCACCCTGCTGGCGATGCTCTTCGGGGCGTACCTCGACAAACGGGAGATGCAGAGCGCCCTGCCCGCCCGGGTCTATCAGCAGCCCGGTACCGACGGGGAACTCTGGCTCGATTATGTCGCCGACCTGGGTGACGGCTTCAACGCCACCTACTCGGTTGCGTACCTGCTGGCGCAGCCCCACCTGGACCTCGACGGGCAGCCGCTGCCGCGCGGCCAGGTGCTGGTGATGGGCGGTGACCAGGTCTATCCGACGGCGAGCAACACCGCCTACGAGAACCGCTGCAAGGGCCCCTACCAGGCGGCGCTGCCGCAGCCACCGACCGAAGGGCCGCGCCCCACGCTCTATGCGGTGCCGGGCAACCATGACTGGTACGACGGCCTGACCGCCTTCCTGCGGATTTTCGCCCGCCGCCGCAACGCGGAAATCGGTGGCTGGCGGACCGAGCAGTCCCGCTCATACTTCGCGGTTCAACTGCCGGCCAATTGGTGGCTCTTCGCCCTCGACGAGCAGTTCGGGGCGTACCTGGATGAGCCGCAGCTCAGCTACTTCGAACAGGCCGCGGCCCGGCTGGGACCGCAGGACCGGGTGATTCTGGCGGTGCCGGCGCCCGCGTGGGTGAAAGCCGCCGACGATCCGCAGGCGTACGACACGATCGACTACTTCATCCGTACGGTCATCGCACCGACCGGGGCGCAGGTGAAGCTCATGCTCTCCGGCGACCTGCACCACTATGCCCGGTATGCCGAACCTGATCGCCAGTTGGTGACCTGCGGCGGCGGGGGCGCCTACCTCTACCCCACCCATAAGCTGCCGGAGCAGATCGAGGTGCCGCCACGCACGACGCTGGCCCGCCTGGCCAGCCCCCGCCGCACCTACCGCCTGGCGGGGCGCTATCCGGAGGTGGAGCGGTCCCGCCGCTACCGGTGGGGCATCTTCCGCCGCCTGCCGCTGCGCAACCCCGGCTTTGCCGCACTCCTCGGTGGGGTGCACGCCCTGCTCATGCTCGCCATGGCCGGGTTGATGGTGGGCCGCCCCGACGCCACCGAGCAACGGCTCTTCACCATCCCCTTGGCGATCATGCTGGTCGGCACACTCCTCGGTGCGGTCTTCTTCGCCAAACCGCCGACCGTCGCAGGCAGGCGACGCATCCGGCACGGGATCCTGGGGGTCGGGCACGGGTTGGCGCACATCGGGCTGGCCGTGGTCGGCACGTGGGCCTGGCTGCAGTTGCCGTTCCTCCACTGGCCCTGGCCGTTGCCGGTGGCGGCCGCGGCGGTGCTCTACGGGCCGCTCGCCGGGCTGGTCGCCAGCCAGGTGACCGCCGCCTATCTGCTGGTCGCCGGGGCGTTCGGGGTCAACCTCAACGAGCTCTTCGCCGGGCAGGGCATCGAGGATGCGAAGAGCTTCCTACGCCTGCACATCGCCGCCGACGGCGTGCTGACGATCTATCCGGTGGCGGTGGACCGGGTATGCCGGGATTGGCGGGCCGACCCCGATGGCGCACCCGAGGCGCCGTGGCTGGAGCCGGCCGAGCCGCTGCGGGCCCGCCTCGCCGAACCGCCGATCACCATTCGCTAGCCGCCATAGTGTTCGTCGTGGGCTCGGCGGGGGCCGCAGATGGCGGCCCGGCTGCACGAGAAGCGGGAGCCGTCAGCGTCCAACCGCACCGTCACCGCATCACGCGGCACGCTCTGCCCGACCACCCGGCCGCTGCCCTCCGGGGTGGAGACCCGTTCCCCGATCGCCGGCGCTGTGGCATGAAACTTCTGGTAGAGAGGATGTTCGAATTTCAGGCAGCACATGAGGCGACCACAGGCGCCGGAGATACGCATCGGGTTGAGCGGCAGGTCCTGCTCCTTGGCCATGCGGATGGTGACCGGCTCGAAATCCGTCAGGAACGTCGCGCAGCACAGATCGCGGCCGCAGGACCCGATGCCTCCCTGCGCACGCGCCGAGTCCCGTGCCGACAGTTGCCGCAACTCCACCCGGCACTGCAGGGTGGCGCCCAGGTCACGGACCAAGGCGCGGAAGTCGACCCGATGCGGTGCCGTGAAGTAGATGGTGGTCCGCTCGCCTGAGCTGCCACCCATCCCCACATGGTCGACGGCAATCACCTTCATCGGCAGGCCGTGCTCGCGGATCAGCTGCTTGGCGGCCACTTTGGCCTCCGCCTTACGTTTGCGCTGCAACTGATCACGTTGCAGGTCGTCCTCGGTGGCCAGACCGACCAGGCGGGGAAACCCGCTGGTGTCCTCGTTGACCCACTGGGCGGCCCACACACACTCAGCCACCTCGGGCCCGTCATCGGTGGGCACCAGCACCCGGTCCCCCACCGCCGGCAGCACATCCCCGGGGTCGAAGTAGTAGAGCCGACCGTACCGGTTGAAGCTGACCGCGCACAGCATGCCCATGTCGACAGCCTATGCGGATCCGGGCCGGCTCAGAAGGCCATCCGGGTCGTGCTGTCGAGGCGGGCAGCGACTGAGGGCGGCCGGAAGGTCGCGATCTTGGTGAGTTTCGGCGACCCCTGCTGGCGGAGCACCTCCCCGCGGTCATGGATGTCCGCCACCGTCGTCAGCACCCGGGCACCGATCTCCGCGGCGGCCGCTGGCGCGGTGAGCGCAACCGTCGCCACCGCGCCGAACTCGTCGGTGGGGCCAGCCGTTGACGCGGCGCGAGGGCCGAGGAGGATCGCGACCGCCTCCGCCGAGCCGAGCACCTCGGCGAGGGTGCGCACCAGGGCTGCCCGCCCGGCCGACATCCAGTCCGCGACCGCGTCCAGAAAGGAGACGCTCTCCGCCAGCCGTCCCGCAAGGCTCTCCGAGCCTCCGTCCAGATGCGCGGCGAGCGCGTTGCGGCGGGTCGCGAACGCGCCGGCTGCGCCACCCTCCCATTCGACCTCTGCCATCAGGGTCGCGCCCGCCTCGCCGTACGCCTCGACCAGTGCGCGCAGCTCGGCAGCGGCGGTGGTCACCGGCTCCGGGTGCAGGGCGGCGACGGCTTCGGCCGCCGCCCCGGGCAGGGTCCGCATCCGGCGCAGCAGCGGCCAGATCCGGTGCCCATCGGGGGCGCCGTCCTCGGCGAGCAGCTCGTCGACCCGGCGGAGCAGGTCGGTGGCGGGCCCGAAGAGATGGTCCAGCGCGTCCATCAACCCTCCTCGACCTGTCGACGGCGAGCAGCATGATCGACATCCGCATAGGAATCGGCGGCGCTGCGTGCGGCGGCGGCGGTTTCGGCGAGGAGCTCCGCCGCTTCCCTGGCCTCCCGGAGGCGGGCGTCGATCGCCACCACACACTGCCCGGCCAGGGCGCGCCCTAACTCGCCGAACCGGCCCGGCATGTCAGCACCGAAGGTCCGCTGGGGCGGGCTGACGGTTGCCATGGCGGTGGTGGTGAGGGTGGCGGCGGCTTCGTCGAGCCGCCCGGCGAGGGCAGGCAGGCTTCCCACTCAGTCCTCCGTCAGCCGCCGGTATTCGCCGAACGTCTCGGCGTGCAGCTTCTCCCGGGCCCACCGCGCCGCATCGGCCGCCGCGGTCACCGCGGCCCGCACCGAGCGGGCCACGGCATCGCTGGTACGGCCGGTCAGGGGGGCGAGAAAACGGACGTCGGTGATGGTGCCGGCCGCGGTGACGGCCACCTCGACCAGCCCGTCAGGGGAGCGGACATTGACCTCGATACGGCCGACCGCCCGGTCGAACTCGGCCTGCAACGACTCGATACGGCGGTAGCGCTCGACCGCCTCCTCGACCCAGGCCTCGTCGATTTCCCGTGACATCGACCGGTTCCTCCCCTGCGCAGCGTTGCACTATGGAACCGAACCGTACCGTTCGGCAACCGTCAAGGGAAGAGTCAGTCGCGCCAGAGAGCGAGCATCATCGCTTCGACGGCGATCTGCGGCTTGACGTTCGCGTCGATCGCCGCTCGGCACTCCAGTACCGCCTCCAGCCGGCGCAGGGTGCTCTCCGCGCTCCACCTCTGGGCGGCGGCCGTAGCCATCGGGGTCGCATCGGTGTGCACCGGCGCGACCGGGGCGCCCAGCGCGACCGTCAGCACGTCGCGGTAGAAGCCGGCCAGGTCGATCAGGGCCCGGTCGAGGGCGTCACGGTGCGCCCGGGTGGCCCGGGACTTCTGGCGGCGTTCGAGCTCCTTGAGCTGTCCGGCAGCGCCGCGGATCGCGCCGGCGGCCCCCCGTCCGGTGCCCCCCTTGCCCAACGCTGTCTCCAGCGCGGCCCGCTCAGCGGCGTCGATCTCCGTGACGGCGGTCTCGGCCTCGGCCTTGGCCGACTCGATCAGAGCGGCGGCCGCGTCGAAGCAGGCCCCGATGCCGGTGAGTTGTCGCGGTAGGGCGAGTACGGCGTCGCGGCGTTCGCGGGCCTGCGGGTCCTGGGCCAGTCGGCGGGCCCGGCCGATGTGGCCCTGGGCGGCCGCGGCAGCCCAGGCGGCCAGGTCGTCGGGGATGCCGTCCCGGGCGGTGAGCACGGTCGCGACGGCCTCGGCGGAGGGCTGGCGCAGGGACACCACCCGGCACCGGGACCGGATGGTCACCGAGATGTCATCGGGGTGCGTCGAGGGGGTGCAGAGCAGGAAGACGGTCCGCGGGGACGGCTCCTCGATCGCTTTGAGCAGCGCGTTGCCGGCCCGCTCCCCCATCCGGTCGGCATCTTCGATGATCACGATCTGCCAGCGGCCGCCGGCGGGGGCGCTCGCCGCGCGCAGCACCAGCTCGCGGATCTCGGCGACGCTGATCGACAGCCCTTCCGGGATGACCAAGCGGACGTCGGCGTGAGTGCCGGCGAGCGTGGTGTGGCAGCCGGCGCAGTCACCGCAGCCGATGCCCCGATTACATTGGAGAGCGGCGGCGAAGGCCCGGGCGGCGACGGACCGACCGGAGCCGGGCGGGCCGGTGAAGATCCAGGCGTGGGTCATGCCGGCGCCGGCGCGTTCGTCACCGTCGAGCCCGGCTGCGGCCGCCGCGGCGGCCGCGCGTAGCGTCCCGACCGTCTCCTTCTGGCCGACCAGGTCGGCGAAGACTCCGGGCAGCAGATCGGTCGTCATAGCGCTCTGCGTTCCAACTCTAGCCCGTCGGCCCGGTCACCACCCGACCGCTTGCGGGGCGTTCCGCTCGGTGCCCCCGAGCTCCTCCCACGCGGCTTCTCGACCGGAGGGGGCAACGCCGGAGCGGTGCTCCGGCCCGGCTCTGCCGAGGTGGAGGAACCCGGCGTCGTGGAGTGGTCGTCGGAATCCGCTTCGGCAAGCATGTCGCTGACCCGATCGGCTACCGCAGCACTGATCGCCTCGACCGGGCGGGAGGCGTCGAGCACCAGGTAGCGCTTCGGGTCCGCCGCGGCCAGGTCGAGGAAGGCGAAGCGGACCCGTTCGTGGAAGGCGAGCGATTCGCTCTCCAACCGGTCGGCCGCCCCACGGGCGGCGGCCCGCCGCAAGCCTTGGGCAGGATCGATGTCGAGCAGCACGACCAGATCAGGTTTGAGTCCACCCGTCGCCCAACTGGAGAGCCAGGAGACCTCATCGACGGGGAGGGTCCGACCGGCTCCCTGGTAGGCCAGGGACGAGTCGACGTAGCGGTCGCTGATCACGATCGCCCCCTGGGCCAACGCCGGGCGGATCACGGTGGCGACATGGTGGGCGCGGTCGGCCGCGTAAAGCAGGGCCTCCGCTCGGGGCGAGGGGACAAGATCGCTGCCGGGGTCGAGCACCAGGCTCCGGATGCGTTCGCCCACGTCGGTGGCGCCGGGCTCCCGAGTGACGACCGCCTCCCGCCCCTGTCGACGCAGCGCCTCGGCCAGCAGTGTCGCCTGGGTGGATTTCCCGGATCCCTCGCCGCCTTCGAAGACCACGAAGAGGCCCTGCCAAGCCTGCGGCTCGGCGGGCGAGAGCGGTCGGCCGCGCATCGATCCCCAGAGGTCGGGCAGCACCGGCACGCCGGGTTTGTCGTCCATCTGGCGGAAGGCGCTGATCCCAGTGAAGATGCCCGCGACGCCGGCGACCAGCAGCAGCAGCCGGGTCGACGAGACCGAGACGCCGAGGTTGGCGATCGGCATCCGCCACGAGCCGGCCACGCCGACCAGGGCACTGCTCAACGAGATCGCCAGCATCAGGACGAGTCGGGCACCGATCTGGACCACGGCGAAGACGCGTCCGCGTACCTCGTCGGCGATCTCCCCGCCGAGCAGTGTGACGCCGGAGAGGAAGGCCATGCCCGCCCCGGCGCCGACCAGCACCGCGCCGAGGATCGCCATCGACAGGTGGATCGCTGCGGCGAGGAAGAGTACGGAAGCGCCGGCGAGCACGATGCTCATGCCGAACCAGCGGCGCCGGGACAGGTCACGCACGATCAGCGGGCCCAGGCCGATACCGAGCGCCAACCCAACGAAGATCGCCCCGAAGAGCAGGTAGAAGGCCGCCTCACCGGCGTTGAGGGAGGCGGTGAAGAAGGTGGAGGTGCCGATGACGACACCGCCGGCGGCGAAGGCGCCGAAGATGCCGAGGACCAGCCCCCGCACCAGGGCGGTCTTGCCGATGAACTTCCAGCCGTCGGCGAACTGGCGCAGCATCCCCTCAGCGCGCCCGCCCTGTGCGGCCCGCCCGCTGATCTCCTTGATGCCGTAGAAGACGACGATCGCGGTGGCGAGCCGGGAGAGCGAGTTGAAGTAGAGCGACAGCTCGGGCGCCGCGGCCCATGCGGAGGGGGTTCCTCCGGGGGCGAGCGCGCGCAGGGCCGCATCCAGGGCGGCGAGGATGACCGCGGCCAGCACCGGGGTGAGGCCGTAGGTGGTGATCAGGGTCAGCTGGTTGGAGATCTCCAGCCGGGCTCGCGGGATCAGGTTGGGGACCGCGGCCTCCTTGGCCGGGATCCAGATCAGGGTGATGCTCTCGATCAGGAAGGTGGCGATGGCCGCCCAGCCGACCGTGACGGCGCCACCGAAGCCGAAGAGCGCGACCACCGGGATGGAGGCGAAGAGCACGAACCGCAGCAGGTCACAGACGACCATGGTGTAGCGCCGGTCGAAACGGTCGGCGAGGACCCCGGCCACCGGGCCGAGCACGAGCGCCGGCAGCAGCCGGACCGCGATCACCCCGCCGAAGGCGAAGCCCTTGGCGACATCACTCTCCACCTGGTCGGCCGCGAAGATCGACGTGGCGAGCAGGCCGAGCCAGTCGCCGAGGGATGCGACGCTGAGTACCAGCCACAGCCGCCGGAACGGGCGGATCCGCAGAACCGACCGCAGTGCTTTGGAACCGGACAGGTCGACGCCAGCCGAAGGCGCTGCCCCCACGGGCCCCTCGCCCCCCGCTGCGCCGGAATTCGTATCGATGGCCCTACCTCCATGTAGCGGCCCATCGCTGGGCTCCCCCGGTGACACTCTAATCGGCTTGCGCGACGCCCCCGGCCCCGACATTGCCCTGATCCGCCTTCCCTAAGGGCAGGGTGGGGGCATGCCCCCACCCACAGATGCGAGAGGATTTCGGATTAGCCGGTCCAGCCACTAGCGTGCACGCCATGCCCCTGCACGAACGCGACAACCTGCGTGAGCGCCTGGAACGGGCGACAGCACACCTGGAACCACCCTTCGCCGTGGTCGACCTCGCCGCCTTCGACCGCAACGCCGCCGCACTGGCTGGTCGGGCCGCCGGCAAGCCCCTCCGCATCGCCAGCAAATCGGTGCGCTGCCGGGCGCTGCTGACGCGGGCGCTGGCCACCCCCGGCTGGCACGCGGTGATGGCCTACACCCTGGCCGAGGCGATCTGGCTGGTCCGGAGCGGCGTCACCCGGGACGCGCTGGTCGCCTACCCCACCACGGACAGGTCGGCGCTGCGCGAGCTGGCCATGGACGAGGCACTGACCACCGCCGTGACCCTCATGGTGGACAGCCCCGCGCAGCTCGACCTGGTCGACACGGTCGTTGCCCCCGACCAGCGGGCGCCGATCCGCGTCTGCCTCGAACTTGACGCCTCCTGGCGCCCGCTGGGCGGCGGCCCCGGCGACCGGCTGCACATCGGGGTCCGCCGCTCGCCGGTGCACTCACCCGCCGACGCGAAAGCGTTCGCAGCGCACATCACCGGTCGCCGCGGGTTCCGGCTGGTCGGCCTGATGGCGTACGAGGCGCAGATCGCCGGGTTGGCCGACGCGCCACCCCGGCAGGCGCTGCGCGGCGCGTTGATCCGGGCGGTGCAGCGCCGGTCGTACCAGGAGCTGCTGCTCCGGCGCAGCGCGGCGGTGGCCGCGGTACGGGAACACGCCGCCCTGGAATTCATCAACGGCGGTGGCACCGGCAGCGTGGCCGCGACCTGCGCGGACACCGCCGTGACCGAGGTGACCACCGGCTCCGGCCTCTACGGGCCGACGCTCTTCGACGGCTACCGGGCCTGGCGGCCGGCCCCGGCAGCCTTCTTCGCCCTCTCCGTGGTGCGTCGACCGAGCCCCCGCATCGCGACCGTGCTCGGCGGCGGGTGGATCGCCTCCGGCCCAGCGGAGCGGAGCCGACTACCGAGCCCGTGGCTGCCGGCCGGGTTGACCCTGATCGGCGCAGAAGGGGCCGGTGAGGTGCAGACACCGCTGGCCGGGGCGGCCGCGGACCGGCTGCGCATCGGCGACCGGGTGTGGTTTCGGCATGCCAAGGCGGGCGAACTCTGCGAGCACGTCAACGAACTGCACCTCATCGACGGCGAGCAGGTCATCTCCTCCGTCCCCACCTATCGCGGCGAGGAGCAGGCGTTCCTGTGAGCCGGCCCGCCGGCCGCGGAACCTGTGCGCCTCCTTCCCGCCAGCCGGGCAGCCCGTCCGTCCCACGGAAGAACTGATCTACTGGCGACGGTTCCTCGTCTGTTCCGCTGATATCGAGATTTGACATCGTTCACTAGCCTCCGTGCCGTGACAGCTCTCATTCCTTTCACGGATAACGTTCAGGATCTCTCCAACACACAGGGTTACCAGTTTGAATTCCGCTGCGAGCGCTGCGGCAACGGATACCGCTCGCCCTTCAAACGGGACAACCTGGAGACCGGGCGCGGATTTCTACGCGCCGTCGGGTCCATGTTCGGCGGGGTCGCCCAGGATCTGAGCCGGTCGGCCGATCAGTGGCAGTACGACCGGGCCACCAACTCCGCCGCCAAGGACAAGGCGCTGGCCGAGGCGGTCGAGCAGGTACGCGGCGAATTCCGGCAGTGCCGCGGCTGCAGTGACTGGATGTGTGCCGCGATGTGCTGGAACGACGAGATCGGCCAGTGCCTGCGCTGTGCGCCGATTGTGGCCGAGGAGCTGGCCCGGGCGCAGGCCGCCGCACAGCGGGAGCAGATCTGGGAGAAGGCCAAGGACGTCAACTGGACCTCCGACCTGGACATGCAGACGCGGGCGGTCGTCGCCTGCCCCGGGTGCGGCGCAAAGGTGGACGGGGGCAAATTCTGCGCCTCGTGCGGCACATCGCTGGCGCCGACGGTCCGCTGCCCCGGCTGCGGTCACGGCGGCAACAAGATCGGGGCGATGTTCTGCGGGGAGTGCGGCAACAGACTCGGGTAACGGCTCCTATGACTCCGGTGCCGGCTTGGGCGGTCCGGCGTCGACGTGGCGGTGCAGGTATTCGCGGATGAGTGCCTTCGCCTCGGTCAGCACCGCGTCATCGCCGTCGGGGTCCCGGCGGAACGCCAGCTTGATCAGCGCGTCCCCGGTCTCCACCGCGATCTGCAGCGCGAACCGCAGGCGGGGGGTGTCGGAGATGTCGAACTGCTGGATCAGCACCTGCACGAGCTGTTCGGCGATGACCGAGTTGTTGTCGCGGTCGGCGTCGAGCAGGTGCGGATCGACGACGTCGCCGAAGTGCAGGGTACGGAAGCCGGGGGTCGAGCGGTGCATCGCGATGTACTCGTCGATCGCCGCGTCGACCCCGTCCCACCAGTGAGTGAAGTCGCCGCTGTCGAGCCGTTCCGCGAGCCGCCCGAGATAGGCGTCCATGTTGCGCTGGGTCAGGGCCTGGACGATCGCTCGCTTGTCCGGGAAGAACTGGTATACCGACCCGATCGCCACCCCGGCCCGCTCGGCCAGCAGCGTCGTGGTCAGCCCCTCGTAGCCCACCTCGTCGATCAGTTCCGCGCAGACATCGAGCATGCGCTGCACTCGGGCCACGCTGCGGCCCTGCACCGGGACTCGACGCAACGGGCCGGCAGCTACGGCTGATCTGGGCACGTCCCCACTCCCCTTCGGCGCGGGCGGGCGTGGATCGCGCCCGACTCTCGAACGTTACCCGAGGGGTGCGCGGCGGGACTGTTCGACGAGGGGAATCGAACGGCGACGCTCTTTACGCAGCCCGACCAGCCTGATATGAAGGCTACTCACATTCCTGCCGGGCAGTAGCTACCTGCTGGGAGGTCGCATGCGCGGCACCGCCACCCCCGCGGGCCCCACCACCGGCTGGTCGAACTGGGCCCGGAACCAGCGCGCCACCGCCGCGGCGGTGCTCACCCCCACCACCGAAGAGGAGGTGGTGGCCGCGGTCCGTACGGCCGCCGGAACCGGCCGGCGGATCAAACCCGTCGGCAGCGGCCACTCCTTCACCGACATTGCCCACGCCGACGACCGGCGGATAGACCTGTCCCAGCTCACCGGCCTCGTCTCCGTCGATACGGCGCAGCGCCGGGTCACCGTAGAGGCCGGCACGCCCCTGCGGATGCTCAACGACCTACTCCTCGCCCACGGTCTGGCGCTGCCCAACCTCGGCGACATCGATGCCCAGACCGTTGCCGGCGCGATCAGCACCGGCACCCACGGCACCGGCGCCGACCACGGCTGCCTCTCAACCTTTGTGGAGGGCCTCACCCTCGTCACCGCCGCCGGTGAGGTGCTGCGCTGCTCCGCCACCGAACACCCCGATGTCTTCGCCGCGGCCCGCGTCGGGCTCGGCGCGCTCGGCGTCATCGTCAACGTCACCCTCCGCTGCGTCGACGCATTCCTGCTCCAGGCCGACGAACGCCCCGCGCCGCTCGCAGCGGTCCTGGCCGACCTGCCCGGACACACCGCCGAGAACGACCACTTCGAGTTCTACTGGTTCCCCTACACCGAGCGGGTACAGATCAAAGCCAACAACCGGGTGACCGCCAACCACCGGCCCCTGTCCCGCCTGCGCGGCTGGCTCGATGACGACTTCCTCTCCAACACCGTCTTCGCCGGCGCGTGCCGCCTCGGCCGGGCGATACCCACGGTCGTGCCGGCCATCAGCGCCGTCTCCGCCCGCGCCTTGACCGCCCGCACCTACACCGCCCTCTCCCACAAGGTCTTCTGCACCCCCCGCCGGGTCCGCTTCGTCGAAATGGAGTACGCGCTGCCGCGCCCGGCCCTGCCCGAAGCCCTCACCGCACTGCGGCGCATCATCGACGCGCTGCCGTTCAAGGTGCTCTTCCCCATCGAGGTACGGTTCACCGCCCCCGACGACATCTGGCTGTCGCACGGGTACGGGCGGGAATCGGCGTACCTGGCGATCCACCAGTACGTCGGCGCGCCGTACGAACCGTACTTCCAAGCCTTCGAAGAGGTGGCGGCGGCGATGGGCGGCCGCCCCCACTGGGGCAAGCTGCACTACCGCGACGCGGAGTCGCTGCGACCGGCCTACCCCCGCTTCGCCGACTTCCTCGCCGTACGCGACCGGCTCGACCCCGATCGGATCTTCGCCAACGCCTACACCGAACGGGTCCTCGGCCTCTGACGAGGAACGGTCACTCCCCGGCGGCGGCAGCCTTCTTCGGCGCTGCCTTTTTCGCCGCAGCCTTCTTCGCGGTCGCCTTCTTGGCCGGCGCCGCTTCCTCCGCAGCCGTCGCCTTCTTCGTCGTGGCCTTCTTCGCGGTCGCCTTCTTCGCGGCCTTCTTGGTGGCCTTCTTCCGTGGCCCCTTAGCCCGCTTCTCCGCCAGCATCTCCGACGCCTGCTCCAGGCTCAGCTCCTCCGGCGTCTGACCGCGGCGCAGCGACGCGTTGGTCTCCCCGTCAGTGACGTAGGGACCGAACCGGCCATCCTTGATCACCAACGGCTTCTCGGTCAGCGGGTCGGCCCCCAACTCACGCAGCGGCGGCGCCGCCGCCCGCCGCTGGCGGGTCTTCGGGGCGGCCAGCAGCGCCAGCGCCTCCTCCAGGGAGACCGCGAAAATCTTCTCCTCGGAGTCCAGCGAGCGGTACTCGTCACCCCGCTTGACGTACGGGCCGTACCGGCCGGCGGCGGCGAACACCTCCGCCCCGTCCGGGCCGACCCCCACCAGCCGGGGCAGGGTCAGCAGCTTGAGCGCATCCGGCAACGTGACCGACTCCGGCGACTGGGAACGCAGCAGGGAGACGTTGCGGTCACCGGTAGAGACATACGGACCGTACCGGCCGGACTTCAACACCACCGGCTCCCCGGTCTCCGGATGCTCGCCGAGTTTGCGCTCACCACCCCCGCCGAGGAACAGCTCGTTGACCTTCTCCGGCGTCAACTCGTCCGGTGCGACGCCCTCCGGAATCGACACCCGGTCGCCGGCCGCCTCGCGTGCCCCCTCGCCCTCGGCCCCCGCCACCCCGGACGGAACCGCTTCCGTACCGGGCAGCGCCCGCTGCAGGTACGGTCCGTACCGGCCGACCCGGACCACCACGTCGCGCCCCTGCTCGTCCCGGAACAGGGGAATCGAGTTGATCGCCCGGGCGTCGATCTCGCCGAGCTTCTCCGTGACCAGCTTCTTCAGCCCGCCCGACCGGGCGATCGACGCATCGCCGCCATCCCCGCCGAAGTAGAACGAGGTGAGGAAATCGACCGCGGCATGCTCGCCACCGGCGATCTCATCCAGGTCGTTCTCCATGGTTGCGGTGAAGTCGTAGTCGATCAGCCGGGGGTAGTGACGCTCGAGGAGCCCCACCACGGCGAAGGCGACGAAGGACGGGATCAGCGCCTGACCGCGCTTGACGACGTACCCCCGGTCCTGGATCGTCTGCATGATCGACGCATACGTCGACGGGCGGCCGATGCCCAACTCCTCCAAGGCCTTCACCAGCGACGCTTCCGTGTAGCGGGCCGGTGGCTGGGTCTGGTGCCCCACCGCGGACAGTTCCCGGGCGGTCAGCGGCTGATCCTTGACCAGGTTCGGCAGCCGCCGCTCAGCATCCTCGGCCTCCGCGTTCTCGTCATCGGAGGATTCGACGTACGCACGCAGAAACCCGGGATCGGTGATGGTCTTCCCGATGGCACCGAAATCGGCCTCCTCCCCGGCGCTGGAGACCGCCCGGATCCGCACCGACACGCTGGAACCGACCGCATCGGTCATCTGCGAGGCGATGGTGCGCCGCCAGATCAACTCGTAGAGCTTGAACTCCTCCGCGGACAACTCATTGGCCAGCTCCCCCGGTGTGCGGAAGGTGTCGCCAGCGGGCCGGATCGCCTCATGCGCCTCCTGGGCGTTCTTCACCCTGCCCCGGTAGCGGCGCGGCTCCGGCGGCACGTTGCGGTCGCCGTACAGTTCGGCGATCTGCCGGCGGGCCGCGGCCAGCGCCGTTTCCGACAGGTTGACCGAGTCGGTCCGCATGTAGGTGATGTAGCCGTTCTCGTACAGCCGCTGCGCGATCCGCATCGTCTGTTGCGACGAGAGCCGCAGCTTCCGGGCCGCCTCCTGCTGCAGAGTGGAGGTGATGAACGGCGGGTACGGCCGCCGTCGGTACGGCTTCTCCTCGACGCGGGTGACCGTGAACGGCTGCCCGTCCAGGCGGGCGGCCAACCCGCGGGCGCCATCGGCGTCCAGATGCACCACGACGATACCCGGCTTCACCTGCCCGGTGGTCGCCTCGAAGTCCCTACCGGTGGCGATACGGTCACCGTTCAACGCGATCAGGGTGGCGCCGAAGCTCTGCGGGCCCTCGCCACCGTCGGCGACCGCCAGCGTCGCCGCGATGTCCCAGTATTCGGCGGTACGGAAGGCCATGCGCTGCCGCTCACGCTCGACCACGATGCGGGTGGCCACCGACTGCACCCGGCCGGCGGAGAGACGCGGCTTGACCTTCTTCCACAGCACCGGCGAAACCTCGTAGCCGTAGAGCCGGTCCAGGATGCGCCGCGCCTCCTGCGCATCAACGAGATCGCGGTCGATATCGCGGGGGTTCGCCACCGCGTTCTGGATCGCCCGCTTGGTGATCTCATGGAAGACCATCCGCTTGACCGGCACCTTTGGTTTGAGGGTCTCCACCAGGTGCCAGGCGATCGCCTCGCCCTCGCGGTCCTCGTCGGTGGCGAGCAGGACCTCGTCGACCTCTTTCACCAGTTTGGTCAGCTTGGCGATCTGCTGTTTACGGTCGGGGGAGACGACATAGAGCGCTGCGAACCCCTGATCGACGTTGACGCCGAGCCGCGCCCACGGCTCCTCCTTGTAGGCGGCCGGAATCTCGTCGGCGCTACGCGGCAGGTCGCGCACGTGCCCGTAGCTGGCCTCGACGACGTACCCCGGGCCGAGATAGCCCGAGATCGTCTTGGCCTTCGCCGGCGACTCGACGATGACCAGACGGCTGCTGGCGTTGCTCGGCATGTTCTCCTGACCTCGGCTCACCTGTCCTGCCCGACCTGGCCCCCCCAGGTCGGTCCGGGCTCCCGTCGACCGGAGAACCGGTCCAGCGGAAACTCGATGTCCAACGTAACGCGCTGTCCGACTCTAGGTGGTGCGGGCGGCAAAGCGCCGGGCGTACGAGACGATGATGCCGGTTGCAGGGCATTCCACGCAGCCGCATCGCGCCAGACTGCGACACCGTACCCCGGCAACCCCGCCCGGGCGGTGCGGGAGGGGCCACCCCGACCGGATCAGCGGCACTCGGGAGCCTCGTCGAAGGCCCGCTTGAGATCCATGGAATTGAGGGTGCTGGTGTCCAGGGCGCTCTCGTTGTACTCCCGGTTGAGGGTCTTCATCGTCGATTCGACACCGTCGTAGAAGGCGGCGGCCTGCCCGGTGGTCAGCTCCTCGATCCGCTTCTTAGCCCTGCCGTAGGCATCCCGGACGGCGCCCAACGATTCGACGAAGCCACGCGCCACAGCTTCCCCCTGCTCGACATCGGGCACGCCGGCTGCCACCACCTTCCGTCGGGCGGTCTCAGTGGCGGCCTCGGCGCCGCCGAGGAGGCGGACCAGGTTCTCCTTGGCCTGCGCCGGGGTGGTCTGCGCCGTCATCTGTTGGTCAGTGCCGCTGGTCAAACTGCTGATCTCCGCCCGCCAGGGGGTGAGCGCCGTGCAGACCGACGCGGCCCAGGCCCGCGCACTCGGCCCCCCACCACATCCACCAACGAAGATCACGAGGGCGGCGAGCACCACCGTGAGCCGGGCGGCGATCATCGCTCGCGGGGTACCCATGGGTTGCAGCGTACGGCTTTCTCCGCGCCGCGCCACCGGCGTGCGGTACCGCGACTCACCCCCGGCAAGGCAGGAGTTGATCAGGGACTTGGTGGGCGTGTCGCCCGGCGTGTCGGTGCACCAACTCCCTGATCAACTCGGGCAGTGGGGGCCCTTCCCGCGGGAAGGGCCCCCAGCTCACGCCTTGCGGGTGTTACGCGTTCGCCGCCTCGGGGTGCTGGTCGGGGCTGCCCGCGCCGGCTCCGCCCGGACCCTGCCCGGTGTCGCTCATCGTCGACGGCCGGCGCTTGCTGTAGATGACCGCCGCCACGACGATCAGCGCCGCGACCACGGCGATCGTGATCCGCAGCGGGGTGTTCTTGTCGGTGCCCACGCTGTAGGCCACGACAGCCGGGGCGATCAGCAGAGCGACCAGGTTCATCACCTTGATCAACGGGTTGATCGCCGGTCCGGCGGTGTCCTTGAAGGGGTCGCCGACGGTGTCGCCGATGACGGTGGCGGCATGCGCCTCGGAGCCCTTCCCGCCGTACGCGCCATCCTCGACCATCTTCTTGGCGTTGTCCCAGGCGCCACCGGAGTTTGCCAGGAAGACGGCCATCAGGGTGCCGGCACCGATCGCCCCGGCCAGGTAGGAGGCGAGGGCACCCGCTCCGAGGCCGAAGCCCACGGCGATCGGGGCCATGACAGCCAGCAGACCGGGGGTCATCAGCTCACGCTGCGCGTCCCGGGTGCAGATGTCGACGACCTTGCCGTACTCCGGGCGCTGGGTGCGGTCCATGATGCCGGGGAGCTCCCGGAACTGGCGGCGGACCTCCATCACCACGGCGCCGGCGGAGCGGGTGACCGCGTTGATGGCCAGACCGGAGAAGAGGAAGACCACCGCAGCACCGATGATCAGGCCGACCAGGTTGGCCGGGTTGGAGACGTTGAGCGCCTCGAGGATCTCGGCCCCCACATCGTCGATGCCGGCCTGCGCCAGCGAAGACGACATGGCGTTGGTGTAGGAGCCGAAAAGGGCGGTTGCGGCGAGGACCGCCGTCGCGATGGCGATGCCCTTGGTGATCGCCTTGGTCGTGTTACCGACGGCGTCGAGCTCGTTGAGGATGCGTGCCCCGTTCTCGTCGACGTCCCCGGACATCTCGGCGATGCCCTGAGCGTTGTCGGAGATCGGGCCGAAGGTGTCCATGGCCACGATCACGCCGACGGTGGTGAGCAGACCGGTTCCGGCCAACGCCACCGCGAAGAGCGACAGGATGATCGAGCCACCACCGAGCAGGAAGGCTCCGAAGACACCGGCACCGATCAGCAGGGCCGAGTAGACCGCCGACTCCAGTCCGACGCTGATCCCGGAGAGGATCACGGTCGCCGGGCCGGTCAGCGAGGTCTTGCCGATCTCCTGCACCGGCCGCTTGTCCGTTTCGGTGAAGTAACCGGTCAGCGCCTGGATCGCGGCGGCCAGCACGATTCCGATGATCACCGAGATGATCGCCACCGCCCGCGGGCCGAACGTGAGGTCCCCCTCCACCCCGAGCCGCTCACGCCAGTCGTCGCCGAGCATCGCCGACCAGGTCGGCTCCAGGTAGACGGTGGCCACCGCGGCCACCACGACCGCGGAGAGCGCCGCGGAGGCGTAGAACGCCCGGTTGATCGCGGTCATACCGGTCCGGTCCGAGGCGCGCAGCCGGGTGATGAAGACACCGACGATCGCGATGATCACGCCGACCGCGGAGACGATGAGCGGGAAGACCAGCCCCTGCTCGCCGAAGGCCGCCCGACCCAGGATCAGCGCGGCCACCAGCGTCACCGCGTACGACTCGAAGAGGTCGGCCGCCATGCCGGCGCAGTCACCGACGTTGTCCCCCACGTTGTCGGCGATGGTCGCCGCGTTCCGTGGGTCGTCCTCCGGGATGTTCTGCTCCACCTTGCCGACCAGGTCGGCGCCGACGTCGGCCGCCTTGGTGAAGATGCCGCCACCGACCCGCATGAACATGGCCAGCAGGGCAGCACCGAACCCGAAGCCCTCCAGCACGGTCGGCGCGTCACCCTTGTACATGACGACGACCATGGCCGCGCCGAACAGACCGAGACCGACGGTGAGGAAGCCGACGACCCCACCCGTCCGGAAGGCGATCTTCATCGCCGCCTCGCGGCCCCCCTCTGCCGCCCGCGCCGCCGCGGCGACCCGCACGTTGGCCCGGGTGGCCAGGGCCATGCCGGCGCCGCCGATCACGGCGCTGAAGACGGCCCCCACGACGAAGAACACCGACCGGCCGATCTTCACCATGGTCTCGCTGCCGGCGGTCTCCTGCACCGGTAGCAGGAACAGCACCACCACGGCGATGACCACGAACACGCCGAGGGTCCTGAACTGGCGGAGCAGGTACGCCGAGGCCCCTTCCTGGACCGCGCCGGCGATCTCCTGCATGTTGCTGGTTCCCTTACCGGTCGCCAAGACCGCCCTGACCAGAGCGGCGGCGAAGCCGAGTGCCACCAGCGCGATGACCGCAGCGATGATGACGTACGACAGGTTTGCACCCGTGAGGGACAACCCGCCGCCATCGGCGGCCAAGGTCCCGGACATCTTTGTCCTCCTGTAACGAACACTCGTGCCGGGTGGACGAACCTGCCCGACATCTCCACGCAGGAATAGCGCTCGCAAGGCCTCCGCCGACCCTGGCCCACCCGGCCTTGCCCGGCGTCGAACATCCTTCTCCGCGGTTGCGGGGTCCGGATGCTACTTGCAGATCACCCCGCGTACTCTAACCGGCTGCCGTGCCGGCGGTCACAGGCAGGATCGGTTCCGGCGAAAATAGGGACGCGCTGGCAGGCCGCTGGCGGGTGGGTTCCTCCTACCGGCCGATCGGCCAGATCATGCGAACCTCGGTGCCGATGCCCTCGTCAACGGGGCGCACCTGCAGATCTTCGGCGAACCCGGCGAGCAGGGCAAAGCCGACCCCGACGGTCAACGCCTCGTCGGTCAGCGCCTCGTTGGCGAGTTCATCCGGCGGCAGTGCAACCAGGCCCAGCCCGGCCTCGATCGGCGCCCGATCGATCACCCGTACCGTGTAGCTCTCATCGTCAGACATCTCCACCAGCACCGGCTCCAAGAGCCCGTACTGCTGGTGCAGGGCCACGGCACGGGTACAGGCCTCACCGATGGCGAGCCGGATCTCGTCGAGCAGCTCCTCGGCCACGCCGGCACGCCGGGCCACCGCAACGCCGACCAGCCGGGCGGTGCGCACGTGCACCGGCGCCGGCGAGAACGACAACCGGACCGTCGCCTTCATGCGGTCGGGGCGGCCGGGCCCGCGCCGATCGCCGCGTCGACCGTGGGATAAAGCGGAAACACCTGATCGAGGGCGGTGATCCGGAAAATCTTGAGGAGCGACTCCCGATCGCAGACCAGGCCGAAGGTTCCGCCGGTGGCGCGTAACCGCTTCAACGCGCCCACCAGTACACCCAGCCCCGTCGAATCCAGAAAATCAACCCGCCCCAGGTCCACGATGACTCGGCGGCCACCGCCTTCGATCACCTCGACGAGCCGTTCCCGCAGCCGGGGTGCGGTGTAGACGTCAACCTCGCCGCCGACCTCCAACACCGTGTGCTCGGCAACGGTGCGGGTCGTCAGCGACAACTCCATGATCCCGCTCCCTCTCGACGAGCCGTCGACAGCTCCACCGCTCATTCACCGCGCTATCCGTTGGCGACTGGAAAAGCCCAACCTGCCCTCGATGTGTTCCTGGCATCTAACCACCGCCGGCCCGCCGGCGCACCAGGCTCCATCCACCCTGCGTTTTCCCATTCCCGCACACCAGTGCGAGAGTTCAGGTGTGACTTCCGTAGCCACCGTATCGGCAGGTCGCGGGCCCCAACGGCAATGTCCGGCAGCCGGGACGCCCGCGGATGAGCTGCTGCGCCAGTTGCAGACGCGCAGCCCCGATGCAGCCGCCGGCCCGACGGGCGGGCCGGTCACCCACGTCGAGCGGGTTGCGGCCCGCGCCGGCGTCGCCGTTCCCTGGCCAGACTGGGTGCCCGAGCCGCTGCGGGTGGCGCTGGCAGGGCGGGGCATCGACGCCCCCTGGCAGCACCAGGCCACGGCGGCGGAGTTGGCGTACAGCGGGCGGCACGTCGTCGTCGCCACCGGCACCGGGTCAGGCAAGACCCTGGCCTACCAGCTGCCGGCTCTGGCGGCGTTGCTCACCGACCCACGCGCGACCGTGCTCTACCTGGCCCCCACCAAAGCACTCGCCGCCGATCAGTTACGCGCCATCACCGAACTGGGCCTCGACGGGGTACGCCCCGCATGCTACGACGGCGACACCGCCCGCGACGAGCGGGAGTGGATCCGCCGGCATTCCCGCTTCATATTGACCAACCCCGACATGCTGCACCACGGCATCCTGCCCCGGCATGCGAACTGGGCGGCGTTTCTGCGTCGGCTGGCCTACGTGGTGGTCGACGAATGCCACGTCTACCGGGGGGTGTTCGGATCCCATGTGGCCCATGTGCTGCGTCGGCTGCGCCGGCAGACAGCCCGCTACGGTGGCCACCCGGCAGCACCCGGCACCGGCCGCAGTGGCGCCGGCAGGGGAGACGACGCGCCCCGTACCCCGATCTTCGTGCTGGCCTCGGCGACGTCGGGCGATCCGGCGTCGGCTGCCGAGCGGCTGACCGGACTTCCCGTCGAGGCGGTCGTGGCGGACACCGCGCCGCGGGGTGGGCTGACCTTCGCGCTGTGGGAGCCGCCGATGCTGCCCCCCGAACCCGATACCGCCGCGCCCCCCGTCTGCTCCCCGGAGTCCCGCACCGCCACGCCCGAGCCCGACCCGCACTCACCGGCCACCGTCTCCGACCCACCGTCCGGGCCGCCGTCCGGGCCGCCGGGGCCGCCTGCGGTCCGCCGGTCGGCACTGCGGGAGACCGCCGACCTGCTCACCGATGCGGTCGCTGCGGGGGTGCGGACCCTCGCCTTCGTCCGGTCCCGGCGCGCCGCCGAGGTGGTCGCCACCCTGGCTCGACGGTCGCTCGACGAGGCGGTCCCGGGGCTCGGCTCCCGGGTGGCGGCCTACCGGGCCGGCTACCTGCGGGAGGAGCGGCGGGCCCTGGAGCAGGCGCTGCTCAACGGGGAACTGCTCGGGCTCGCCTCGACCAACGCCCTGGAGTTGGGGGTCGACCTGGTGGGGGTGGACGCCGTCCTGATCTGTGGCTATCCCGGCACCCGGGCATCACTGTGGCAACAGGTCGGGCGGGCCGGGCGGGCCGGGCGGGAGGCGCTGGCCGTCCTGGTTGCCCGCGATGATCCGCTGGACACCTACCTGGTGCACCATCCGGAGGCGCTCTTCAGCCGGCCGATCGAGGCGACGGTCCTGGACCCGGCCAACCCGTACGTGCTCGGCCCCCAACTCTGCTGCGCAGCCGCCGAGGGGCCGCTGACCTCCGCCGATCTTGCGCTCTTCGGCGACGGTGCTCCCGCCGCCGTGGAGGCACTGGTGGCCGCCGGGGCGCTGCGCCGACGTCCCACCGGCTGGTACTGGCAGCCGCCCGGGCGGCCCGAAGTCGACCTGCGCGGCACGGGGGGCACGCCGATCGACGTGGTGGAGTCGTCAACCGGGCGGCTGCTCGGCACCGTGGACGCCTCGTCGTCGCATTTCCTGCTCCACCCCGGTGCGGTCTATCTGCACCAGGGCGTGTCGTACGTCGTCGATGACCTGGACCTGGACGACGCCTGCGCGTTGGTGCACGCGGAGGAGCCGGACTGGACGACCCACGCCCGCGACGTGACCTCCGTATCCGTGGCGGCGGTGCGCTCCTATGTCGATGCGGGGCCGGTGGGGCTCTTCCTCGGCGAGGTCGAAGTGACCAGCCAGGTGGCGTCCTACCAGCGGCGATGTATCAGGTCGGGTGAGGTACTCGACACCCGCCCGCTCGATCTGCCGGCCCGCGAACTGCGCACCGTGGCGGTCTGGTTCACCATCTCGCCGGCCGCGCTCGCCGAGGCGGGGGTCGAGGCGGCGGATGTGCCCGGGGCGTTGCACGCCGCGGAGCATGCCGCCATCGGACTGCTTCCGCTGGTGGCGACCTGCGATCGTTGGGACATCGGTGGACTCTCCACGGCCGCCCACCCGGATACGGAAGCACCGACCGTCTTCGTCTACGACGGACATCCGGGCGGGGCCGGTTTCGCCGAGCGGGCCTACCACGCGGCGGCGGCGTGGCTGCGCGCTACCCGGGACGCCATCGCCGAGTGCGGATGCGAGGCGGGCTGCCCGTCATGCGTCCAGTCACCCAAGTGCGGAAACGGGAACAATCCGCTGGCCAAGGCGGCGGCGGTCACCGCCCTTGACGTGGTGCTGGCCAACCTGACGGCCGCGGTGCCGCCACAGACGGCGGGGTAGGCGAACCACACCGGGACCGGTCAGCCCCGCACGGGGCCCGCCCGTGCGGTGGCGGAGGCGAGTCGTGTCAACCCGGGCAGCGGCGCCACCCGCACCTCGACGGTGATCTGCAGGTCCAGACCGTCCAGGGCGCAGGAGGTCAGCCGGCCACGGTTGGCGCGGACGAGTTCGGCCGCCCGGGCACAGGCCGCCTCCGGCCCGTCGACCCACCGGGCGGCGCCCGCCAACGCGCCGAAGTCAGCCGCTACCCGGGCCTGGTGACGGGCTACCCGTGCCGCACCCTCCGCCGCGCCGGCCAGGCCGGCGGCGACCAGCAGCAGGCCGACCGCCAGCAGCCACAGCGAGGCACTCCCCCGGTCCCGACCGGCACCGGCTCGGACCGCCCGACATACCCGCCTGGTCACAGCGGTGGCTCCGGTACGCCCGGCTCGACGGCTGCCACCGCGGTGGCGGCGACGGTCAACCCGGGCAGCCGGACACCGACCGCCCGCACCGGTGCCTGCACCGTCGCAACGACCGTGTCGCCGTCAACCCGCACCGCGATCTCCGCCCCGGACGGCGCGGAGCGGGCAGCCGCGGAGCTTCCCGACTCGCCGCGGGAGGCAGCCAGGGCCGCCTCCCGCGCCGCGTCCACGCACCGGGCCTTGGTGGTCACCGCGCTGACCGCGCTGAGCCCCACGAGAAGCAGCAACAGCAGCGCCGGAAGGCCGGCCGCCATCTCGGCGGTGAACGACCCCCGATCGCGGCCGGCCCGCCGGCGGCAGTTCACTTCAGCGCCCGGTCGATCACTCCGGTCAGCGCTGACTGCACGCTGTCGGAGGTGAGGACTTTCAGCAGGATCCCGGCGAAGGCAACGGCAGCGAGTGTGCCGACCGCGTATTCGGCGGTGTTCATCCCGGCATCGCCTCGCAGGCGGGCGATGATCTTGCGCAGCATGGTGCTCCTCTCTTGAAACGGGTTCACAGCACGGCGACGATCACCGGCACCAGGCCGGCGAGAATGAATGCGGGCAGGAAGCAGAGCCCCAGCGGCAGCACGATGAGCACCCCGGCTTGTCGCGCGGCAGCCTCAGCGGCGGTGGCCCGGTCGGCACGCAGATCTTCGGCGAGGCGGGTCAACGCCCCGGCGAGCGCGGCCCCGCTGGCCGAGGAGCGCGTGGCGGCGTTCATCATCCTTTCTGCCCCCGGCACCGGCGACAGGTGCGCCCACGCCTCTTCGGGCCGGCCGCCGAGGTGCAACGCACGCCCGACGGTGCCCAGCCGCTGGCCTAGGGGCCCGGCGAGGGCGTCGGCAACGGCGCTCACCGCCCGGTCGAGGGGAGCGCCGGAACGTAACGTCGCGGCCAGCAGGTCAGCCGCGAGCGGAAGGTCGGCCGCCTCCCGCAGCCGGCGGCTGCGGTCCGCCGCCGATTCGAGCCGTCGTAGCAGCCGGTCGAGACCGACCGCCACCAGCGCTCCGGCCACCAGCCCGGGTCCCCCGCCGATGATGACCGCGGCGGCCAGACCGCTGAACCCGGCCGCGAGTCGGATCGGGACCGGGCGACGACGCCGGGTGGGCGGGTGCCCCTGCAGCCGTCTGAGTCGGCGGAGCGACCCACCGGGCCGGAGGTTGGGAAAAGCCACCGCGGCCGCTGCGGCACCCATCAGGCAGGCCGCCACGACCACGCCCGCCCGCATCACACCTCCCGCCGCCAGCCGCGCACGAGGCGATCGGTCCACGCCAGGCCTGCACATTGCAGGGTGATGGCACCGATGGCGCAACTCGCCCCGACCGGGGTGTGCAGCAGGACGTGGAGTGGGTCAACGCCGATGCCGTGCCCCAGTGCGATGCCGCCCAGCGGCAGGCCAGCGAGCAGCCAGGCGGTGGCGCGGGCGCCCGCTGCCTGCGCCGTGGCCGATGCCAGCACCCGCTCCATGCCCCGCGCGTCCGACTCAATCCGTTCCAGGAGTTCGGCCAGCGGCGCCCCGGTCTGCTCCGCCAACCGCCCCGCAGCGCGGGACAGGACGGCGATCCGGTCCGAGGAGACACCGGCTGCGCCAACAGACCCGGCGCCAACTGCCGAGCCGGCTGACGCCGATGCGGACGGTGAGTCGACGGGTACCGCGGACGCCGCGTCCGGCAGCGGACCAGCCGATGGAGCACTGCTGGGCGCTTCCAGAGCCGACGCCGCGATCAGCGGCACCGACAGTCCGGCGCGCAGATCGGCCGCGAGGGCGCAGAGGTTGTCGAGCCGACGGGTACGCTCGGCGGCCGCTGCTGCGGCGGTACGGTGCCGAACCAGGCCCCGTGCCGCCAGCCCGGCATAGGTGCCGCCGGCAACCGCGGCCACCGGACCTCCCACCACTGCCCCGGCGCCGGCCGCCAGCCCGGCGGTGACCAGCACCGTTCGGACGGGCGAGAGGCGGAGGTACGGCCGGGCCGGTCGCCATCGGACTGCTCCGGCCCTCCCGGTGATGGCCCGCCATCGCCGTCGCCCGGCCCGCCAACTCCCCGCTGGCCAGCCGATGATCAGGGCAGCGCCGACGAGTCCGGCTGCGGCCAGCCAGCCCGGCGCCGTCAGCACGGCATGTCCCGTTCGGTGAGTATCGATGGCACCGGCACCGCCCGCTCCGTGAACATCCGGGCCATCGCCGGCGCTGCCGGGCCGAGCCCCCGGCGGCGCTGCCAGACCGGTACGACCGTGACGAGCCGGTCCGGCCCGGACGGAAGCAGCAGGCAGATCTCCTCCAGGATCCGGCCGTCACTCGTCCGGCGCAGCTGCAGCAGAACCTGCAGGGCGGCGGCGACCTGGGCGTGCAGCGCCGCCCTCGGCATGCCGCCGAGCAGGCCGAGCGCCTCCAGCCGGGCCGGCACGTCAGCCGGGGTGTTGGCGTGCAGGGTGCCGGCCCCACCGTCATGTCCGGTGTTGAGCGCGTTCAGCAGGTCAACGATCTCCGCGCCCCGGCACTCCCCGACCACGAGTCGGTCCGGGCGCATCCGCAGCGCCTGCCGTACCAGGTCGCTGAGCTCGACCGAACCCGCTCCCTCTACATTGGAGGTCCGGGTCTGCAGGCCGACGACATGCGGATGCACCGGACGCAGTTCGGGGGCCTCCTCGACCAGCACGATCCGCTCGGCCGAGGGCACCAGCCCGAGCAGGGTGTTGAGCAGTGTGGTCTTGCCGGAGCCCGTACCGCCGGCCACCAGGTAGGCCAGCCGGGCGGAGACCACCCCGGCCAGCAGGGGAGCCACCGGCCGCGGCACCGTCCCGCCCCGGACCAGATCGTCGAGGGTGAACGGCTGCTGCCGGAAGGTCCGCAAGGACAGGTACGGCCCATTGGTTGCCACCGGCGGGAGCACCGCGTGCAACCGGGTCCCGTCCGGCAGCCAGGCATCCACGAAAGGGCAGCCGTCGTCGAGGCGCCGGCCGCAGGCCGAGGCGAGCCGCTGGGCGAGCCGGCGTACCTCCTCCTCGCTGCCGAGCGACAGCGCCACGGGATGCAGCCCGCGCCCCCGATCGACCCAGACCTGGGTGCCGTTAACCAGCAGGTCGGTCACCTCGGGCTCGGCCAGCAGCGATGCAAGCGGACCAGCACCGACGAGATCGTCGTGGATGCGGGTGGCCAGGCGCAGCACAGCCCGGTCCCCGAGGACGGAGACGGCCGGATCATCGCGAACAGCTGAGACCACGGCAGCCGGTGTGACCGGGGTGTTCTGGGCGGCGAAGCGTTGCCGTACCCGGGTGACAAGCTCGGCACCACCACGCTCCCTCACGCCGCCGCCCCCATCGCGGCCCCGGTGATATCGGTGACGATGCGCTGGCACAGCGCGGCGAGCGGGCCGTCCCCCGAGGCCGCCGGCGCCTCCCCGCGCTCCAGCGCCCGGCCCAGTCCCGGCTCGGGGCGTAGCGTGCCCGCCAACGGCAGCCCCAGGGCCTGCGCCACCTCCCGGGCTTTGAGCTTGCCGGGCGCCGGCCCTCGGACGATGACCGACAGATCGGCGCAGTGCAGGGCCGCCGCGGCGGCCACACGGCCTGCTGCGGCAGTGGCCCGCAACTCGGCGGGTACCACGATGAATGCCTGATCGGCTGCTTGCAGCGCGATCACCGAGGCGTCGTCGAGCTGACGCGGCAGATCGACCACAACCAGGTCGCGGCCGCGTCTGCCGGCATCCATGGTGGCCGCCATCGCCTCGACGGGGAGGTCGAGCAGCTGGCCACGATCCCAGGAGAGCATGACCAGGTCCCCACGACCGGGCAGCGCCCGCACCAGCGCCGGCGCGTCAACGCGCCCATCCGTCTGGGACAGGGCCGGCCAGCGCAACCCCTCCAGGTGCTCCCAGCCGAGCACCAAATCGAGGCCGCCACCGAGCGGATCCGCATCGACCAGCAGCGTACGCAGCCCGGCTCGTACGGCGGTCACGGCCAGACCGCCGGCCAGGACACTCGCCCCCGCGCCGCCACGACCACCGATCACCGCCACGGCGCGCCCGGCGCCACCGTTGTCGGTTGCCGCGGTGGCACCGGCGAACCGGTCGACCAGCCAGGGCTCGGCTGCCGGCAGCATCGCGACATGTTCCGCCCCGATCAGCTCGGCCAGTTTCCAAGTGGGATCGCTGCCGTCGGATCGACCGACCAGGGTGACCCGGGGACGCTGGGGAAGCCGGGCCCGTGCGCACGATGCAGCCTGATCAGCACCGACCATGACGATCGGGGCACCACCCCAACGGGCCCGGGCGGCAGCCGCATCCGGGGCCACCTCCACCTCGGTGCCGCCCGCCGCGGCCAGTCGCAACAGGTCGTCGAGCAACTCGTCGTCGGAGGTCAGGACCAGCGGCAGACGAGAACCAACAGGGACGGAGGTAGAGGGCATCGCGGCCTCCAGCGGGACGGGAACCGGTGTACCGCCACCGTGGAGCGCCGGCGCGCCGCAACCAAGGCCCAGTCACGCCGGCTGTGGATAACTCACCGGCCTGTGGATAACCCCCGCAAACCGCATTGATCTGCTATGCCACACTGCGGTTCAGCCAGGTCCGGAGGTCAGCCACCTTGGCCGCCTCCGTCCTGCCTGATGAGCCAGCACCGCCCGGCAATCTTCGAATAAGCAGGACAGGATGATGGGGCGGACCAACCTTGATCTTCAGCGACACATCGAGCGGGTTGCCGGCAAGCTGGCTGCGGCAGCAAACCGTCACCGCCATTCCCGCAGGAGGTTCGGCGCGGACCACCATGGTTTCCGGCTCGGCCCACCGCTGCCGGAAGCAGAGGTGGCCTCCTTCGAGCACCGACACAGCGTGGTGCTGCCAGCCGACTACCGCGCGTTTATCACCCGCATCGGCCACGGCGGTACGGGCTCGGACGGCAACGGCGCCGGCCCCTACTACGGGCTGCTGCCGCTGGACCAGTGGGATGCGGCCCTGGAGCAGGGGTCCTCAGAGACGGTGTTGGCCACCCCGTTCCCGGCCGACCCCGACCACAAATATCAGGACTGGTGGGCAGAGGCAGGCCTGGACGACGACCAGGAGGTGTTTCCCGGGGCGATCGCCTTGGCCGACGAGGGTTGCGGAGTCCTGTCGCTGCTGGTGGTCACCGGAACAGCACGAGGCCGGGTGGCCAGCACCTACTGGGGCGAGACGGGGCCGATCTTCTCACCAGCTCCGGGCTTCCTCTCCTGGTACGAGCAATGGCTGGATGGAGTACTGGCCGGCAAGCACAGATAAACCGACCACACCATGGCGCTCGACGTGGCGAGGTGCCTGCCGCCTTTCGCAGACTAGGACCCACAGAGAATCCTTATGACTTTAATCACAAGAGTGTTTGGCGATTTCCGCGGTGGGCACTGACCCGGCGCTGGAGATGCGACGACCCCCGCCGGGGGGAG
>DASULK010000071.1:0-3489 GCA_036278255.1 Micromonospora sp.
TTCGCTCGGCCTGGTCCAGGTGAACGAGGCGGACCTGGCGGAGACGGCGACCCGGCTCGACGCGGACGCGGAGCGGTGCCGCCCCACGGCGGAGTCCTTCGTCAACCCGGCCAAGTCGTTGGCGCTCGGGCTCGCCGGGTCTGTGCCGGTTGTCTGGGGGTCGTCGCCGCTGACCACCGTTGCTGCCCGGCGGTTCGGGGACACCCTGTCGACCAACGCCCGATACCCGGTGGTCTCCGGTGGCCTCGGTGAGGCCGGGCGCGGCCGGGTCGGCCTGCTCGACGGGGTGTTCGGCGGCCTGGCCGAGTCGACCCGGGACATCTTCGCCGACGCGGAGCGTGAGGCGGAGGGGACGCGGCTGCGGGTGGTGCTGCTGCGCGACGGTGGTCTGGGCGCGGGGGACAACACCGATGAGCCGCTGGCGGTGGAGGAGCGACGGGCCGACGCCTTGCAGACCCTCGCGGAGCGGCGTGGGGTGCGCTGTGACGTACTCACCGCTGAAGGCGGCTCGGTGCTGGAGCGGCTCGCTTCGCTGATCGCCGTGCCCGATTTCGCCTCGGTCTATCTGGCGCTGGCCCACGGCTTCGATTCGCTGGCCGTGCCGGCCGTCACCGAGCTCAAGGAGTTGGCGAACCCATGAGTACCAATGGGGGGACCAGAGCGATCATCGCCGCGTTGCTGGCGAACCTCGGCATCGCTATCGCCAAGTTCATCGGGTGGGGCCTGACGCTGTCGTCGTCGATGCTGGCCGAGTCGATCCACTCGGTCGCCGACTCCGGTAACCAGGCCCTGCTGTTGCTCGGCGGGCGGCGGTCCCGACGCAAGGCGACCCCGCAGCACCCGTTCGGGTACGGGCGCGCGCGGTACATGTACGCCTTCATCGTCACGGTGGTCCTTTTCACCGTCGGTGGGCTCTTCGCTCTCTATGAGGGCTGGCAGAAGTGGTCGCAGCCGCATGGCATCACCAGTTGGCACTGGGTGCCGGTGGTGGTGCTGGTCTCGGCGATCGTCATGGAGAGCTTCTCGTTCCGTACGGCGGTGAAGGAGTCGAACCGGGAGCGGGGTGACGCGTCCTGGACGGACTTCGTCCGTCATTCCAAGGCGCCGGAGTTGCCGGTGGTGCTGCTGGAGGATCTGGGGGCGCTGGTCGGTCTGGTCTTCGCGCTCTTCGGTGTCTCGATGACGCTGGCGACCGGTGACGGGCGCTGGGACGCGTTGGGCAGCGCGATGATCGGCCTGCTGCTGGTCGCCATCGCGATCATCCTGGCGCTGGAGATGAAGAGCCTGCTGCTGGGGGAGGCGGCCAGCCCGGAGCACGTGGCCAAGATCGAGGAGGCGATCACCGGCGGCGCGCCGGGCCGGCTGATCCACCTGAAGACTCTGCATCTGGGGCCCGACGAGTTGCTGGTGGCTGCCAAGATTGCGGTGGAGCCGGGGGTGACCGCCGAGGGGGTGGCCCGGGACATCGACGAGACGGAGGCTCGGATCCGCGCGGCGGTGCCGATAGCCCGGGCGATCTATCTGGAGCCCGACATCTACCGCTCCTCGGCGTCGACCGAGGCGGGCGGAGGCACGGAGACCGGCCAGGGCCGCAACGAGGCGACCGAATAGCCGGAGGCTAGGTTAGGTATGGAACTGCTGCACGGGGCGATCCGCGGTTACGCATGGGGGTCACGGTCGGTGATCGCTCGGATTCAGGGGCGTCCGGTCCCCAGCGACGGGCCGGAGGCGGAGCTCTGGTTGGGCACGCATCCCGGGGCCGCCTGCCTGATCGGGGGCGACGGTTCGTCGACCAGCCTGGGGGATCTGGTGGCTGCGGAGCCGTTGCGGTGGCTGGGCGAGGAGGTGTTCGGGCGGTTCGGGCCGCGCTTGCCTTTCCTGCTGAAGGTGCTGGCGGCGGAGACCCCGCTGTCGTTGCAGGCCCACCCCGATGCCGAGCAGGCCCGGCGTGGGCATTCCATGCAGGACGGTTCGGGGCACCGCAACTATGTGGATCCGCATCACAAACCCGAGCTGCTGGTGGCGGTCTCGCCCTTCGAGGCGCTCTGCGGATTCCGCGATCCGTTGGTCTCCGCCGCAGTGCTGGACGCCTTTGGCCTGTCGGAGTTGGATTCGGTCGTCGCGCCGCTGCGTGCCGGGACGGCGGGGCTGCCCGAGGCGGTACACCGCTTGCTGACCTGGCCGGCGGGGGAGCGCGGGGCGTTGGTCGAGGCGGTGGCGAAGGCGGAGGTTCCCGCCCGGTTCGCGTCGCACGCGGCGCTGGTCCGAAGGCTCGCCGGTCAGTTCCCCGGGGATCCCGGTGTGCTGGTCGCTCTGCTGCTCAACCACGTGACCCTCGCCCCAGGGGAGGGGATCTGGATGCCGGCCGGCAATCTGCATGCCTACCTGCACGGTTGCGGCGTGGAGATCATGGCGGCCAGTGACAATGTGCTGCGCGGAGGGCTGACCCCGAAGCACGTTGACGTTCCGGAGCTGCTCCGGGTGCTGTGTTTCGAGGTGCTCGCCGATCCGGTGCTGGCGCCGGTGCCGGTGGCGCCCGGTGTGGCGACGTGGCCGGTACCGGTCGACGACTTCGCGCTGCACGGGGTGCGGCTGGATGCGGAGACTTCGCGGGTGCGCCTGGCGGTGCCGGGGCCGCGCGTGGTCCTCTGTCTCGGCGGCGAGGTGGCGGTCGACGACGGAGGGGAGCGGGTGACGCTGCGCTCCGGCCAGGCCGCGGTCGGCAGGGCCGGGGGGCAGCCGCTGACCTTGGTCGGCTCCGGTGAGGTGTACGTCGCCTCGGTGGGCGCCCGTAATGCGGGGGAGGCCGCCGGGAGGGGCCCCGCACTGGCGTGACCGGTGGGGTTGCGGGGGATCCGGCGGGTTGGGCGCCAGCCCATCAGTCGGGTAATTTCGGAAATTTCTGGATTCGCTTGACATGCCCCCCGGCTGGGTGTGAATCTATAACCACGCAGCGTTATGGCGGACGAAGGTCCGAGTTGCGCGCGGGGGAGCCAAACCGGGGGGATGCGCGGGGCGGTGGGTCGAGCACCCACCGCCCCGCGCGCATCATGACCCCGGGGTACCGCGGCATTCTGTCGCTGGGCCGGCTTCCCGGCCGCCGGTGAGGGGCGGTGTGGTCGCCTCGTCCCGGCTGTCTTCACCCCGAAATTCCCGATGCGCCGGCCTGCTGCGAGCGTCCAGCTTCGACGAGTAGTGTGGATGGTCGCGCAGCCGATTCGTACGAACAGGAAACAGTTGATGACCCGCACCCTCTCGGCCTACGGCGCGTCGCTCCCGGCCCGCCCCCAGACCCTCGCTGACGGCGACTACAAGGTCGCAGACCTGTCGCTCGCTGCGTTCGGACGTAAGGAGATCCAGCTCGCTGAGCATGAGATGCCGGGGCTGATGGCGCTCCGCAGGGAGTTCGCTGAGGCGCAGCCGCTCCAAGGCGCCCGGATCACCGGCTCCCTGCACATGACCATCCAGACCGCGGTGCTGATCGAGACG
>DASULK010000072.1:0-26910 GCA_036278255.1 Micromonospora sp.
CGAGCCGCTCGGCGATCCTGGCGTGGGCGATGTCCCGGGCGACGACCAGCGGGCCGGTCAGCGACAGCCGGGTCTTCACCGGATACTTCGACAGCTCGGCGCGGATCTCATCCATCGGCCGGTTGAGGTCGATGTTGACCACCTGCGAGTCGCTGCCCAGCGAGTCGGCGGTCACGTCGGGCAGGAAGCGTGCCGGGTCGGTCTCCAGCCGCTCCAGCCAGACACCGGATGGGGTGATCTTGGCGACGGCCTGGCGGTCGGCGGAGCAGGAGACCGCGATCGCCACCGGGCAGGAGGCGCCGTGGCGGGGCAGGCGGATCACCCGTACGTCGTGGCAGAAGTAGCGCCCGCCGAACTGCGCGCCGATGCCGAACTGCCGGGTCAGCTCCAGCACCTCGGCCTCCAGCTCCAGGTCCCGGAAACCGTGCCCGAGAATCGACCCGGCGGCCGGCAGACCGTCGAGGTACTTGGCCGAGGCCAGCTTGGCGGTCTTCAGCGCGTGCTCGGCGGAGGTGCCGCCGATGACCACGGCCAGGTGGTACGGCGGGCAGGCCGAGGTGCCGATCTCCCGCAGCTTCTCCTCCAGGAACTGCATCATCCGCGTCGGATTCAGCAGGGCCTTGGTCTCCTGGAAGAGGAAGGACTTGTTGGCCGAGCCGCCACCCTTGGCCATGAAGAGGAACTTGTAGGCGTCGGGCTGGCCGTTCGGGTCTTCGGCATAGAGCTCGATCTGCGCGGGCAGGTTGGTGCCGGTGTTGCGCTCCTCCCAGGTGGTTAGCGGGGCGAGCTGCGAGTAGCGCAGGTTGAGCCGGGTGTAGGCCTGGTAGACGCCGCGGGCGATGGCCTCCTCGTCGGTCCCGTCGGTCAGCACGTGCCGGCCGCGCCGGCCCATCACGATCGCGGTGCCGGTGTCCTGGCACATGGGAAGCACCCCGCCAGCGGAGATGTTGGCGTTGCGCAGCAGGTCGAGCGCGACAAACCGGTCGTTCGGCGATGCCTCGGGGTCGTCGATGATCGTCCGCAGCTGGGCCAGGTGCGACGCGCGCAGGTAGTGGGAGATGTCGTGCATCGCCTCGGCGGTCAGTGCGGTGAGCGCGGCGGGTTCGACGGTGAGGAAGCGTCGGCCACCCGGCCCGTGCACCACATCGACGCCCTCGTCGGTGATCAGGCGATAGTCGGTCCGGTCGTCGCCGAGAGGCAGCAACGGGGTGTGGGCGAAAGAGGCGGCACTGCTCATGAACGGAAGCCTAAGGCAGCCGGAACCGCGCGTCGTACCCGCTCACCCCTACTTGCCGTCCACGGGGGGCCCGCACTGCTCACGCTTTGGCCCGCCGCAGGTCGGGGTGGCGCCGGGGCCGGTGCTGGAACCGGGACCGGCCCCGGGAGCGCCATCGCCCGGCCCGCGGCTTTCCGGCGCACCATCCGAGCCGCCGAAGCGTACGTAGCCGATGTCCCGCCCATGGCCGATGATCATGCCGTCCGGGCCGACAGCGAGCACCTTCGCGGAGGAGCGGAGCGTGACCAGTTCCCGGCCGGTGCGCGGGTCGACGGCCACGATCCGGTCCGGTTTCTCGTCCAGCACCAGGCCCGCGTGGCGGGCCAGCGCCGCCTGGCTCTCCGGGCGGGTCTTCCGGGTCCAGCGGGGCGCCGTCACGGCCAACTCGTGCGCCTTGATGGACTTTCCGTTGGCGGCCCGAACCAGCGCGTACCGGTCATCCACGGCCAGCAGCTTCTCGCCCGGGTCGCCGGTCCACAACCGGCGTCCGTCGTAGGCGCCGAGAACTGACTCGCGCCGGTCCGGGGCTACCCCGACGATCACGTTCTGGCTGCCCTGCGGGTTGTGGCGCTGCGCACATCCGGCCCGATCGGCGGTGCGCAGGTTGAACCCGTCGCGCTGCCACACCGGCTGGTTGTTGGCCGGATCATGCCCCCGTACCGTGAAGTAGCAGGTGCCGTCCTCGGCGATCGACCGGATGCGCAGCACCCGCCCGCCGACGACGACAATCCGCTCCTGGCGGTCGGGTTTCAACTCCCGCACCAGCTGTCCGGTGGCGGTATTCACCACGTAGACGCGGCCGTCGATCGGGAAGCCGATCAGGGTGGGCATCTGCTCGGGGCCGCCCGCATCGGCCGCCACCCGCTCAACCGTCAGTGGGCGGGTGCCGAGCACCTCGGGGTTGTCGGCGAAGAGGCTGGTGGCGATGCCGGGCAGGTCGACGCTCCACAGGGGGGTGGAGCCGCGGGGCTCCCAGGCGGTCAGGGTGCAGGCGTCGGGCTCGAAGCACCGGGCATCGAGCAGGGCGTTGCGGTATGTCCAGACCGCGACCGCCGAATCGTCGCGGCGGCGTACCGCCCCGGTCTGGGGGTCGATCACCTCGTAGCCCTTCACCAGGAGCTTGCCGACCGCGACCACCGGGTCCTGCGTGCCACCCGCCACCGCCGCCCAGTCGGCCTTGCGCCGCCACAGCCGAACCCCGGAGGAGAGGTTCCGGGCTTCGACGCTGGTGCGGTGCCGGACGATGACGGCCTTCCCGGCGATCGTCACGTTCTGCGGCGTACCTCCGCCGAGCCGCTGCTGCCAGACCACATCTGGCTCGGAGAGCGGCTTGCTCCGGTTGGCCCACGTCCACAGGTCGGGGAAGGGGTTCCAGGCTCCGGTGGCGACCAGCGCGACCATGACGATCAGCGCGAAGGCGAGATACCACCTCACGCTGGGGCCGCTGTCTCCCTTCGCCACCTGGCTAAGGTAGCGGCGAGTGGCCGAGCAGAGACGCTAGGGCGATATGACCGTGTCATTCCTTTTGCCCCAAATGGGGGAGTCGGTGCCTGGCGGTACTCCGCATACGGGCCTGGTCGGCCGGACCGAGCCGGGTCCGCTATGAACTGGCCACCCTCGACGACGCGCTCGTCACCGAAGAGACCAGCGGCAGCACCCGGTAGGAGATCTGCTCGGCCAGCGCGATGATCGTCGAGGCTCGCACGATGCCCTCGTACGCCACGATCTGGTCAATCACCCGCTGCAGGTCCGCGTTGGACCGGGCCACGATACGGCAGAGCAGATCCCCCGACCCGGTGATCGTGTAGGCCTCCAGCACCTCCGGGATCTCCGCCAGGTGCGCCGCCACCGGCTGATGCCCATGGCGCTGGCTGATCTCCAGCGTGACGAAGGAGGTGACCCCGAAGCCGATCGCGGCGGGCGACACCTCCGGGCCGAACCCCCGGATCACCCCGCGGGCCAGCAGCTTGTCCAACCGGGCCTGGACCGTCCCGCGGGCCACCCGCAGCCGCCGGGAGCACTCCAACACCCCGATCCGCGGCTCCGCCGCCAAGAGGCCGATCAACTCGGCATCCAGCGCATCGAGCTGTACATCCTGTTCAGCTTTCACGATCAACCACGGTACCGATTGCACAACCTGACCAACCTTTCCACCTGCGGTTGCCCACTGGCGCCCGGGAACGCGATCCTCATCACACGGGGGCCACAGCCCAGCCTTCGGATGGAAGGAGCACGACGATGACCAGCGCTATCGAGCGACCGCAGACCAGCGACGAGGTGGACGTCGACCGGCTGATCGGCGCGGTGGACCACGACCTCTCCCGCGACCCCTTCCCGGTGAAAGGCATCGACCACCTCACCTTCATGGTCGGCAACGCCAAACAGGCCGCCCACTACTACTCCACCGCCTTCGGCATGACCTGCGTCGCCTACCGGGGGCCGGAACAGGGCTTCCGTGACTACGCCGAATACGTGCTGGCCAGCGGGTCGACCCGCTTCGTCTTCTGCGGCACGGTCCGCCCCGATGCCCCCGGTGCCGCCCACGTCGCCAAGCACAGCGACGGGGTGATCGACATCGCCCTGGAGGTGCCGGACGTCGACGCCGCATACGCCCACGCGATCGCGCAGGGTGCCACCGGGCAGACCGAGCCGAGCGACATGACCGACGAGCACGGCACCGTCCGCTTCGCCGCCATCGACACGTACGGCGACACCCGGCACACACTCATCGACCGGTCCCGCTACAGCGGGCCATTCCTCCCCGGCTTCGTCCACCGGGCGCCGATCGTCGACCGCCAGCCGATGATCGACGCCGGCCTGCAGCCGAAGCGCTTCTTCCAGGCCGTTGACCACGTCGTGGGCAACGTCGAACTGGGCAGGATGGATGAGTGGGTGGAGTTCTACCGCCGGGTGATGGGCTTCACCAACATGGCCGAGTTCATCGGCGACGACATCGCCACCGACTACTCGGCGCTGATGAGCAAGGTGGTCGCCAACGGCAGCCGCAAGGTGAAGTTCCCGCTCAACGAGCCGGCGGTCGCGCGCCGCAAGTCGCAGATCGACGAATACCTGGAGTTCTACCAGGGGCCGGGGGCGCAGCACATCGCGCTGGCCACCAATGACATCCTGGCCAGCGTCGACGCGATGCGGGCCGCGGGCGTGGAATTCCTGGACACCCCCGATTCCTACTACGACGACCCCGAACTACGCGCCCGCATCGGTGAGGTCCGGGTGCCGATCGAGGAGCTGAAGTCCCGCAAGATCCTGGTCGACCGGGATGAGGACGGCTACCTACTGCAGATCTTCACCAAGCCGGTGCAGGACCGCCCAACGGTCTTCTTCGAACTCATCGAACGGCACGGTTCGCTCGGCTTCGGCAAGGGCAACTTCAAGGCCCTCTTCGAGGCGATCGAGCGGGAGCAGGAAGCACGCGGAAACCTGTAAGAGCACCTGAATGGCGGGCTCACCCCCCGCCGCACCCCGTCCGGCCGGCCTACCCCGTTCCATCCGTCGGGTATGCCGGCCGGCTGCGGGACAAGCCCTATGGCAGTGCCTGCACGACAAATCTGCCGAGACCCGCGCGATCAAGGTAGTGGAATGAGCGACGCCGGCCCCGCGATGGGGACGAACTAAGGTTCAGGCCGTGAGTGTAGAACCGGGCTGGTACCCCGACCCCGCTGAACCGTCCACCCAACGCTACTGGGACGGCGAGGGCTGGATCGGTGCTCCGCTACCCGTCGACGCCACCCCGCCGCCCGGCCCACCGCCGGCGGAACCCGAGCCGGCACCACCGGCACCACCGGCTCCGGTGGTGCCGACGGGGCCCGCGGGCGCGACGGGGGCGGAACCGACGCAGGGGCCGGGGGCAGTCGCACCGACACCGGCGGGGCCGGGACACCCTCCGGCTCCGGCCGGGCCAGCCGCGCCGCCCGGGGCGGCCGGGCCAACGGGGTTCATGTTGGCCCCGCTCGGTGCCCGCCTCGTCGCCCGGCTGATCGACATCGGCATCGTCTTCGCCCTCAACATCGTGGTCAACGGCTGGTTCGTCTGGCAGTGGGTCCAGGAGGTCTCGCCGCTGTTCGCCGAAGCATGGCGCCGTTCGGCAGCCGGTGACACCTCTACCGAGGGGCTGCCGCAACCGGATCCTCGAGCCGGCAACCTGGTCCTGGTCATCCTGCTGATCACCGCCGCGCTCTGGTTCGCCTACGAAGTCCCGGCGGTGGCCAACAACGGCCAGACCTTCGGCAAGCGGATCATGGGAATCCGGGTGATCACCCTGACCGGGGAGCAGCAGATCGGCTTCGGCCGGTCGCTGCGCCGGTGGAACACCCTCGGCCTGCCCGTCTTCCTCTGGTACTGCTGCGGCTTGGGTTTTGTCCTGCAACTGATCGACTGCGCCATGCCCCTCTTCGACCGGCCACTGCGGCAGGCGTTGCACGACAAGCGGGCGCATACCGTGGTGGTACAGGCGGCGGCACAACCGCCGCCCACGGCCGAGTCCCCCACCGACGACAACACCGACACCCCCGGAGGTTCCGCATGACCGGCCCCATCCCCGATCACCCCCGCCAGCCGCTCGGCCTGACCCGCCGCGACCTGGAAGCGCTCCCCAACTACGTTCCGGGACGCAGCCCCGCCGACCTGGCCCGCGAACTGGGGCTGCCGGAGGCGATCAAACTCGCCAGCAACGAGGTTCCCTACGGGCCGCTGCCCGGCGTGGTCGAGGCGGTGACCGAGGCCGCCGCAGGCGTGCACCGCTACCCCGACATGGGGGTCGTCGCCCTCCGTGACACGCTGGCCGAACGGTACGGCGTGGCCCCTGACCGGATCGCCACCGGCTGCGGTTCCGTCGCACTGGCCGAACACCTGGTCCGCACGACCTGCCTCCCCGGTGACGAGGTGGTCTACGCCTGGCGCTCCTTCGAGGCGTACCCGATCATCGCGGCGACCAGCGCGGCGACCAGCGTGCGGGTCCCGAACAACGACCGCCACGGGCATGATCTGGCGGCGATGGCAGCAGCGGTGACCGACCGGACCCGGCTGATCCTGGTCTGCAATCCCAACAACCCGACCGGCACCAGCCTCCGCCGGGAGGAGCTGGACCGCTTCCTCTCCGAGGTGCCAGACGACGTGCTGGTGGTGCTGGACGAGGCGTACCGCGAGTTCGTCACCGACCCGGAGGTGCCGGACGGGCTGGAGGTCTACGGCGACCGCCCGAACGTGGTCGTGCTGCGTACCCTGTCGAAGGCGTGGGGGCTGGCCGGGCTCCGGATCGGGTTCCTGGTCGCGCACCCGGAGGTCGCCGCAGCCGTACGCAAGGTGGTCACCCCGTTCTCGACCAGCCTCGCCGCGCAGGCCGGCGCACTCGCCGCCCTGCAGCAGGAAGCGGAGGTGCAGCGGCGCTGCGCACTGGTCGTTGCGGAACGTGACCGGGTCGGTGAGGTGTTGCGCAAACTGGTGCCGGATGTGCCGGAGAGCCAGGCCAACTTCGTCTGGCTGCCGCTGGGTGACCGGGCGGCGGAGTTCGCGGCCGCCTGCGAGGCGCGGGGTGTGATCGTGCGTCCGTTCGCTGGCGACGGGGTCCGCGTCACCATCGGCACCCCGGTCGAGAACGACGCCTTCCTCGCCGTTGCCGAATCCGCCCTCACCTGACATCACCCCGGGCAGGCACCCTTCCTCCACCCCCCACCCCGGGCAACCCGGCTGCCTGAAACGTCGATCAAGGACTTCCCCGTCGATCAAGGACTTTTGGTCGGGATTTCGAGATCATCCGCAACAAAAAGTCCTTGATCGACGGGCTGGGGTGGGGGGTGGGGTGTTGGGCGGGGTGGGGACGGGAGGGCAGTCGACGTCCCGAGCATCCGCGCTCACCGATCAGGTGCCGGCGAAGATGACGGGCTGGATATCGACGTAGTAGCGCGGATCGTCGGCGTCCGGATCGACAGGCCGCCGCAGGCGCTCCACCGCCACGAACCCGTTGCCGGCATAGGCGAAACCTGCCACCCAATCCATCGAATCCCGCTGATAGGTCAGCGGGAAGCGGGAAAGCTCAGCACCGGAAGACGGGGCCACCGTGACCAGCCCGCGGGAACGCGTCAACAGATGAATCCGGCCCGGCTGCACAGCGAGCACCCGCTCGACGTCAGGAATGACCCGGCGCCACAATTCACCTCCGGTCCGCACCGACCAGGCCGTCACGGGCCCGCCGCCTAGGCCGGGGGCCGCCACCACAACATCGCCGACCAGCCAGGCATCGGACCGGTCCAGCGCCGGCGCAACCGCGGGCTGCACCCCATCCAGCAACCAACCCCGGCTCTTGCCGGCACTGGTTGTACGCATTGCGGGACACGCCGAGCGGCCGATCACGCAACCGACCGGGGCAAGATCGACCATCCGGCCGGCGCCAGCGGGCCGCCACCGGGCAACCACCGCACCGGTTGCCAGATCATGGAAGGCGACAGCCTGCGGCGACCGGCAGGCATCAACAGTCACAAAGTAGCCGGAGGTGGCGGTGAACCCGCTGCGCCGGCAGGACCCACCGAGTTCGACCCCCCACAGCGTCCGCCCCGTGGCCAGGTCAAGGCCGCGTAACTCTGACCCGCCCGCGACGACCAGCACCCGCCCGCCATTACGGGCCTGCCCGATGTACAGGCCGGGCGGAGCATAGACGGTAGCCGCTCCCGTACGTCGACCGGCGTACCCATCATCCCGGCGGTCCGGGCCAGTGGCCCGCCAGGCGATCCGGCCGGTATCGACCTCCAAGGCGACCAGCTTCCGATCCGACCAGCGACTCACCACCGTGGTGCCGTCCGCTACAACCCCGGTCAACTCGGCCGGCCAACGGCGATAGGACCAGTAGGGGGTGCGTACGCTCGCAGCGCCGACCGGCTGATCGGCCCATAGCTGTCGGGTGGTGGCGTAGACCCGCAGTCGGTTGTCGACGATCAGCGGGGCCGCGGTCAGGGTGCCGAGAACCCCGGTGACGACCCTCGTATCGGCGGTCCCATACGGGGTACGGGGCGTACTGAGCACCTCGGTGGGCGCCAGAACATGGTTGACGACGGCCACGCCCGCGAGCACCACTCCGACGGAGGCGACGATCACGCCGCGCCGACGCCATCCGCCGCTCCCCATCCGCCCGTACCTCCGATGGCCCCGCTGAAAGACGGCGAGCCCCCTCAGGCGGCTTCCGCCGGGTCGGTGCAGGTGCGGGTGGCCGCGGCTGCCAGATCAACCAAATCCTGACGCAGCGCTCCTTCGACTGCCCGGGCGGCGAGACCGCCGAACACCAGGGCCAGGAATCGGCCGTACGGGCCCGTCGGTGACCCCTCCTGCACAACGGTGACCAAGGTTCGGCCGCGGTGCCGCCCCACTTCCACGGAGGTGAAGGTGTAGGTCATGCGGTAATTGGCGCCGATCCCCGGCGAGGCGACGGTGAAGCGTCGGGTCGGGATCGCCTCCTCAACACGGAACTCCTCGGTCACCGGGGTGCCGTCGGCCGTGGTGCGAGTCTCCCGCCAGATGGTGCCGGTCCCGAACGGTTCGGGTGTGAGCACCTCGACAGCCTCCACGGTAGAGAGCCAGTGAAACCGGGCGGGCAGGTCGGTGAAGACCCGCCACACGCGTGCCGTGGGCGCGTCGATCAGCCGGGTCACGGTCACTGTCGGCATAACGCCTCCCGCTCTCCAACGGTACGGGCGATACCTCTCAGGATAAAGGTGTTTTGCGGCGCAGAGTGATGAAAAGATGACAGCGCCCTTGCCGAGATGGCCAGGGCGCTGCGGCAACATGATCCAACCGGACCGGCGACTAACCAACCGAGACGGCGGGCAGGATGGTGCCGGTGACCTCGCCGAGCGCGATCGTGCTGCCGTCCGGGCCCGGGGCGGTCGCGCTGATGACCACCGTGTCACCGTCCATGAGGAACGTGCGGGTTGACCCGTCGGCCAGCCGTACCGGCTCCTTGCCGGCCCAGGTCAACTCCAGGAACGAACCGACCTGGTCGCGCCGCTGACCAGAGACCGTGCCGGAGGCATACAGGTCCCCGGTACGCACCGACGCGCCGTTCACCGTCAGGTGGGCGAGCTGCTGGGCCGGCGTCCAGTACATCGTCGAAAACGGCGGCTCACTCACCCGGGTGCCGTTCCAGTCGACCGCGATACGCAGGTCGAGCCCCTGGTGCGGTTCGTCGCGCAGATAGTCGAGTACGGGAGGGTCCTGCACCGGCGCCGGGACCCAGGCGTGCGCTAACGCCTCCAGCGGCACCACCCAGGGCGAGATCGAGGTGGTGAACGACTTGCCGAGGAACAGCCCGAGCGGCTGGTACTCCCAGGCCTGGATGTCGCGGGCCGACCAGTCGTTGAGCAGGACCACCCCGAAGACATGTTCAGCGAAGCGTCCGACCGGCACCCGCTCACCGAGGGCCGAGGGGACGCCGAGCACGAAGCCGACCTCGGCCTCGATGTCCAACCGCACCGATGCGCCGAAGACCGGCCCGTCCGGAGTGGAGCGCTGCCCGCACGGCCGGATCACCGGTGTGCCGGATACCACCACCGTGCCGGCCCGGCCGTGGTAGCCGATCGGCAGGTGTTTCCAGTTGGGCAGCAGCGGGGGCTGCCCGGGGCGGAAGATCTGACCGACGTTGGCCGCGTGGTGCTCCGAGGAGTAGAAGTCGACGTAGTCGCCGACTTCGAACGGCAGCACCAGTTCGACTTCGGCGAGGGGGATGAGCAGCGGCTCGACCGCGGCCCGGTGCTCCGGCGCGGTGAGCAGCTCCACGATCCGGGCTCGCACCGCGCTCCACTGCGGATGCCCGAGCGCCATGAACGCATTGAGCGTCGGCTGGCGCAGCGCACCGCCGGCCAGGATCAGGTCGGCGGCCTCCGCACCGTCGAGGTCGAGGATGAAATCCCCGATCCGTACGCCGATGCGTGGCGGATGCACCTCGTGTCGGAACACTCCGTACGGCAGGTTCTGCACCCCGTACGCCGAATCAGCCGCACCCACAACCCAGGTCACTGCTCGAAACCTCCATCAATCAGCCCCAGCCGAACCAAATCGGCCAACGGCTCCTCGATGCTGCAGGAGCCGTACCCGACCCAGAGCGGACGCACCTCGTGCCGGCGGGCGCCGGCCTCCTCGCACAGCACCGCAGCATCGGTCGTGTCCAGCCATGCGGCGACGTCGCCGGCCTCGGCCCCCTTGGCCGCCGCTGCGGCGGCGACCAGCACGTTCAGGTAGCCGTGGTGGTGGAAGCCGGTCTCCGGGGCCGTGTGCCGTACCGCGTTGTGCAGCCCGGCGGTGAGCTTGAACGGCAACTGTCGGTCCCGGCAGGCGCAGATCACCGCGGCCAGCTCTATCGGGGTCGGGAAGAACTCCGCCGCCAGCCCGCCGGTGCGGAATTTCGCCGCAATGCGTACGCCGTCGGCCCGGGACCGTGCCAGCAGATCGAGCCCGTCGAGCAGCCCCGAGGTCAGCGGCAGTTCCGCGTACGCATCAAGGTGCGGTCGCTTCCGCGCGATCGCCAGCAGGCGGTCCAGACCCGGCAGCGGGTCCTCGCCGCGCTGGGCCGCGGGGGCCTCGACCTGGTGTACCCGGATCCGTTCGTCGACTCCGTCGCAGGCCGCGCCGAGCTCGTCCAGTGGAACATCACCGATGACGCCGATGTTGATCTGTTCATCGTCACCGAGCAGCGGGGGCAGCTTGGCCAGGGACGAGGCGGGCACCAGCAGCGGGCCGACCAGGTCGGCGTGCCAGCCGGCCCGGTGCTGCCGGTGACCGGCGACGGCGGCGGGCAGGGGGGCGTTGCCGGGGGGAAAAACGGCGGCGTCGTCGATCAGGCTGGCAAAGAGCTGGGGCACAGACGTTGACACGAAGAGAGAAGATACGGGACGCTACGACTAACGGACAACTGCGTCCGATAGTCGGACGCTTTCGGCCGGTGCCCGGGACAGAAAACGGAAGGTCGCCATGCCGTACTACCGCCAGGTCGGGGAAGTGCCCCGCAAGCGCCATACGCAGTTCCGCCAGCCCGACGGGAGCCTCTACGCCGAGGAACTCATGGGGCAGGAAGGCTTCTCCTCCGACTCGTCCCTGCTCTACCACCGGCACCTACCGACGGCGATCGTGGCCGCTGAGGAGTTCACCCCGCCGCAGTGGTCGCGGGTGCCCAACCACCCGCTCAAACCGCGCCACCTGCGGACCCACAAACTCGACCACACCAACGCGGACGGGGTGCTCGGCCGCCAGCACCTGCTCGCCAACGACGACGTACGTATCTCCTACGTCGTCGCCGACCAGTCCTCCCCGCTCTACCGCAACGCGACCGGCGACGAGTGCCTCTATGTCGAGTCCGGCAGGCTGCGGGTCGAGTCGACGTTCGGAGTCCTCGACGTCACCGCCGGCGACTACGTGATCATCCCGACGTCGGTGATCCACCGGCTGGTGCCCACCGGTGAGGAGCCGGCACGCCTGCTGGCCATCGAGGCAAGAGGCCACATCGGACCCCCGAAGCGCTACCTCTCCGTCCGAGGACAGTTCCTGGAGCACGCACCCTACTGCGAGCGGGACATCCGCGGCCCGGCCGAGCCGCTGCTGGTCGACGACACCGACGTGGAGGTCTACGTCCAGCACCGGCACGGCTGGACCCGCCACACCTACGCCAACCACCCCTTCGACGTCGTCGGCTGGGACGGGAACCTGTACCCGTGGGCCTTCTCCATCCACGACTTCGAGCCGATCACCGGCCGGGTCCACCAGCCGCCGCCGGTGCACCAGACCTTCGAGGGACCCAACTTCGTGATCTGCTCCTTCGTCCCGCGCAAGGTCGACTATCACCCGCTGGCGATCCCGGTGCCCTACAACCACCACAACGTCGACTCCGACGAGGTGCTCTTCTACACCGGCGGCAACTACGAGGCACGGCGCGGCTCCGGGATCGAACAGGGATCCATCTCGCTGCACCCGTCCGGCTTCACCCATGGGCCCCAACCGGGGGCGGTGGAACGGGCGATCGGGGTCGACTACTTCGACGAACTTGCCGTCATGGTCGACACTTTCCGACCCCTCGACCTCTGCGAACCAGCACTCTCCTGTGAGGACACAGGCTACGCGTGGACTTGGGCCCGCCGCCCAAGCTGACCCGGACGGTCACGGAGAAGGCCCCTTCACCCCGTGAAGGGGCCTCTCCCCCACGCTAACCGGAGGAACGCCAGAAGATGGTGAACTGGGCAACCGCTGTGGCGGCGATCGCCAGAACCAACGGCCACGGTGTGCCCAACAACGCATAGACCAGCAGGAGACAAGGGGCCGCGGCAACGGCGTAGACCGAGAGGGCCAACGCCCGCTCAGTGCGCAGCAGTTCAGGCAGGACCGTCCGGATCGGACCTGGCACCTTGGCGGCGGAGACCCAGAGGAACAGGACACCGGCGATCGCCGTGAGAGCCGCCCAGAGCCGGGAGATCGGGCCGATGCCCGCCGCCACAAATGCCACGATCACCGTAGCGACCAGGAAATACCCGGCTCCATACAGGACGAGGCGCTCAAGCGGGTTACCCCACCTCCGCCGGATTTTCTCCTGTCCCAGTTCGAGGCGGGCTCCGCCGCTGGGGCCGGACGGCACGGCCACGGCCACCGCCTCCGCCAACTGCCCCAGCGCCTCCGCGTACCGCTGCTGCTCCAGACGGATCACACCCATGTCGTGCTGCGCCTCAGCCACCTCGGGATTGAGCCGCAGCGCCTCCCGGTAGGCCCGCTCGGCCAGATCGAAGAGCCCCAACCGCGCCGCCACCAGGCCCAGGACCAGATGCGCCTGCGGCTCCTCGGGAGCCAACTCGACCCCCCGCCAGGCGGCGTTGAGCGCCAACTGCCCATTACGGGACTCCGCCAGGATCGCCGCCGCGCTGCGTTGGGCATACGCGTCCTCGGGGCCGAGCGCGAGCAGCTGCTCGGCAGTCTGCGCGGCTTCACCGAAGCGACGCAGATCGGCCAGGGCCATCCCCCGAATCACCAGCCCAGCCACCCCGCTGGGTGCCACGGCCACGGCCGCATCGGCAGCGACCAATGCCTCGTCGGGTCGCTTCGCCGCCAGGTGTACGCGGGCGAGCACGATCTGGGCCCGGAGATCGCCGGGGTCGAGCGCGACGGCGTATCCGACCTCGGCAGCGGCTTCGTCGTACCGGCCGAGATCGGCCAGGAGTTCGGCACGCTGGATGTAGCCCTCGGCGTACTGCTCGGAGGGGGCATCACTGGACACGATCAAAGCCTAGATCGCTGGCGGACCCATGGCAGAGCGGGGCGCGGCCGCGGATGGGGGCTTGCCGGGGGAAGACGGCATCGGTCGGTGCCTCCGACGCCTAACGGCCGCCGGTGGCGGCCGGATAGATCAATGCGGTGGCGATGCCAGCCAGGCCCTCGCCACGACCGGTGAAGCCGAGACCATCAGTCGTGGTGCCGGAGACCGTCACGGGGGCACCGACCGCCTCGCTGAGCACCCGCTGCGCTTCGTCACGGCGGGGACCGATCTTGGGTTGTACGCCGATCACTTGAATGGAGACGTTGCCGATGTCGAAGCCGGCGGCCCGCACCCGACGGGCCGTCTCGGCGAGGAGGGTCACGCCGGGAGCACCCGCCCACTCCGGCTCGGCGACGCCGTAGTTCGACCCGAGATCACCGAGCCCGGCTGCGGAGAGCAGGGCGTCGCAGGCGGCATGGGCGGCGACATCACCATCCGAGTGTCCGGCCAGGCCGTCGACCCCCGGCCAGTGCAGGCCGGCCACCCAGCAGGCCCGCCCAGCCTCAAACGCATGTACGTCGGTTCCGACGCCGACCCGTGGAACGTTCACTCCGGCAGCCTACGCCGATCAAGGATCCACCCGTCGATCAAGGCTTACAGCGGCGCTGGAACGGTCGAACGACGACCACGAGTCCTTGATCGGCGGGGAGGGTGGAGGAGAGGAAACGCCGGAAGCGGCGGGATCAGGCCGGTGCCGGTGCCGTGAGCAGATACTCGGCGAGAGCCAGATCAAACGGGCGGGTGATCTTCATTGCGTATTCGGAGCCGGGCACACACCCGACGGGGACGCCCAGCTTCTCCACCAGTCCCGCGTCATCGGTGAGCGGATCGACGGCGGCGAGGTGGGCGGCGGCGAGCACGGCCCGGCGGAAGCCCTGCGGTGTCTGGACCGCACGCAACGCCGACCGGTCAACCGTGCCGAGCACCTCTCCATCCGGCGAAACCTCTTTCACCGTATCGACCAGGGACAGCACCGGGATGACCGCATCCCGACCCGACCGGACCGCTGCGGCCACCGTCTCGATCAACGCGGTGGGAGTCAATGCCCGGGCCGCATCGTGCACCAGGATGATCTCAGGCCCGGCAGGCAACGCATGGAGCGCCGCGGCGACGGACTCCTGACGGGTGGCACCCCCGGCAACCACGACCACCGGGGCAACCGGGGCGAGCAGATCGCGGACGGCGGGCACATCGGCTGCCGGAGCCGCAACGACGATGGTGTGCAGCGACGACGCGGCAGCAACCCTCCGTACCGCGTGCACCAGCAGCGGCTCGCCAGCGAGCCGACGCAGCGCCTTCGGCCCGCCCGAACCGAGCCGGACCCCTGCGCCGGCCGCAGGAATAAGGACCGCGACGTCACCCTGCAGATTGAGTTGCGGGGTCACGTCGCGGTCCTTCAAAACTTGAGGATGAATCAATCGAGAGGATCAGGCCTCGCCGAGAACCTTGTCGAGGAGGTTCTCCGCCTCCTCCTTGCTGCTCTTCTCGGCGAGCGCGACCTCGCCGACCAGAATGTCGCGGGCCTTGGCGAGCATCCGCTTCTCGCCCGCGGAAAGGCCCCGCTCCCGCTCGCGACGCCAGAGGTCGCGCACGACCTCTGCCACCTTGAGGGGGTTGCCGGAAGCCAGCTTCTCCAGGTTCGCCTTGTAACGCCGCGACCAGTTGGTCGGCTCCTCGGTGTGCGGAGCGCGGAGCACATCGAAGACCTTGGCCAGGCCCTCTTCACCAACCACTTCGCGCACACCGACGATTTCAGCGTTCTCGGCGGGCACCCGCACCGTCAGGTCACCCTGAGCGACCTTGAGGACGAGGTACTGCTTCTCCTCGCCCTTGATGACTCTGGTCTCGATTGCCTCGATGAGTGCGGCCCCGTGGTGGGGGTAAACAACGGTCTCGCCGACACTGAAAACCATAGGTTCGAAACCCCTTTCGCTGTGTCTAGGGTAACACGCTCAGGTACCGATGTCCCGCCCGGTCCTGGCTGTTACCGCAGCTCAGGGGCCCTGTGACAGGTATTTCTCCAGCTTGACAGGCGGTGAATCCATGGGTTTCGCCGCGCTGGGTTACCCTTGATCACCAGCGGGCAAAACAGGTCGGAAGTATCGGATGTAAGGCGTCCCGGCCCATCAATCATATCTCGTGCTGTCGCAGCAGAGCGGGAGTAACCGGACGAGAGGCTCACGTCACCCAGAGTTGCGATCGCTTTCACGGTGACCGATCGAAGGAAAGCCCCTCAGCCGTTCGAGGAATACCCCAGCAGCGTTGCGTAGAGCGTCAGGCCGGGGCCGAACGCGAGCATCACGATCCACTGCGGCGGCGCCGGTCCGCGCCGTAACCGGTCAAGGACCAGAAGAACCGTCGGCGATGAACAGTTGCCATGCTCGGCAAGCGTCACCCGTGATGCGCCAAGGGCGGTCGACGGCAACGCCAACTCGCGTTCCACCACGGTGAGGATCCGTGGCCCGCCGGGATGCACCGCCCATCCCTCCACGTCGGTAACTGTCCGGCCATGCCGGGCGAGCAGGTCGTCCACCAGGGCGCGTACGTGCTGGGACAGCACCTGCGGTACCCGGGGCGACAGCCCCATCCTGAACCCGCTGTCGGTCACCTCCCACGTCATGTGATCCGCCGTCGATGTGTCGGTTACCGAAGCAACCTCGCGGACCACGTACCCGGGGCGGGGCCCCGGCGCGATCACGACGGCGGCCGCGGCGTCGGAGAAGAGGGCGTGGGCGACGATCTGCTGGGTGTCCAGCCGCACCGACGACGGCTGCAGATGCAGGCTGGTCAGTTCGGCACAGAGCACCAGCGCCGGCCTGCCGCGTGCGGATACGAAATCACTCGCCGCACCCAGAGCAGGCAGCGCCGCGTAGCAGCCCATGTGCCCCACGAAGAGCCGTTGGGCGTCGGCAGCCATCCCCATGTCCCGGGCGAGCAGGATATCCAGCCCGGGAGTCGTATAGCCGGTGCAGGAACAGACCACGAAGAGGCCGATGTCAGCGGCCGAGAGGCCCGCGTCAGTCAACGCCTGATCGACGGCCTCCTTGCCCAGCGGCAGCGCCTCGGTGAGGTAGCGGCGCAGCCGGCGCTCGGTCGACCACTCCGACACGTCCTCCATCAACGGGTTGACCGCCGCCTGGCGGCGGACGACCCCTGAATTGGCGAAGATCCGCTCGGCCAGCGCCCGGGTCGAGCCGTTGAAATGGCGGGCGAAGAAGTCGCGCCACAGCTCCTCCTGGCCACTCGCGGGCGGAGAGGCCACCCCCAGGCCGACGATCACCGGTGGATTGTTCGCGTTCACCATCCCCACCTTCCGTTCGCGGCTGCGGGACTCCCTCGCTGCGCTCGCTCACTCCTCGCGCTCACCATCGAGGGGCCGATCCGTCATGGTCCGGGTCGCCGCCGAGTGCGGCGATGCCCAGCCAATCCGCACAGACGTCGGAGGTGGCGGGCTGCAACGAGCCGCAGCGGGCATCCCGGTACAGCCGCTCAAGCGGGTGCCCCCGCCGGGTAGCCGACGTCCCCGCCGCCTCGAGCATCGACGCGGCGACCTCGGCGGCGGTCGTCCCGGCCAACAGCTTCGCCCGCCACACCCAGCGGTTGGTCTCGGCCTCCCCGGCGGCCTCGTCCACCCGCCGCGCGGCCTCCACCACCACCAACTCGGACGCGGCGACGGCGGCGTCCGCACGACCGAGGCGGGAGCGCACCGCCGGCAGACCGGCCAGCCCCCGGGCGTTGAGGTGCTCGACCGCGGCATCGATCGCGGCCCGGGCCACTCCGACGTAGACAGCTGCATAGCTGGCCACCAGCCAGTGCGGCATGAGCTGGGCCACCGCCAACGCCAACCCCTCCACCCCGCCGAGCAGCTGATCCGCGGGCACCGTCACATCCAGGTGCAGGTCATGCGAAGCCGTGGCCCGCATGCCGAGCGCATCCCAGGTCGGCTCGACGGCCAGCCCGTCCACCGTTGACGGCACCAGAAACTGCGACACCAGCGACGGATCGGTGGCGCTACGCGCCGCCACCAGGTAGGCATCGGCGTGGCCGGCTCCGGAGCAGAAGGTCTTCGCACCCTTGATGTGATAGCCGCCCTCGACCGGTCGATACGTCGTCGTCAACTTCGACAGCCGCGAGCCGGCTCCCCGCTCGCTCATCGCCACGGCGTACCACGATCCCGCCGCTGCGTCGGCGAGCAGCCGGTCGCGGGCGGCGAGTGCCTCCACCGGCACCCCCAGCGCCTCCGCCGTCTCCTCGGTCAGTGAGTTCAGCGCGCCGGTCACCGAGGCGTGCATATTGAAGACCAGGGCCGTGGCGCCGTTGCCCCGCGCCAGTTCCATGGCGACCGCGGTGTACTCGGTGAATCCCGCCCCCATCCCCCCCAGCCGCGTCGGCACCATCAGGCCGAAGAGCCCGGCGTGCCGCAGGTCGGCGAAGTCGTCGACCGGAAAGGTCCCGTCCCGGTCATATCCGGCTGCCCGTGCCGCCAGACGCGGCGCCACCCGGCGCGCCGTCGCGAGCGCTTCCCCCTTCATGCTCATGCTGCCCCCCATCTCAGCCACTCATCTCAGCCGCTCATCCAGCTCCGCCGTCAGCCTTTCTTCACCCCGCGGCCCTGATAGAGGACCGCGGTCGACCAGGTCGGCACGATCTCTCGGATTCTCCCCGCGCCGGACGGGCCCCGACCCGCACCGGCCCCGCCGGCACGGGATCCGCTCCCCCGCCCCGATACCGCGTGGCGGGCCAACCAGCGCGCGGTGGGCCAGAAGGCGGGCCGGATCCCCCGCACCGCGAGCTGCACCCCGTGCCGGGCACACTCCGTGGTCAACGCCCGTGGATCGACGAAGAGCCGCGGATCATGGAGTCCGCGCGGCACCATCGGCAACCGCTCGGCCAACCGCACCGCCAAGAGTCGGCTCAAGAACGTGGCGTTGAGGGTGTCGAGCACGAGCAGCCCGCCCGGCCGCAGCACCCGGCAGATCTCCGCCACCGCGGCCGGCCAGTCCGGGACGTGTTCCAACACCTCGCCGGCGGCCACCACGTCGGCGCAGCCGTCCACTAGCGGCAGCGCGGTGGCGTCTGCGTTGACCGCCACCACCCCGTGTGCAGCGGCTGCCGCCAGCGCCGAGCAGACCAGATCCACCCCGACGTGGCGATATCCCTTCCCGCCAAGGTGTGGGGCGAGCAGGCCCCCGCCACAGCCGACATCGACCAGCACCGCCCCCGGTCGTGGCGCCGGTGGGATCAGGCGGGCCCGGGCCGCGGCCAGCCAGTGCAGCATCGCGAAGGCGCCGTCCGGCTGCCACCACTGCGACGCCAGGTCGTCGTACTGGCGCGGATCGTTGCGGGGCAGCATCCGGGCCCCGGCACCGCGGCGCGGCACGCGGATCTTCCCGGATCCATCGGCGCTCATGACAATGAGGGTGACACGAGTCGTTGGTTACGGCCAGACTCCAGTGATGCCACAACACATGCCGGGCGTGTCCGACCGGGGACGCCGACGGCCCGTCCGCGGGCTGATCCGCGCCAGCCACCCCGAACCGGCGGTGGCGGTGACCGCGATGTCGGCCCTGCTCGCCTGGGGTGTGGGCCATACCGGGACCGGCATCGCGGTGGTGGCCGCAACCGTACTGGCCAGCCAGCTCGCCGTCGGCTGGAGCAATGACTGGATCGACTCGGAACGGGACGGCGTGGTGGGCCGCCCCGACAAGCCCCTGGCAACCGGAGCGCTCCGGCGCCGGACAGTCGGGGGAGCCGGCCTGCTGGCTGTGCTGGCCACACCGCTGCTGGCGTTGGCGCTCACCCCGGCCGCATCCGGCTGCGCCACCGTCGGGTTGGGTTCCGCTCTGCTCTACAACTGGCCGTTGAAGTCCACCCCGGTCTCGGTGCTGCCGTACTCGCTCTCCTTCGGGGCTCTGCCAGCCTTCGTGGTGCTCGCCCTGCCCGGTACCCCGCTCCCACCGGCCTGGCTGGTCGCCGCAGCGGCCCTGCTCGGCGCCGGCGGCCATTTCGCCAACGTCCTGCCCGACCTGGACGATGATGCGCGCACCGGGGTGCGCGGCCTGCCACACCGACTCGGCGCGACGGGGTCGGGACTCGCCGCCGCCGGCCTGCTCGCCGCGGCCACCGTCACTCTTGCCTTCGGCCCCCCCGGACCGCCGTCGTGGGCGGGACTCGCGGCGCTCGCCGCCGCCGCCGTGGTGCTACCCACCGGGTGGTACGCCCACCGCCGCGCCACAACGCGGGGTGATCGGACCATCGCGGTCTTCCGGTCCGTCATGCTGGTGGCGCTCCTCGACGTCCTCCTGCTGGTCGGCCACGGCCCGCTGGCGTAGTGGCCAATTCCCGGACGCTCACGGGTCGGCGCACGTCACGGATCACCGCCAACTACGCTGGAGCGCGGCCGACGCGGGTACGGCCACCCGCGCCCGGCGATGACCGGGTGACGGATCGCAACGAGGAGGACCGACGTGACGCGCACGATCAGGGGAGCCCGCCGAGCGGCGGTGCTGCTGGCCGCGGCGGCCGCCACCGCCATGGTGCTGTCCGGCTGCAGTACGGGCCAGATCGCCGAGACCGCCAACAAATCCCCCGGTGTGCCCGGCTACAACACCCAGCTCCGTACGCCCGAGGGCGTCTACAAGGTCCGCAACCTCCAGGTGTCGTACCCCGGCATCGAAGGTTATCCGGCCGGCGGTGATGCCCCGGTGACGGTCGCGATCTTCAACGAGACCAACAACCCGGTCACCGTCACGATCACCAGCGACAGCGCCCGCGCTGTGGTGATCGCCACCAACGCCACGGCGACACCGGCCGAGCCGGCGGAGTCCCCCGAGGCCACTGAACCGACCGAGCCCGCCCCGACCGGTGAGCCGGCCACCTTCCAGATCCCGGCCCACGACTTCATCGCCTTCGGCCCGTCCACCCGGCAGCTGCAGCTCCTCGGCCTGGACGAGGCGCTGAAGTCCGGCCAGTCGGTCAACATGACCTTCGATTTCTCTGGCCAACAGCTCAACGTGCTGGCTCCGGTGACGGTGCCGCTGACTCCGGTGCCGGCAGCCTCACCGGAGGCGTAGGCCGACCCACGGCCGGTCGGTGCCGTCGAACGGCTCACCCGGTCGCGGACCCGGCACCTGATCATCCCTTCGGGCCGGCGTGGTCACCCCACGCCGGCCCGGCTCGTCGTACGGATCGGTTAACGTCCCCCTGTGACCTCCCGCCCCACCTCCCGCGCGACCACCGCCCGCCCTCGTACCACGCCCCGCGACCGGCCCGCCTACGAGTGCGACGCCTGCGGCCACCAACCGCCGAAGTGGGTAGGGCGCTGCCCCGAGTGCGGCGAGTGGGGCGCGATCGTCGAATCGACCCTCACCGGACCGGTCATCTCCGGGCGGGTGGTGAGCTCCCGCGTGCCGTCGGAGCCGGCCCGCCCTATCGCCAGCATCAGCGCAGCCCCCGCCAAGGCACGCCCGACCGGAGTGAGCGAGCTAGACCGGGTGCTCGGCGGTGGCCTGGTCCCCGGTGCGGTGGTCCTGCTCGCCGGTGAGCCCGGGGTGGGCAAATCCACCCTCCTGCTCGACGTGGCACAGCAGTGGGCTGCCGGTGCGGGCAGCCCCTCGCTGGTGGTGAGCGGAGAGGAGTCGGTGAGCCAGGTGCGGCTGCGCGCCGAGCGGATGGACACCCTGCACGATCAGCTCTACCTGGCGGCGGAGACCGACCTCGGGGCGGTCCTGGGCCACCTCGACGCGGTCAAGCCCGGCCTGCTGGTGCTCGACTCGGTGCAGACCATCTCCGCGCCCGGCACCGAGGGAGTGCCCGGAGGGGTGACTCAGGTCCGCGCGGTCACCGCCGCCCTGGTGGCGGTAGCGAAGGAGCGCGGCGTCGCCACAGTTCTCGTCGGCCACGTCACCAAGGACGGCCAGGTCGCCGGACCACGGGTCCTGGAGCACCTGGTCGACGTGGTCCTGCACTTCGAGGGGGACCGCCACTCCGCGCTTCGCCTGGTGCGGGGAGTGAAGAACCGGTTCGGAGCGGCCGACGAGGTGGGCTGCTTCGAGATGCACGAGGGAGGCATCACCAGCCTGCCCGACCCGTCCGGGCTCTTCCTGACCCGCTACGCCGAACCCGTCCCCGGCACCTGCGTGACCGTCGCGATGGAGGGGCGGCGGGCCCTGGTGACGGAAGTGCAGGCGCTGATCGGGGCGACGGTTGCCGGCTCCCCCCGGCGCACGGTATCCGGTCTGGACAGTGCCCGGTTGGCGATGGTCCTCGCCGTGCTGCAACGCCGCACCGAACGGCTCACCCTGCACGATCGGGAGGTGTTCGCCGCAACCGTCGGCGGCATCCGGGTGGTGGAACCGGCCGCTGATCTGGCGATCGCCCTCGCCGTCGCCTCCGGTGGTCTGAATCTCGCCATCGCCCCGCACCTGGTCGCCATCGGGGAGGTCGGCCTCACCGGCGAGGTGCGACGGGTCGGGGGAGTGCCCCGGCGGCTCGCCGAGGCCGGGCGGCTCGGGTTCCGAGTTGCGCTGGTTCCTCCTGGCTGCGGCCCCGAATCAACCGGTGTGACATCCGGCACCATGCAGGTGGTGGAGGTCGGAGACCTCCGCACCGCGCTGCACTGGGCGGCCCGCGCCTCCGCCGACGGGTAGCTGTCCCGACACCGCCCGAACGGATGGGCATGGCATCCCATTCGCGGGGCTGGACTGCGAAAATCCGTCTGCTACTCCATGCTGGACGATCTGTCGCGGCGGGCTGGCGCCCCCGAGGCCCCCCGGCCGGGACCGGTGCGGTGCGGGATGCCGCACAGCCACAGTAACCACGGCAGCACCCAACGCAGCACGGTCCGTAGACTGTCCGGGTGCGGACCGACCGAGATGCCAGCAGAACCACCAGCGCCAGCCCCCCGGGCCGCGCCAGCGTCGCCGGATCGCCTGCGCGGAGCCTCAGCGCAGGCGTACCCCTGACCGGCTCCAGCGCGGGCGGTGACCCGCTACGGGCCAACCTTGCTCTCATGGCGCCGGGTACGGCGCTCCGCGACGGCCTGGAGCGCATCCTCCGGGGGCGCACGGGCGCGCTCATTGTGCTCGGCTACGACAAGGTGGTCGAGTCGCTCTGCACCGGGGGCTTCCCCCTTGATGTCGAGTTCTCCGCAACCCGGATCCGGGAGTTGTGCAAAATGGACGGAGCGGTCGTGTTATCCAGCGACGGCACCCGGATCGTCCGCGCAGCAGTGCACCTTATGCCCGATCCGTCGATTCCGACCGAGGAGTCCGGCACCCGTCACCGCACGGCTGAACGGGTGGCCCGCCAGACCGGCTACCCGGTGATATCGGTCAGTCACTCGATGCGAATCATCAGCCTCTACGTCAACGGGCAACGTCACGTCCTGGACGACTCGGCGGCGATCCTGTCCCGAGCCAACCAGGCGCTGCAGACCCTGGAGCGGTACAAACTACGGCTCGACGAGGTGACCGGCACCCTCTCCGCGCTCGAAATCGAAGACCTGGTCACCGTGCGGGACGCCGTCGCGGTCGTACAGCGTCTGGAGATGGTGCGCCGTATCGCCGACGAGATCGCCGGCTACGTAGTCGAACTCGGCACCGACGGCCGCCTGCTCGCGCTGCAACTCGACGAACTGATGGCGGGGGTAGACTCCGAGCGCACCCTGGTCATCCGGGACTACCTGCCTAGTGGACGCAAGGCCCGCACCTTCGACGAGGCGCTGGTCGAACTCGATCTGCTCACGGCGGCCGAATTGATCGATCTGGTCGCGGTTGCCAAGGCGATCGGCTACCCGGGCTCCTCCGAGGCGCTGGACGCCGCCGTCAGCCCGCGCGGCTTCCGGTTGCTCGCCAAGGTGCCCCGCCTGCCGGGCGCCATCGTGGACCGCCTGGTGAATCACTTCGGCAGCCTGCAGCGGCTGCTCGGCGCCACCGTAGAGGACCTGCAGGCGGTCGACGGCGTCGGCGAAACCCGGGCGCGCGGCGTACGGGAGGGGCTGTCGCGGCTCGCCGAAGCATCGATCCTGGAACGTTACGTCTGATACCGGCCCCCGCCCGCACCCTCGCGGGCCGGGGCTCAGTCCGTGATCGTCAGCTTCACCGGCTCGCTGAGCTTGGTGCCGAGCCGGCCGAAAAGCTGGTACTCCCCGGCGGTCAACGGGTCACCGGTGGCGATCCCCTTGGCGCAGCTCGTGCTCGCCTTGCCGTTCCAGGCCACCCTGTACTCATGCTCCACCCCAGGCTGGAGAGCCTTCACGTCAGTTCCGGAGGCGGTGCCGCAGGTGTCGGAGGACCAGACCTGCTCCGCGCCGAGCGCGATGTAGATCTCCTGGGCGTCCGCGCCGAGATCACGATCACAGGTCCGATTGGAGACGTTTTTGATCTTCAACCTGAGTTCGATGGTCACACCACGTTGGACCGGATTGAACTCGGGTGCCGGGGTCACCCGTATCTCTTCATCAGTGCACGTACCCGCGCCCGGCGCCGACCCGGCCCCCGGGTCGACCGGGGCTCCCTCGGCCGGCTCGGTGCTCGTCGACCCCCCACCTGTCGATCCCTCGCCTGTCGACTCCTCGCCGGGGGCATCGCTGCTCGGCGGGTCACTGGTCGGGGTGTGGACAGTCACGGTGGGCTCCGGCGACGACGTCAACCCGGAATTCGCCGCGGTCTTCCCCGTTCCCGAACAGGAATAGGCAACCACCCAGACGAAGAGCAGGACGGCGCCGAGCACGAGCGCTCGCCGTCGCCAATAGACGGCAGGAGGGAGGGGGCCAACCGTCAGTCGCATGGTGCCACACCGTATCGAGTCCGGCCGCACGGTTCCGCACGACGCGCCGGACGGGGACCCGCTCTATTGCACGATCGCCACCCTTGCCCCGCAGCGGTCACAAGTAGACCTTGCGCGCATAGACAGCGTGCGCGCCTGCCACCCGGTCCAGAAACAGCAGACCGGCGCAGTGGTCGATCTCGTGCTGCAGAGCGCGGGCCTCGAAACCGTCGGCGGCGAGCCGCACCGGCACGCCCGTACCGGGCAGCACCCCCTCCACCACCAGCCGGCTCGCCCGTTTGACGTCACCGGTCAGGTGCGGCACGGACATGCACCCCTCGCGTCCCATCCGCCAACGACTCGCCTCAACCACCTTGGCATTGCAGAGGGCAATCGTGCCATGCACAGTCGCCGACTTCGGATGCCCGGTCACATCAAGCGCGAAGACCTGTGCGCTGACACCGATCTGCGGGGCGGCGAGCCCGACGCAGCCCGGCGACACCCGCATCGTGGCGATCAGATCGGCGGCGAGCCGGACGATCTCCTCCGCCATCGGATCGACGGTATCGGCCGGTCGGGACAGCACCGGATCGGGGGCGGCGACGACCGGCCGTACCTGCCCGGGAGCCCCAAGAACATCGACGCTCCAGTCCCCCAGCACGGGGTGGTCAGCCGTCACAGCAGGTCCGTTTCTGCTCGCCGCAGCGTGACCCCGACGTCCAGGTTGGTGGCCACTTCGGCCAGGCGCAACGACACCTCGTCAGCGGAGCCGGACGGCAGGTCCACCTCGGCGACCAGGACATAGAGGGGACCGGCCAGCCGGGTCGTCAGATCGGTGATGTTGCCGCCCGCCTCGGCGACCACGCGGGTCACCGCGGCGACGATGCCGAGCCGGTCCGCTCCGTGCACGCTCAGCAGATAGTGCTCACCGGCGGGCGCGGCCCCCGCGTCTGGGCGGACCGCCCGGACGGTCGCCACCAGCTGGCTGTCGGTGGTCAGCGACGACAGCGCCGACTCGACCTCGGCAACGGTGGGCCCGGTGCAGACCAGCGTCATGGCAAAGTGGCCGCGCAGCCGGGTCATCGTCGAGTCGGTCAGGTTCGCGCCGAGCCCGGCAAGCACCTGCGCGACATCGGCCACGATTCCCGGCCGATCCTGACCGATCACGGTGATCGCAAGCTCGTTCATTCGCACAATTCTGCCGGATTCCGATCTTTTCAGTGCGGGCCGCCCAGGGTTCGGGACACGCCTGCCGCAGAAGAGCAGGCCGCGTGTCAGGATCTTAGGGCCCCGGTAGTGGAAGACAGAGGCCAGGAAATTGTCCGATCAGAAGCTCGCCGTCGCGGCCCTGCGCTGGTACGACGAGCATGCCCGTGATCTTCCCTGGCGTAAACCCGATGTGAGCCCGTGGGGGATCCTGGTCAGCGAGGTGATGCTGCAGCAGACCCCGGTCGTCCGGGTTCTGCCGGTCTGGCAGGCCTGGCTGGAGCGCTGGCCGGTGCCGGCCGCGCTGGCTGAGGAGACCCCGGCTGCGGCGATCCGTATGTGGGGTCGGCTCGGTTACCCCCGCCGGGCGTTGCGGCTGCACGCCTGCGCGGTCGCTGTAGTGGAGCGGCACGGCCACCGGGTGCCGAGCGCACTGACCGAACTGCTGTCCCTGCCGGGGGTAGGTAGCTACACCGCGCGGGCCGTGGCCGCTTTCGCGTACGGTCAGCGGCATCCGGTCGTCGACACCAACGTACGCCGATTCATTGCTCGGACGGTCGGTGGTACGGCCGACGGCGGACCGGCAACGCGACCGGCGGACCTGGTGGCGGTGGAGAAGCTCCTGCCCGCCGATCCGGCCATCGCCGCACGAGTCAGCGCGGCGTTCATGGAACTGGGCGCCCTCGTCTGCACCGCACGTGCCCCGCGCTGCGGACACTGCCCGCTGGCGAGCCGCTGCGCCTGGCGGACGTCGGGACGACCCACTCCGGTCGGCCCCTCCCGGCGGGCTCAGCGCTATGTCGGTACGGACCGTCAGGTACGGGGGATGCTGCTCGCGGTCCTCCGGGAGACCAGCGGGCCGGTGCACCGCGAACGGCTGGACCGGGTCTGGCCCGACCCGGTGCAGCGCGCCCGAGCGCTGGCCGGGCTGGTCGATGACGGGCTGGTCACCATCGTCGGCGACGTCTACGCCTTGGCGGGTGAAGCCCCGCTGGAGCAATGAGAAACCGGCTGGAGCGTCGGTCCGCTCCAGCCGGTTCTCGTCGTGCTGCTGTTATTCGGCTGCCTCCGCCGCCGCGCCGCCAAGGTCGGCCGGCACCGCGTCGGGAACCGGCACGGGCTTCTCGGCACCGCGGAAGACCAGCTTGGCCTGGTCGGTGTCCTCCGGGTCACCGTCGCAGTCGACGACCACGATGTGGCCCGGCATCAACTCGTTGAACAGGATCCGCTCGGAGAGGTTGTCCTCGATGTCGCGCTGGATCGTCCGACGCAACGGCCGAGCCCCGAGCACCGGGTCGAAGCCCTTCTTCGCCAGGTACTTCTTGGCGTTGTCGGTGAGCTCCAGCCCCATGTCCTTGTTGCGCAGCTG
>DASULK010000073.1:0-5683 GCA_036278255.1 Micromonospora sp.
GGCACCGTCACCGCACCCGTCCCGGACGCAGTGCCGGCGGGCTCGGCCCGACCGGGCGCCGCATCTATCACATTGGAGGGTGTCGGCAAGCGTTATCCGGATGGCACGGTCGCCGTCGCCGATCTGGACCTGCGGGTTGAAGCCGGCCAACTCACCGTACTGATCGGCCCCTCCGGCTGCGGCAAGTCCACGCTCCTACGGATGATCAACCGTCTCATCGAGCCGACCGCGGGCCGGATCCTGCTCGACGACGAGGATGTCACCCGGACCGACCCGGTTCAGCTTCGTCGACGCATCGGGTACGTGATCCAGGACGTCGGGCTCTTCCCCCATCAGACGGTGCACGCCAACGTCGGCACCGTGCCGCGGCTGCTCGGCTGGCCCCGTGCGGAGATCCGGGCCCGGTCCGATGAGCTGCTCGACCTGGTGGGTCTCGATCCCCACCGGTTCGGCAGGCGCTATCCGCACGAACTCTCCGGGGGGCAACGGCAGCGGGTCGGGGTGGCCCGTGCGCTGGCGGCCGACCCGGTCGTCCTGCTCATGGATGAGCCGTTCTCCGCGGTCGACCCGATCGTGCGGACCCGGCTGCAGGAGGAGTTCCTGCGGCTGCAGGCGGATGTGCGGAAGACCATTGTCCTGGTCACCCACGACCTGGACGAGGCAGTCAGGCTGGGCGACCGGATCGCGGTGCTGTCGCAGGGCGGCAAACTGGAGCAGGTCGGGCCACCGGAGACCATCCTCGGCGCTCCGGCCTCCCCCTTCGTCCGCGAATTCGTCGGCGCCGACCGAAGCATCCGCCGCCTGGCGGTCATCCCGGTCGGCCGGGACCTGCTGGAACCACTCCCGGACGAGATGGCCCCCCCAGAGTTGCCCACCGTCGCGCTCGGCGCCTCCTGTTACGACGCGCTCGCTCTGCTGCTCACCGAGAACTGCGAGCGGGCGCGGGTCGTCGACGCCGACGGCCGCGCGGTCGGCCTGATCAGCCGGAACCGACTCCTCGCGGTCGACGCTCTGCCAGCAGCCGGGGGTTAGCGCCCGCGGCACCCGCCGCCCGGGGCCGGGCACGTCATCGCTTCAGCAAGTAGTCAAGGAAGGCAGCCCGCAGCAGCGGCTCAAATTCGCCGTAGCCGTGCCCGGTCAACTGCCGCCACAACGCCACCGCCTCGTCGATGGTGGGCCCCACCGAATTGGGCGCCCCGTCGAGCGCCGCCGCCTCATCGGCGTTCGGCAGGTGGCGCAGCACCGACCAGAAGAACCCCACGTCACGCCGGTCCTGAGCCACCGTGAAGGCCCGCTCCCGCAACTCCTCTGTGGGAAGAGCATCGAGGTCCTGGAAGGTGGGGCGCGGGGACGATTCGGCCATAACAGGAGCGTATCGGGCCACGGAGAGCCGGGCGCGGCAATCAGCGACCGGTAGCGCTCCAGCGATCACCACCCCAGGAGTCCAGACCGCCGGTCGGCTGGGCCGGCAGCGCGGCCGACCACGACTCCTCTCCGTCGACCGTGTCCCCCCTCCAACTCGAGGTGGCCGCCGCCTCCTCCGCATCGCCGCCCGCCGTCACCGGCCGGGGTCGCCCAAACGCCTCCACCAGCCGGGTCACCACCAGGCCGCCTCCGACCATGGCCGCGGCGACCGCTCCCAGCGGCAGGTCCCAGCCCCGCTGCACGGAGTAGGTGAAGAAGAGGGCGAGCAGCATAACGACGAGAACCGTGCCGAAGATGCCGCCACGCCGGCCGTACGCGCTGGTGCCGCCGAGCAGTGCCGCGCCGAGCGCCAGACCCGTCCACTCGATGCCGGAGGAGGGGGAGAGCACCGGCGATCCCCCGGCCAGCAGCACCCCGGCGAGTGCGGCCAGCATCATCGACACGGTGATCGCCCCCGCCGCCACCACCGCCGCTCCCGGCCCCCGCCGCCGGGCCGGATCGGCGACCGGCCGGAACCGACCGACGGCACGGCGGATCATCTTGACCGTGCCGAACAGCCCGCCGAGCACGGCCACCGCGGCGAAGCCGCCAAAGAAATAGCTGGAGTACCGGGTCGGGTCCCAGCCATCCGGCAGCTGCGTCGGGATGGCCCGCTGCCCGATGAAGACGATGACGGCGAGCGCGACAGCGAGGCTGGCCGCCCAGGACGGCACATGAAAGGTCACCACGAAGAGCGCCAGGGCCAGTCCGAGGGCTGCCGCGGCAACCGCCACCAGGCCGATGAGCACCTTCGGATCCCGATCAACCGAGCCGAAATACGCCGCGGCGGCGATCGCGACCGGGCCGAGCGCAAGGTTGGGCACCCCCGCCCGCAGGCTCAGTCCCGCAGCCAGCACCAGCAGCCCCAGCGCCGCCGCGGCCACCAGGAGGGAGTCCAGCGCCGCGCCCTGCAGCACCTCCGGGTTTCCGCGGTAGGTCAGGAACAGCAGCGCCGCCACCGCGACCAGCAGCAGAACCTCCCAGACGGCGTGGACCGCCATCCGGTCCCGGCCCGGCTCGCCGTGGTCCGGGTCGTCAAAGACGTCATCGAGGACGACGGGGCGGTCCACGGCGGTCACCTCGTCTCCAGTGCGATAGCCGATCGGAAAGCCGTCGGGTGGATCATCGTCGGCTACGGAGGGGGCATCGTGTTGGCGCTGCCTCGACTCGTCGTACGCCATATCGCGGCCTCCCTCGTTGTTACGGCGAGCGGCCTGGCCCCTCTTCACGTCGAGAGCGAGAGCCGGTCCGCCGACAGGTCGATCCGGCGATCGTCCGGCGAATGCGACCCGGTCGGTTGGCACCGTACCCCCGTCGATACCTCACCGTCATCCCAGCATTCCTGGCCGGAGGGTAGGGTCTGCGCCTACTCGGACGGCCCGGGCAGGGTCTGCTCCCGGTCAGGAAGTTCCGGGACCCGGCACGCCCGCTCCAGCCAGAGGGCGGCCGCGACCAGGGCCAACGACGCGACGAGGCTGGCGGCGGCGGCCGGCACGTCGTTGACGGCCGCCCGGGTCCGTTCGAGCAGCAGCCAGCCCAGCAGGCCCGCGCTGAATCCTGCGAAGATGGCCCCTGCCAACGACGACGCCTTGGCCAGCACGACGAACCACGCCACGGCGAGCGGGTCGACCGGCTCGCGGCCAGGCCGCCCTTCGATCCGGGCCCGGGTATTCAGCGCGGCATACCCCTCCAGTACCGCCAATCCGGCGATCGTGATCACGGGAAGCCAGGGGATTTTGGGAAAGTTTCCGTAGAACCTGCTGATCAACAACCAGGCCACGGCCGCTGCGCCCAGCCCGGCCACGAAGAGTGTGGAGGGTCGGGTCGGCCCGATCCGGGCCCGGTCCGGTGTCGGCTGGCGGGGCGACTGCTGGCTCATGGCACCGACTGTAATGCCAGATCGGGGCGGGGGCGCAGATGCAGCGCATCCGTCGCCACCGGCTCCGCCCCCAACAGGTCGGTCAGCGCGCCACGGCCCGGCAGGCAGCCGTATGGCTCGATGTCGATCCAGGGCCGCAGCACGAAGGCCCGGAGGTGGGCGCGGGGGTGCGGCAGGATCAGTTCCGGGTCGTCGCTGAAGACCGGTTCTCCCGCTGCGTCCCAGACCGCGATCACGTCAACGTCGAGGCTGCGCGGGCCGTACCGGCGCTCCGGGTCCCGGATCCGGCCGGCGGACTCCTCCATCGCCCGCGCCCGGTCGAGCCAGTCGCGGGGGCCGGCACCCGGATCCTGCACGAGCAGGGCCGCGTTCAGATACGGCGGCTGCGCCTCGTCCCCCCAGGGGGGTGTCTCGTAAACCCCGGAGGCGACCAGCAGCACGTCGTCGAGCGCGGCCGCTGCCTGCCGTAGCCGTCCGATTCGGTCGCCGAGGTTACTGCCCAGCGACAGCACCGCCCGGGTCATCGGTCACCGCCTCCTGTGGATGGTCACCGCGACGTCGGCGAAGTCGTGCGGGATCGGCGCCTGCGGTTTGTGCACGGTCACCGTGGCCGCGGCGACCCGGTCGTCGGCGAGGCAGGCGGTGGCGAGCCGCTCGGCAAGTGTCTCGATCAGGTTCACCGGCTCACCCGTCACGATCGCCACCAGCTGCTCCGCCAGATCGCCGTAGTGGACGGTGTCCTGCACGTCGTCGGAGCGGGCTGCGGGGCCGAGGTCGAGTTCCAGGGTCACGTCGACGACAAAGTCCTGCCCCTGCGCCCGTTCGAAGTCATAGACCCCGTGCCGCCCGCGGGCCCGCAGCCCGGTCAGCACAATCAGGTCCCGCATTCCCCGCCTCCTCCCCGGACGCCGGCTGCCCGGAGCTGGGGCCGGCCGCTGGCCCGCCATACGGCGAGCGCGTCCACGGTGCCACGCACATCGTGCACCCGCACCCCCCAGACCCCGGCGGCGAAGGCGAGCACGCTGGTGGCGATGGTGGCCGCCTCCCGATCATCGACCGGGCGGGCGGAGCCGTCCGGACCGGCGAGCAGGGCGCCGAGGTAGGACTTGCGGCTGGCGGCGAAGAGCAGCGGGAAGCCCAGGTCCAGCAGCTCGGGCAGGCGGGCGGTGAGTTGCCAGTTGTGCGTGGCGTTCTTGGCGAACCCCAGGCCCGGGTCGATGATGATCCGGTCGGCGGCGACACCGGCCGCCAGCGCCTGGTCGATGCGCTGGCTGAGCTCCGTCCGGACATCGGCGACCACGTCGGAGTAGGTGGCCAACTCCTGCATCCGGCGGGAGTGCCCCCGCCAGTGCATCAGGATCCAGGGGCAGCCGGCGTCGACGACGACTTTCGCCATGCCCGGATCGGCGAGGCCGCCGGAGACATCGTTGACCACCGTCACGCCGGCCGCCAGTGCCGCCGCCGCCACCTGGGCGCGGGTGGTGTCGATGCTCATCGGTACGCCCAGCGCCGCCAGTTCGCGGATGACCGGCAGCACCCGGGCGATCTCGGTGTCGGTGTCGATCCGGTCGGCGCCGGGCCGGGTGGACTCGCCGCCCACGTCGATAAGGTGGGCGCCCTCCTGGTGCATCCGCAGGCCGTGCTGGACCGCGTCGTCGAGGTCCCCGTAGCGGCCACCGTCGGAGAACGAGTCGGGCGTGACGTTCAGGACGCCCACCACGATCGGATCGTCGCACCGCAGCAGATCATGCACGGCTAGACGCTACCGACCGTCACGGCCCCTCTCCCGCGCCCCCTGCTTGTCAGTGATAGACGTCTTGGTCCGAAAAGCCCCAAACGAACAGCAACCGCCGGTTTCGGCGCACCTTGTTCGATGCCACGTCGGGCCGTACGCTTTGGACCAGGCATCATTCAGACGTCGAAGCTTGAGGAGATGGGCTGAAGCGGGACAAACACGCCCTAAACAAGGCTTGGCAACTGCAGTGCCGCGGCACCGCTGGCCGCGCACCGGGGAGGTTTTCCGATGATCGCCATTGAGCTCGTGCAGGAGGCCTGGGCCAGCATCATGCAGACCCTCCACGCGCTCGCCCATCCGCCAGACGCATCCACCCTCATCGCCGCGGAGCCCGCGCCCAAAGGCCTCGACACCGAGGGCGTCGTCACCTTCTTCGCCAGCAAAATCGCCCCCATTCTGCTCGCCGGGCTCGGGGTGATCTTCATCGGTCGGGCCAGCAAGGGCGAGATCTCCCGGGTGCTGACCAGCTCGGCGATCGCGATCGTGGGTCTCGGATTCATCGCCGGGGCCGCGACCCTCTTCTTCGTCGGTGGCTACCTGATCGA
>DASULK010000074.1:0-2745 GCA_036278255.1 Micromonospora sp.
GTCCATGATGGTGCGGATGCCCTTGGCGGAGTGGCCGAGCCCCTCAAGCTTGGCCTGCGCCTCCTCAATCGCCGTCAGCCGCTGCCAGCCCTTGAATAGGGCGGTGCCCAGTGCAGCGCCCGCTGCGGCGCCGACCGCAACCACGCCGCGCTTCAGCACCTTGCCGATTGCACCGGAGACACGGCCACCGGCCGACTTGCCAGCCTTCTCCGCCGGGGCGCCCAGCTCTTCGGCGAGCTTGGTCGCGATGCCCTTCGCTGAAGGGACGAGACTGATGTAGGCGGTGGCCAACTCAACGGCCATTGGCCACCCCCTTATTTACGTGTGCCCGCGCGCCGCAAGTGCGGCCCGGATCTTGCGCTGCGGCAGAGTCGCCTTACCGAACTTCGTCGGCTTCGGCGCGTTCGGCCGCGGGTACGGCTTCGGCCGGCGCTTCGAGTTCGCGGCGGCCAACACGTCCCAGATATCGGCGAGAGCCCACGCCTCCGGCGACCACGGACGATCCCAGCCAGCAACGGCCGCACCGAGCCGGGATGTGCCATCAGAAATAAGGGTGCGCGCGAGTGACCACGCTTCCCGCCAGTCCATCTCGTTGCCGATCACCGACGCCGGGAGATGGAACCTGGTGCGCCAGTCGTAGTCGAACGCTTCGCGGTGCTCCTCGAGCAGATCGAGGAGCTGGACTATTCCCCCAGGGTGATCCCGGAGTGCTCCAGCCAGTCGCGCTGGACCTGATTGAACTCGTCCATGCTCATGTCGTCCAGCGCGGCAAGGGCATCCGCGTTGGCGACCTCCTCGAGAATGGTGAAGGTCGCGTCGAGGTCAGACAGTTTGCGGATCCGGCGAATCAGGCCCGGCTTGATCGACCCGTAGCGTGGCAGCGTGTACGTCTCGCCGCCGTGCTCGAACTCGAACACGTCCTCGGCATCCGGCTTCTTGCGGTCCTGCGGCTTCTTACGTGCGGTCGACATGGCGCCTCCTGTGCGCGGTCAGGGAATCTGCGCGGAAAGATGGGACGCGGGGCGGGGTCCGCGCAGACCACCCGCCCCGCGCGACTGTCACTCGCCGCCGGACTCAGCCAGCGACGAGTACCACTTCTTCACCGACGCCGGCTCGCCGTCGGGGGTCGGGATCTTGTCGCTCGGGTAGGCGGTGATCGTCACCTCGTAGCCGATCGCCTCACCCGAGGCGTACACCTGCTCGCCGACCTCGGTCACCTCACCCGACGGGATGTAGACCCGGATGAAGTCGGTGCCGTCGATCACGTCGAGCACGAAGGACTTCCGGCCGCCGGTGCGGGCCGGGACGATGGCGATCGACCCATCCGTCTCAACCGCGCTGCCGTAGTACAGCTCGACGGTTTCCTTCTTCGTCTCGACGAGGCGGAAGGAATAGGTCATCGACGCCTCGGTGACCACCTCGCGCAGGATCGCGGCGTTCTGCCACGCCTTGAGCTGCTCGGTGGACCGGTCGCGGGTCTCGGTGACCCCGTCCTCATGCACGTAGCCGAGGTCGTCGAAGCCGGTCAGCGTCGAGTCGGCGTCGGTGGGCGCGGTGGCGGTGGTGGGGCCGACGCTCAGCGCGCCGGTGACTGCAACCCGGACATTTTCAGCGACAAGCGCCATGGGTACCCCTCCAAGGGTTGATGGATGGATGCCGCCGGCGCGGATCGGCGGAGACTTGGGTTATGCGGCTTTGCCGCGAATGTGAATTTGCAGGGTGAGCACGTAGCGCGGCTGCGCCGAGACAGGGTCGGGCAGGTTGGCCGGGCCAGCGAACTCGTCCACCCGGTACACCGTGTGCCCGTCGAGAATCTGGCCGGGCAGCGAATTCAGCAGCGCCCGGCACAGCTGCGCCAGGTCGTGAGCGTCGCCGTCCGACGGTGCCCAACACTCGATGCCCACCTGCGGGGAGTCGGTAACCACGGTGGCGGTGATGCCGCCGTGGCGCTGGATTGTCACGAACTTGGCCGGGCGAGGATTCGGGATTCTGTTGGACACCGGCACGTTCTGCCCACGCTCGACGAGCCGGGCACGCAGCCACGCGCTGACCAGCGCCTCAACGTCCGGGAAGACGACGATGTCAGGCACGGCCGGCGTCAATCGCACGAGTCAGCTTCCGGCCGGTCGCCTCAGCCCTGCGGGCGTCACCCGTCGCCGTGATCACGCTCGCCCGGGCGCGGCCCTTGCCAACCATCGCCGACGCCTCCATGCCCGAACCGGCAGCCGCGGCAATCGCCTTCGCGCGCCGCTCCAGATCGGCCTTCACCTCAGCCGACTTCAGCAGCGCCACCACGCCCTTACGGTTCAACTTGATGCGCACTGGCTTCGCCATGTCAGCCCTCCACCCGCTTGAGCGCCACCTGAATGCCCGGCAGCCAGCCCGTGAACGGGTTGCGCCACTCGCCCGGCTCGCCCTCCACCTCGTACGTGAGGCCGCGAACCTCCATGCGGTCCGTCGCCAACACGTCGGCGCCCGGCGGGCCGAGCCCGGTCAGCCCGACAATCACGCCCTGCCGGCCGGCGTCGGACGCCTCGTCGCTGAAACGCGGGGCGAACGCCCACCCGTCCGACTCGATGCGCTCCTGGTTGACCCAGTCGCGCACCTCGTTGCCGTACCGGTCCTCGATCAGCGGCGCCCGCAGGACGATCGCAGTTTCGGGGTACGCGAAGTTCACGACTCCACCCCGTACAGCGGCTGGCCGGCGATATCGGCACCGCACGAGCAGTACAGCGCCCCGAAATT
>DASULK010000075.1:0-34309 GCA_036278255.1 Micromonospora sp.
TGGTAAGTAGGGCAGTTTTCGGGCGCGCCGCCGACGACTCGTCGAGCCGCGGTCCTGCACCCTGCCCTACCGATCGAGACCCCGATGGGTAACGCCCTTATCGGCGAGTCGCGCCAAAAATCACTTCGGCGCGCCGTACAAGCACCCGTATCTCCCATACCGGTCGGGGTTGCGCGGTTGCTGCCATCCCCCACCGGATCAGCCAAGGCGCCCGTACGTCGTGGTGCGTTCCCGGGCGGGGCGACCGGCGGAGGCCGCAATCGCGTGCAGCTGCTCGATGGTGCGTTGCGAGCCGTTCACCGAGCCCGCCATCCGGGAAATGGTCTCCTCCATCAGGGTGCCGCCCAGGTCGTTGCAGCCCCCCTGCAACATGGCGACTGTGCCTTCGTCCCCGAGCTTCACCCACGAGCACTGGATGTTGGCGATACGACCGTGCAGCAGCAGCCGCGCCATCGCATGCACCACCCGGTTCTCCCGCCAGGTCGGCCCGGGCCGCGCGATACCGGCCAGGTAGATCGGGGCGTTGGTGTGCACGAACGGCAGGGCCACAAACTCGGTGAAACCGCCGGTGCGATCCTGGATCCCCGCGAGCACCCGGAAATGCCCCAGCCAGTGGCGGGGGTGATCCACATGCCCGTACATCATCGTGGAGCTGGACCGGATACCGAGCTCATGTGCGGTCGTCACCACCTCGACCCAGGCGGCGGCCGGCAGCTTCCCCTTCGTCAGCACCCAGCGCACGTCGTCGTCGAGGATCTCCGCGGCCGTGCCCGGGATGGTGTCCAGCCCGGCGTCGCGCAGCATCAGCAGCCAGTCCCGTACGGTCACGCCGGCCTTCGCCGCGGCGGTGACGACCTCCATCGGGGAGAAGGCGTGCACGTGCAGCCCCGGCACCCGCTCCTTGATTGCGCGCACCAGATCGGCATAGGCGGTCACCGGAAGCTTCGGATCGATACCGCCCTGCATACAGACCTCGGTCGCACCGGCCCGGTGCGCCTCCTCGGCCCGGTCAGCGACCTGCTCCACGGAGAGCCGGAACGCGTCGGCGTCCCGCTCCCGCTGCGCGAAGGCGCAGAAACGGCACCCGACATAGCAGACATTAGTGAAGTTGATGTTGCGGTTGACCACATAGGTGACGTCATCCCCGACGGTGTCGCGGCGGAGATCGTCCGCAAGCCGGCAGAGCTCGTCCAGTGCCGCCCCATCGGCGTTGAAGAGCGCCATCGCCGCTGCCTCATGCTGCGGCGCCAGCAGCGCCGCCGGCTCCTCACCGGCCAACCGCAGCCCGGCACGCAGATCCGCGTCCCACCGCTCCCGTTGATCAGGGACCTGGTGGGGCGACACACCGGACGACACGCCGACAGAGTCCTTGATCGACTCGGCGGAGCCGATGGCGTGGGCGGTGGCGGCGACCTCGGACCAGTCGCCGTAGACGCTGTCGAAGTCACCGCGGCGGTCCACGCTCCGGCCGACCGTATCGATGGACCGGTGCAGGTCGCTCCGCCCGCCGGCGACGAACAGCTCCTCCGGCTCCTGCCACGGGCGGCCCACCAACCCGGCCTCCCCGACCGCCATGCCGGTGGCCGGATCGGCCAGCGCCCCCACATGCACCGCCAGACGCGGATCGAGCCATGACTCGCCCCGGCGGACGTACTCCGGATAGATCGTCAGGCGCTCCCGCAGTTCGAAGCCGGCGGCGGCAGAGCGCCGCGCCAGTTCGTCGATCTGCGGCCAGGGCCGTTCCGGGTTGACGTGATCTGCAGTGACCGGCGACACCCCGCCCCAGTCGTCGATGCCCGCCCGCAGCAGCAGGTCGTACTCCCCGTCGATCAAATTGGGCGGTGCCTGCAGACGCATCTGCGGGCCGAGGAGAATCCGGGCCACCGCCACGGTCGCGGCCAGCTCCTGCAGCTCCGCGTCCGGCATCCCCCGCATCGCGGTATCCGGTTTCGCCCGGAAGTTCTGCACGATGACTTCCTGGAGGTGCCCGTACTCGCGGTGCACCCGACGCATGGCGAAGATCGAATCGACCCGCTCCGCCCGGGTCTCGCCGATGCCGATCAGCATGCCGGTGGTGAACGGCACCCCCACCCGCCCCGCATCCTCCAGCACCCGCAGCCGTACCGCCGGCTCCTTGTCGGGCGAACCGTAGTGCGGGCCACCGGGCTCCGACCAGAGCCGAGTCGCGGTGGTCTCCAGCATCATGCCCATGCTCGGCGCCACCGGTTTGAGCCGCTGCAGCTCCGCCCAGGAGAGCACCCCCGGGTTCAGGTGCGGCAGCAGACCGGTCTCCTCCAGCACCACGATCGCGCAGGCCCGCAGGTAGTCGATGGTGGAGTCGTAGCCCCGCTCGTCGAGCCAGCGCCGGGCCGCGGGCCACCGCGCCTCCGGCCGGTCACCGAGGGTGAAGAGCGCCTCCTTGCAGCCCTGGGCCGCACCCTCCCGCGCAATCGCCAGCACCTCGTCCCGGTCGAGATAGGCGGCGGGCAGCCGGTGCGGCACCGTGGCGAAGGTGCAGTAGTGGCACCGGTCCCGACACAGCCGGGTCAACGGGATGAAGACCTTCTTGGAGAAGGTAATGACGCCCGGCCGGCCCGCCTCCCGCAGGCCGGCGTCCCGAACCGCACCGGCGATGGCCAGCAATTCGTCGAGATAGGCACCGTGGGCGCCCAGCAGCGTGGACGCCTCGTCAACATCGAGTGGACGACCGTCGGCCGCCCGACGCAGCGCCCGGCGCAGGCTCGCCTCGCTCGGCTCGACGTGTTGCGGACTCGGCTGGGAACTGACGCGGTGCGACACCTGTGCATCCTAGTGCGGCAGCACCCGCGACCGTATGCCGCACAACACATCGGGCCGCCCAGGAAAGATCACGTTCCCGGACGGCCCAATCGACGGCGGCCTACGGCTGAGTGGAGCCGCCTCCGGGGGGCATGGTCCCGCCCTGCGGATTCATGGGATTGATCACCTGCGTGCGCTCACTCTCATCCGACCAGTCCGGCATGGACGGCGCGGACGGTGCAGACGGAACGGGCGGTGCGGGCGGAACCGACTGCGGAGCGACCACCGTCGGGGCGGCCTCAGATAGTGCCGGGGCCGGCGGCGCAGACCGCGGTGCCGGGACGGTGTACGCCTCGTAGCCCGGCGACTGAGCCGGCACGACCGGCTGGCCCGGGACCGAGCCCTGCGGTTGGCTCGCCACCGGCTGCTGCGGGTAACCCGATGGCTGCCCGTACGGCTGCTGCTGACCGTAGTCGGTGGGCTGTGCCGCCGGCATTATCGGCTGGCCGTACCCCTGCGGATAACCGGCGGGGTACCCCGGCTGCTGTTGCCCATACGCCTGCGGGTAGCCCTGCTGGCCGTACGCCTGCGGCTGTCCGTACGCCTGCGGGTAGCCCTGCTGGCCGTAGACCGGCGGCTTCGGTTTCGGAACAAAGAACAACGCCTGCCAGACCTTGAACAGCAGCAACGCCGAGACCGCGAAGATCGCGAGGTAGCCGATGCGGTGCAGCAGACCGGTGAAGGCGAGACGGAACGGAGAGTTGGTCAGGCTGCCCGCGAACCAGGCGAGCAGGGTGATCACGCCGAGCAGCGCGCTGAAGGCGTACTCCGCCAGGGCGACCATGGTGATCAGCTTGGCCCGGGCTGGGACCGGCTGGATGTGGGTCACCAGCAGCACCGCCAGCAGCGGCAGCAGGATGCTGAGCAGGCCGATGAAGTTGAAGAAGCCACCGTCGGCCCGGGTGGTGAAGGTGTCGAATCTCGAGGCTGGCACAGCCAGGTTGATTACCCCGACCAGGAGAAAAAGGGCGTTCGCTCCGAGGAGCACCAGCGCGATGAGTTCCCGCAGCGGCTTGGTGGTCTGACTCGCCTGCGCCGTTTCGGCCGGCTCAGGCTCCGGTTGGGTGGTCACAGTTCCCCCTGTCACAAGAACGTACGGTGGCGAGCCAAGAGCCTAGCCCGCCGATTCACCCTGCCGGTGATAGGCGAGGATGGTTGGTATGCGCATCGTGGTACTGGCCGGCGGCATCGGCGGAGCGCGTTTCCTGACCGGGGTACGGGCGTACGCCCACCGGACCGGGGCGGACGTGACCGCCGTGGTCAACGTCGCCGACGACATCGTGCTGCACGGTCTGCGGATCTGCCCCGATCTCGACAGCGTGATGTACACCCTCGGCGGCGGGGCCGACCTGGAACGTGGCTGGGGCCGGGCCGGAGAGACCTGGACGGTGAAGGCGGAACTCGCCGAGTACGGCGCGGAGCCGACCTGGTTCGGTCTCGGCGACAAGGACATCGCCACCCATCTGGTCCGCACCACCATGTTGGACGCGGGCTATCCGCTCTCGGCGGTGACCGAAGCGCTCTGCGCCCGCTGGCAGCCGGGCGTGCGGCTGCTACCGGCCACGGACGACCGCCTCGCCACGCATGTGGTGGTGGAGCGCGACGGCGGGCAGGAGGCGATCCACTTTCAGGAGTGGTGGGTGCGGCACCGTGGTGAACTCCCCGCCCAGCGCTTCGTCTTCGTCGGGGCCGAGTCGGCCAAGCCGGCCCCCGGGGTGCTCGACGTGCTGGAGGGTGCCGACGTGGTGCTGGTGGCACCGAGCAACCCGGTGGTGAGCATCGCACCGATCCTCGCGGTGCCGGGGCTGCGGGAGGCGTTGACCGAGGGGTCGGCACCGGTGGTCGGGGTGTCGCCGATCATCGGCGGTGCCCCGGTGCGGGGCATGGCCGACAAGTGCCTGGCCGCGGTCGGGGTGGAGTGCAGCGCGGCCGGGGTCGGCGGCCTCTACGGCGCCCGCGGCGAGGGCGGGATTCTCGACGGCTGGCTGGTGGACACCGGCGACGCCGCTGCGCGGGTGCCTGGGGTGACGGTCCGGCCCGCTCCCCTCTGGATGACCGACGAAGCGGCGACCGAGGCGATGGTCCGGGCCGCACTGGAGCTGGTGTGAAACTGGAAATCCTGCCGGTGCGGGGCATCGGAGACGTGTCCCCCGGGGACGACCTGGCCGCACTGATCGCCACCGCCGCGCCGTGGCTACGCGACGGCGACATCCTCGTGGTGACCAGCAAGATCGTGTCGAAGGCCGAGGGGAGGTTGGTTGACGTACCCGTGGCCGGGCCCGAACGGGACGCGGCGCGTGAGGAGATCCTCGCCGCGGAGACCGCCCGCCCGGTGGCCCGGCGCGGCCAGACTCGGATCGTGCAGACCCATCACGGCTTCGTGATGGCCTCGGCGGGCATCGACGCCTCCAATGTGGCGGCTTCACAGCTGGTGCTCCTCCCCAAGGACCCGGACGCCTCCGCCCGGTCGCTGCGTGCTGCCCTGCGGGAACGGTACGGGGTGGACGTGGCCGTGATCATCTCGGACACGATGGGCCGGCCGTGGCGGAACGGCTTGACCGATGTGGCGCTGGGGGTGTCCGGAATGTCGGCGATCCGCGACCATCGGGGCGAGATCGACCCGTACGGCAACGAGTTGACGATCACTCAGATGGCGGTCGTTGACGAGTTGGCCGGCGCCGGCGAACTGGTCAAGGGCAAGAGCGCTCAGGTGCCGGTCGCGGTGGTCCGCGGCTACCTGGTGGCGACCGAGCCCGAGGACGGGATCGGCGCGGCGTCGCTGGTCCGCGACGCGGCGTACGACCTCTTCTCGCTCGGCACGGCGGAGGCGCACGCCGCGGGGCTGCGCAGGGCCGCCGCCCTGCCGGAGGCCGCCCTCGCAGCCGATCCCGCCGGCGCCACGGATCCGGTCGTCGCTGCCGACGCGGTCGTACCCTCCGCCGCCCCCGGATCCGTCGGCGGATCCGAGGTACGGGACGCGCCGGTGGACCGGGCGACGGTGGTGCGGGCGATCGGCACCGTACGCGGTGTCATCGCACCGGGCACCGTTTTCACGCAAGCCGACGAGGGTGTACAGACGCGGTTCGCCGTCGTGGTTCCGGAGTGGCCGGTGACAGCCACCGCGGCGGTGACCGGCATCGTCGCCGCCGCTGACGACCCCGCTGCACTGATCCGCTTCGGGGCCGACCTGCACCGGCTACGGGCGGCGCTGGCCGCCGAGGGGGTGGCGTCCACGGTGTTGCGCCCGCCCGCCGGTTCCCCTTACCACGCCCTGCTCGCGCTCGCCCACTCCCCCTGATCCACCCGTTCCCCGCTCTTCTCTTTCTGCTCGCCTCCCCGCTCTTCCCCCGCTCTTTCCCCCCCCCCGTCGATCAAGGACTTTTTGTCGTAGTTCGATCTTCAAGTGCAACCTCAAGCCCTTGATCGACGGGAGAGTCCTTGATCGCGGGGGCAGGCGGCGGGGCGGGCAGGCGGACGGGCGGGCGGGCGGATCAGCGGTCGAGGATGGCGCGGCCGAGCGGGGTCAGGGTGTGCAGCACCGTGTTGCGGTCCCGGTGGCTGACCACCAGCCCGGCGTTACGCAGCACCGTGGCGTGCTGACTCGCGGCGGCGGGCGAGATCTGCAGCCGACGGGCTGCCTCACCGGTGGAACAACCGTCGCCCGCCGCCTCCAGGACCCGAGCCCGAGTACGCCCCAGCAGCACGGCGAGAGCTTCCCGTCCACCACGCCGGTCCGCCGGCGAAGCAGATGATTCCAGCCCGGTACCGGACCCGAGCCCACCCAGCCGGTCGGCCGGGTAGACGAGCACCGGCGGCAGCTCCGGGTCGAGCAGAGCCACCGGGGTACGGGTGCAGAAGAAGGCGGGCACCAGCAGCAGCCCCCGCCCCTTGAGGTGCAACTCCCGGCTCACCGGATAGTCCGGCACCTCCAGGACCCCCGGCTCCCAGCGCAGCACCGGCCGCAGGCTCGCCATCAGGCCCTCCACACCACCGTCCAGCAGCGCTCGGGCCCGGAGCACTCGATCGGCCTCCACGGCCGCCTGGATGTTCGGCCAGTAAGGCGTGATGGCGATGGCGAGGTACTCCTCCATCAACTCGGTCAGGTGGTGGAGCACCTCCGGCTCACCTCGGGCGAGCGCGGCTGCCGAGGAGGGGAGCCGGTTCTCCTCGGCCAGGACACTCAGATCGCGGTGCAACAGCTCAGCCGGGGTAGAGCGGACCGCCTCCAGCCCCGCCTCAAATCCCGCCACACTCTGCTGTGGCGTCAGGAAGTCGGGAAAGTAGCCCTGGGGCGGGTTGAGCGCGAACAGCAGTCTCATCCGGTGGGCGGCGTTGCTTCGCCGTAAGCCGTCGGCAACGTCGCGGCGCCAGCCCGCCATGACCGGGTCACGGGTGCGCTCCTGCAATAGATGCAGGCTGAGGATCAACTCCCAGACCGGGTTGGCGGAGGGCACCACACGGGTCCGGGCAATGTCGTCACTGGAGAAGAAGATTCTCAACACGGCGATCTCCCGGCCACGATCGACTCCCCCGCGACCCGGTCGCACCTTACCTGGCCGTCCCGGCATGCTTCGCCCGCTATTTCAGGCTGGGCTGAAATAGGTCGACGCACACGGGCGTTCATTGGCATGCTCGGGCATGCCGACGCAGCATCCGAGAGGGCATCCGGGGGCTGCGTCGACGCACGGGGGCTTGGGGGAGGGACAGCGCCCGGGTGACCATCCACGAGGGTCCGCGGCCGACGTACCGCGGAGGGTGGTGGCCCGGGCGCTTGTCGAGACTCAGACGTAGTCGTCTTCGCCACGGGCCTTGAGCTCATCCACCAACTTCTTGACGTCCTGCGCACGTTCCCGCGGGCAGACCAGCACCGCATCGGGTGTATCCACCACGATCAGGTCCCGCACGCCCAGCGCCGCGACCAGCCGCCCCGACTGCGGCACCACCACCAGGTCGTTGGTGTCGCGCAACAGCACACCGGGCTTCTCCTCCGCTGCCCCGGCTCCCAGCACCACATTCCCGGACTCATCCGCCGGCAGCACATCGCCGAGGGTGTGGAAATCGCCGACATCGTTCCAGCCGAAGTCACCTGGCACGGTGGCGACCCGGCCGGTCGCCGCAGCCCCCTCCATCACCGCGTAGTCCACGGAAGTCTTCGGTAGGGTCGGCCAGATCTCGCCCAGCACCTCGTCCCGCCGCGGCGTCTCCCACGCCTCAGCGATCGCGGTCAGCCCCGCATGCAGGTCGGGCTGCTGGCGCGCCAGTTCGGCGAGGAAAACGTCCACCCGCCAAATGAACATGCTGGCGTTCCAGAGGTGACGGCCCGAGTTCAGATAGACCTGCGCCACATCAACCGCCGGTTTCTCCTTGAACTCGGAGACCCGGCGCAGCGGGCCGGACCCGATTGGTTCCCCGCATTCCAGGTAGCCGTACCCGGTCTCGGGACGGGTGGGGGTGATCCCCACCGTCATCAGCAGCCCCTGCTCGGCGCCGGCCACGGCGGCTCGGACGGCCTGCGCCCACCGGTCCGGGTCACTGATCAGGTGGTCGGCGGCGAACGAGCCCATCACGGCATCCGGGGCGCGCCGGGCGATCACCGCCGCGGCCAGTCCAATCGCCGCACAGGAGTCACGGGGTGAGGGCTCGACCAGGATGTTCTCCTCCGGCAGGTCCGCCAGTTGGCGGGCGACCGCCGCCACATGGGCTGCGCCGGTCACCACGAGGGTCCGCTCGGGGGAGGTCAACGGCGCGAGGCGGGCAACGGTCGCCTGCAGCAGTGACGCGGCGGTGCCGGTGAGCGGGTGCAGGAACTTCGGATGATCGGCACGGGACAGCGGCCACAGGCGGGTGCCGCTGCCTCCCGCCGGAATAACGGCGAAGAACATCAAACCATCATGCCGGACCGGCGATGACGACCAGACCGGGTCGGGCCAGTCGGCCCGGTACCCCGCGGTCAGGTGGTACGGGCGCGGTGCCAGGCGGCGAGGTGTGCCTCAGCGCTGGACTCCCAGGTGAACTCCGTCGCCCGCGCGATGCCGGCCTGCGCCAGCGTCCGGCGGCGCGGCTCATCGTCGAGCAGGTGGGCCAGATCGGCACCGATCTTCGCCGGCTCCTCACCGGTGTAGGCGACCGCCTCGCCCCCCACCTCGGGAAGGGAGAGCCGCGGCGTGGTGAGTACCGGCGCCCCGCAGGCCATGGCCTCCAGCACGGGCAGGCCGAAACCTTCCCCGTAGGACGGGTAGGCGGCGACCAGAGCGCCCCCGAGGAAACCCGGCAGGTCGGCGTAGCGCAGGTAGCCGGGGCGGAGCAGCCGCAGCTGGGACGGCAACTCAGCGACCGCTCGATCGATCTCATCGTCGTGGCCCTGCCCCCCGGCGATCACCAGCGCCGGGGGCTCCTTCCGATCACGCGCGGCCAACGCCCAGCCACGAATCAGGTTGGGCACGTTCTTCCGTGGCTCCTTAGCCCCCAGGAACGCCACATAGCCGAGGTCCCCCAACCCGAGCCGGGCGCGAACCCGGGCTTTCTCCTCCTCACCCGGCACATAGAACGCGGCCGGATCAACCCCGTGATAGGCGACGTCGATGCGGGTGGGGTCGGCGTCGAGCAGCCGAACCAACTCATCCCGGGTGGCCTTGCTCGGCACGATGACCCGGCTGGCCCGATGCAGCGACGTCTTGATCGCGCTGCGGAAGAACGTCCGTCGCGTCTTGTCGTAATGCTCCGGCTCCGTGAAGAAGGTGGCGTCGTGGACCGTCACCGTCACCGGGCATCCGGCCCGCAGCGGAAGGGTGTAGAAGGGTGCGTGCAACACGTCCACACCGAGCTGTTGGGCCAGTAGCGGCAGCCCGGTCTGCTCCCAGGCCAGCCGCGCTGGCCGGTGCGACACCGCGGCCGGTGCCGGGACCACCTCGGCGCCCGGAAGCATCCGCGCATAACGCTCGATGTCGGTACGCAGCGCAACCACGACGAGGTCCAGTTCACTGCCGATGAGCGTGCCCAACGCCCCGAGCAGGCCATCAACGTATCGCCCAACACCACCGCGGTCGGCGGGGACACTGGTGGCGTCGATGAGCACGCGGATCAGGCGATCGGCGGTCACAAGGCAACTCCTCAGATGGCCTGGCTGTGGGGTATGGCACTTTCCGCCAGCCTACGCCGCTTTCGGTCACCCCTCCGGATCACGCCACGCCCACCCATCGACCCCAGCCAATGGAGTCGGGTACGGCACGACCGGGATGGCCGGTCCGACACGGGCGGGTGTGACGGACGGTATCGTCGCCGGCGATGACCGACAACATTGCCCAGGCCTTCGCCGCCACGGTCGGGAACGACCCGACCCGGCCGGTACTGACCTGGTACGACGACGCAACCGGCGACCGCACCGAACTGTCCGGGGCGACCCTGGAAAACTGGGTTGCCAAAACCGCCAACCTGCTGGCAGACTCCGCTGCCCTCGGCCCCGGCGACACGGCCGGTGTGCTGCTGCCACCCCACTGGCAGACCGCCGCCGTGCTGCTCGGCTGCTGGTCGGCGCAGCTGTCGGTGGCGTGGGAGTCGCCGGGCCCGGTCGACGTGCTCTTCGTCGCCGCCGACCGGGTCGACGAGGCGGCAGCCTGGTCGGCCGGGGACCGCTACGCGCTCGCACTCGCCCCCTTCGCCGCACCGCTGCGGGAGGTGCCCGACGGATTCGCCGACTATGTGGTGGAGGTCCGTACCCACGGCGACCACTTCACCCCGTACCCAGGGGGTGGCCCGCAGGACGGGGAGCTGGGATGGCGGGCGGCCCGGCGCGCCGCGGAGCTGGGTATCGGCACCACCGACCGGGTGCTGATCGACGCGGCCCGCTACCCCGACCCCGTCGACTGGCTGCTCGCTCCCCTGACCGTCGGTGCCAGCATCGTGCTCTGCGCGAACCTCGATCCGGGCCGGCTGGCGGACCGGATCGGGGCGGAGAAGGTGACCGTCACCCTGCCGTGATCATCACTGGGCACGCTCCTTGGCGAAACGGGCGAACGCCTCCAGCGACTCCGGGTTGGCCAGCGCTCCGGTGGCCGCCGCCGCATCCACCGGCGTACCGGTGAGGATCTTCTTGACCGGCACCTCCAGCTTCTTCGCCGACAGGGTGCGGGGCACCGCCCTTACCTGGTGGATCTCATCGGGGACGTGGCGGGGCGAGAGCGCCGTCCGCAGCTCCCGGGCGATCTTCTGCCGCAGCATGTCGTCGAGTTGCCGCCCGTCGGCGAGAACGACGAAGAGGAGCAGCTCACCGGCGCCCCCCTCGGCGTCCTCCAGGTGGATGACGACGGAGTCGACGATCTCCGGCAGCGCCTCGACCACCGAGTAGAACTCGGCGGTGCCCAACCGCACCCCACCCCGGTTGAGGGTGGCGTCGGAGCGGCCGGTGATGACGCAGGAGCCCCGCTCGCTGATGGTGATCCAGTCGCCGTGCCGCCACACCCCCGGATAGACGTCGAAGTACGCCTCCCGGTAGCGGTGCCTGTCCGGGTCGTTCCAGAATCCGACCGGCATGCTCGGCATCGGCGCGGTGATCACCAGTTCGCCCAGTTCGCCGATGACGGGGCGGGCGTCGGCGTTGAACGCCTCGACCTTGGCGCCCAGGCAGCGGCAGCCGATCTCACCAGCGTGAACCGGCACCAGCGGCACCCCGCCGACGAAGCCGGTACACATGTCGGTGCCGCCAGAGAGCGACTGCAACTGCAGCGGCCGCGCCACCCCGGCGTCCGCGGTGGTGGGGACCGGCTGGGCGACGTTCTCGTACACCCAGACGAAGCCTTCTGCCGGCAGCGGCGCACCGGTCGAGCCGAGGCCGCGCAGCGCGGAGAGATCGGCCAGTTCCCTGGGCACGATGCCGGCCTTGCGGCAGGCCAGCAGGAACGGCGCGGCGGTACCGAAGTAGGTGGTGCCGGTCTCGGCGACCATCCGCCACAGCGCCCCCAGGTCGGGGTGGCCGGGGTTGCCGTCGAAGAGCACGATCGCCGCGCCGACCGCCGGTCCGGAGACCAGGAAGTTCCACATCATCCAGCCGGTAGTGCTGAACCAGAAGAAACGGTCGCCGGGGCCAAGGTCGTGGTGCAGGGCGAGCATCTTGAGGTGTTCGAGCAGGATGCCGCCGTGGCCGTGCACGATCGGTTTGGGCAGCCCGGTGGTGCCGGAGGAGTAGAGCACGTAGAGCGGGTGGTCGAAGGGCACCGTGTCGAAGGCCAGCGGCTCGTCGGTCTCGGCCGCCAACTCCGCCCAGGCGAGCGCGCCGTCGGGCAGCGCGGCCTCCGGCTCCAGGTAGTTCAGCACGACGGTGTGTACGACGGAGGGCAGCGCTTTGCGGATCGCTTCGACCTCACCGCGCCGGTCGATCGGCTTGTCGCCGTAGCGGTAGCCGTCAACGGCGACGAGCACCTTCGGTTCGATCTGCTGCCAGCGGTCGGTGACGCTGCGGGTGCCGAACTCGGGCGCGCAGGAGGAGAAGACCGCGCCGAGGCTGGCGGTGGCGAGCAGCAGCACGAACGTTTCAGGGATGTTGGGGGCGTACGCCGCCACCCGGTCCCCGCGGGTGACGCCGAGACGTTGGAGGCCGGCGCGGACCTTGCGTACCTCGTCGCGTAGCTGCATGGCGGCGAGGGTGACCGGTGCCCGGGTCTGACTGTGGGCGATAACCACCGGGTCGTCGTCGGCGAGGCCCGGCATCCGCAGCACGTGTTCGGCGTAGTTGAGCGTCGTCCCGGGGAACCAGGTGACGCCGGGCATGGTTTCGCCGGTCAGGGTGGCGGTGGGCTCGTCGTGGGCGATGATCTGGAAGTAGTCCCAGATCGAGCGCCAGAAGCCGTCGAGGTCGGTGACCGACCAGCGCCAGAGGGCGTCGTAGTCGGCGAAGTTGAGGTCTTTGTTCTCCCGCAGCCAGCGCAGATAGTCACCGATCCGGGACGTTTCACGTACGTCGGTCGGCGGCGTCCAGAGGATCTCACTGTTCACCGTTCACCGCTCCTCCCCAGCCCCTGGGTGTGTGGGCCGTGGCGCCATCTTGCCGCATGCCGAAACACCATTCTGCGCGGCTCGCCCTCCGCCGGACCGTGTGCGCGGCCCACACCTGGCGCGGCTGCCCGGTGTCCGGGTCCCACAACTTCGGGGATATTGGGCTATCACACGCGCCCCGACACCCCTACTTCAGGGAAATGGTGGATCTAGCCGCAAGGATTCCGCCTCCGTGCGCTACCAGCCGGCCTTCTGGGGCAGCTGGAGCAATCGCGGAAAATCTTGGGTGAGGATGTCGAGGGGGTCGCGCCGGCTCCGACTACCCGGCGAGGAGGCGCCCAACGGGGGCGCTGAGCGAGGAAAGGCAGCCGACGGTGAAATACATGATCATCATCTACGGCAACCAGCAGCTGTGGGAGTCGTTCTCGGCCGAGGAGTTCCAGCAGGCCATCACCGCACAGGATGCGTTCAACCGGAAGTTCGCCGAGACCGGGGAGTTGCTGGGCGCGTACGGCAACGCCGATGCGGCACAGGCCAAGACCGTGCGGGTGCGCGACGGGGTGCCGGCGGTGGCCGACGGCCCCTACCTGGAGACGAAGGAATACCTGGCCAGCTGGTACCTGATCGACGTGGAGAACGAGCAGCGCGCGCTGGACATCGCCGCCGAGGTGCCCTTCGCCTCGGTCAACGCGGTCGAGCTCTGGCCGATCCTGCATGAGGGCGCCGGAAACACGCTGTGAGCAACGAAACGCTGGAGGACCTGCTGCGCCGCCTGGCGCCGCAGGTCCTCGGCGCGCTCACCCGCCGCTTCGGACAATTCGACTCATGTGAGGAGGCGGTGCAGGAGGCGCTGCTGGCCGCCGTAACGCAGTGGCCCGTGCAGGGCGTGCCGGAGAACCCGTACGGCTGGTTGGTCACCGTCGCGGCCCGGCGGTTCATCGACTGGGTACGCAGCGACGCCGCCCGCCGACGGCGCGAGGGCGATGATCTATTGGCCACCCCGCCGTCCCTGCTGGTGGCCGCCCCCGCCGACCAGCCGCCAATCGGCGAGCACGACGACACCCTCATGCTGCTCTTCCTGTGCTGTCACCCGTCGCTGTCGCCCCCCTCGCAGATCGCGCTGATCCTGCGGGCGGTCGGCGGGCTCGGCACCGCCGAGATCGCCCGCGCCTTCTTCGTGCCAGAGGCGACGATGGCGCAGCGGATCAGCCGCGCCAAGCAGCGCATCCGTAAGGCGGGCGCACGGTTTGAGCTGCCGCCGCCGGCCGAGCACGCCGACCGGCTGGGGGCGGTGCTGCACGTGCTCTACCTGATGTTCAACGAGGGCTACGCCGCCACCTCCGGCGCCGAGTTGCAGCGCGCCGATCTGGCGGACGAGGCGGTACGCCTGGCCCGCATGGTGCATCGCCTGCTGCCGGAGGACAGTGAGGCGGCCGGGTTGCTGGCACTCATGTTGCTGACACAGGCGCGGCGTGCTGCCCGTACCAGTGCTGATGGCTCGCTGGTCCCCCTCGCTGAGCAGGACCGCAGCCGCTGGGACCGGAAACTGATCGCCGAAGGGGTCGCGCTGATCACCCGGGCCCTGTCGAGCACTCGGGAACTCGGCCCGTACCAGCTTCAGGCGGCGATAGCCGCCGTGCACGACGAGGCCGAACGGGTCGAGGAGACCGACTGGCCGCAGATCCTGGCCCTGTACGAGCTGCTGGAGCGTACGGCACCGAACCCGATGGTGAGCCTCAACCGCAGCGTCGCGGTCGCCATGGTCCACGGCCCGGACGCTGGCCTCGACCTGATCGCCGTGCTGGAGGCCGACGAGCGCATGGCACGGCATCACCGGCTACACGCCGTACGGGCCCACCTGCTGGAGATGGCGGGCCAACGGCAGGAGGCCCGGGACAGCTACCGCACCGCAGCCCGCTACGCCACCAGCCTCCCCGAGCAGCGCTACCTCACCACCCGCGCCGCCAAGCCTTGATCGGATAGCGCAATTTCACGGAAGTCGAGTGGATCACGCTGGTCTGGGCCCAGCCTGCTCGGCGAGCCGCAGCAGCCCTTGAAGGACGGAAACCAGGGCCCGCGCCTGCGCCAGTTCGATGGGCTACTGCTCGATCTCCTCGCCAACCGACAACTCCAGCACCACGCCGCCCGCGCTGAACGGGCCGGTGTCGGTGTCCAGCCGCCACAGCCCGGCCCCCACGTTAATCACTTCGCCGCCGTGCGGCACCACGAGGTGAAGCCGGGAGGTGTGCCAGCCGGCGACGCAGTCCGCCCCGCCCAGGCACCACTGTGGATGTGCCGGATTGCCGGTGTACACCATAAATGACTCCTTCCATTTGACGCTTTTCGCACCAACTGGGGTGGTTAGTCCCGGAGGACGGTTGCGATGTCAAGGCGGGCCGCCCGGAGGGCAGGGAGCGCGCCGGCTAGGAGCGTCGTGCCCACGGCGGCCACAGCCCCCCAGACTGCGGCCGGCCATGGGAAGTCCGGCTGTCGGATCGCCGTCTCGACGTCGATCGCGTTTAGGCCGACCCAATAGGTAACGGTGGCGCCGACACCGATCGCCGCGATGGCAGCAAGCACACCGATGATGAACGATCCGTAAAGAACGAGCAAAAAAATATCCCGTCGACGTGCGCCGACGGCACGACGCACCACAAGCTCACGCGCCCGTTCATTCACTGTCGCAACGCCGATACTCATCATCCCGAGAAGGCTGAGGACAAGGGCGACAAGGGCGATGCTCCGGAAGATGAGTTGCGTGCGCTCTAGCTGCTGGGTGATGGACGGTGTCGAATCAAACCGCTGCGGCGAGATTTCCGCCTCAGGTGCGATGGCTTTGCTCATCGAACCTATGACGCGCCTTATCGCGGCATCGCCTGAGGGGCGGCCATGCACGAGAAGCGTCTGACCCGAGACCACCAAAGTCGGCCGCAGCGTGACGACGGACGTGAGGCTCAGGAAAACGGTCGGCGCGGTGCGACCATCGCTGACTACACCGACGATCCGAACCGTCAGCGGCCCTTCTTGCGGGCTGGCTAGCACCGCGATTTCGTTTCCGACACCACCGAAGCGCCTGGCTGCTTCAAGATTGACAACCGCCTCAATCGGGTATACCGGATTACGATCGTCAAGCCAATGGCCTGATACCACGGGAAGCCGCTTGACGCGAGGCAGTTCGCCTGCGGTGAGGGTGAATTGAGCCGGCATAAATTGTAATGAAGTTCGGCCAGGCTGGATGCCTATTTGTGTCTGGCTCGGCTCGCACAGCAGTGCCCATGCACCTTCCATTGCATGTAGATTATATTGATCAGCTAACGTGGATAGGAATCTTGGAACGTCCGGGTTGATGGTCGACACGGGAAGGTCCTGCGCATACGTCGTATCCTTCGCCGTACGCTGTTCGGCAGCGGCAAGAAAAATCTCCTGAGTGATAGTGCCCGCAACAACCGTGGCGATGATGGCAAGGACTCCGACAAACAGACTGAGGCCGGCGATTGCGGAGCGGCCCGGATGAAGGCGCAGGTCACGAAGCGCGTCGACATAGTTACGCATACTCCTTCCCTGCTCTGCCGGTTGCGCCTGCCGTAGCAGCCTCAATTTCGACCTCAGCTAGTTTCGGCACTTAGACAGCCCTCGTCCAGGTCAAATCTACGGTCACATGATTCGGCTATGGAAGCGTCGTGAGTCACGATGATGACGGCACAGCCACGCTGCCTGGCGGAATCGAGCAGAATTTCGATTACCTTGCCTGCAGTAACGGTGTCCAATGCCCCTGTCGGCTCGTCTGCGAGAATCAGCTTTGGAGATCGGATGAGCGCTCGGGCAATGGCCACTCGTTGCTGCTCACCTCCAGACAATGCCCGTGGCCGTGACCGGGCACGGTCACATAGCCCTACCAGCGCGAGCGCTTCGGCAACCCTCTGCTGCGCGTGCTTCCGCGGAACTGGCGCGCCATACCGCAATGGCAGGGCAACATTTTGCGCGGCATTTAGGTGCCGCGCCAGCGAATAGCTTTGAAACACCATGCCGATCGACTGATTGCGGAGTTTCGCCCGGCCGGTATCAGACATTACAGTCGCATCAACCCCGCCTATCAGTACTCGGCCGGCAGTGGGACGGGTAAGGAGACCGAGAGTAGCTAATAGTGTCGACTTCCCCGAGCCAGATCGACCTTGGATCGCGACGGTTTGCCTAGCTGCAACGGTCAGCTGCACCTGGTTCAGGACGGTCAAGCGCCGGCCTCCGGGCAGCGCCACCTCATGGGTTATCCCGTCGGCATGCAAGATCGCCTGAGGCGGTACGTTCGGCCGGTCCACTCGCCGCTCTTCCTCTGCCATCAGTTGCCCGGTCTGAGGTTCGGTGCCGACAGAGCGATCCGGTCACCCTCGCTGAGGCCGCTGGTGATCTCCACATACGCCCCGTCAGTCAACCCAAGACCAACATCAACGATTGATTGGCTGCCATCATTGTCGATCCGCACCACTCGTCCCGAAATCGCATCACCAGCAACTGCGCCAACCGGCACAGCAAGGACATCGGTGCGTGCCCCAGTACTCACCGCAACGACGCCGGTCAGACCGGCAAAGACCTTTGTCTGTGCCGGGATCGCACAGACGACGGGCGGGCCACCGGGACGACCATCGACCGGTTGCGCGAGGTCAGCTGTTATCCCGTAAAGCGGTTGGCATTCGAAGGGACCCTGCCCCCCGTTGATCTGCGCCCTTCCGCTGGATGGGGTGGTATAGAACCGGTAGGCGACGGACGCGGGGACCTGCGCAGCGAGTCCGAAGCCGGCATATCTCAACACCGCAATCGGCACATTTTTGTGCACTGGGGCACGATCGGGCACGAGCCACTTCACGAACGTACCCGGTACGGGAGCAACGATCTGCTGGTCACCCTGTTTCGCGATGACCGCTCCGCTCTGGATATGAGCCTCCGCCCTGATCCTTGAGTCGCGTCGCACGATCCCGTCGGTAGACGCAAGAAGCACGAACTCGGGCGTCGCCGTGACCGTCGCGTCCAATGTCACCGTCGCTAGTAGATCCCGCCGCTGCACGACCGTGCTGGCTATCCCCTCAGATCCGACAGTCGGCGGTTTCTCGGAATCCCTCATTGTGCAACTCGTCGTCGTGATGGCAACGACGATTGCGAGAACCGAGACACCGATAATCAAGCCCGGAGAACGTCTCATGAGGCTGGGGCTGGTGGGGCTGATTGCCGCAACTGCTGCGCAAGCTGGTGGCATGAACTCGCAAGATACTGATTGACATTATCCGCCGCGCCCAGCTCCGCGCCGCTGATGGTTGCCTCCAAGAACACTTTGGCCTGGCCCTCAACGAGATACCGGTAGACCAGCATGTTGCGATATTGCTGCAGGTGGCGCAATGCCGCCTCCGAGCGGAGGCTGTCCTGATTGATGGTCGTCACCCACTCGTGCGACCAGGCGCAGAACCAAAAGCGCATGGCCTCAGCAACCCCGTAACCAGCTTCGTAGGCTACTTCGTCCTCGCCGACGGGCGTATCATTGGGCGCGTGGGCTGGCCAGTCGATACCGACAGGCAAGGTCAGAGTTTCCCGCGTGGACTGGTACTCCCGGTCCATCTCGGCGTATGCTTTTGACTCGCCTTGCAGCTCGGGCGGCAACCCCACGTTGGCAGCCGACGAGTCACCATTCCCCGCTCGGGAGCTATCGCAACCTTGAGCGCTTACCACACTCGCGCATAACAACAAAACGGCGATGGTACGGATAGTCTTGGGTAGCGCTGAGAATCTCAACGTCGTCCGGCCTCCGGTGATCCATAATTTTCGGCGCCCTGCGCGTTTGCTTTCACGAGTACCAACTGCGGGCAAGGTAAACGGGATCCCCAGCTACTCAACCCTCAGCGTGCCAGCCCAAGTGTTGTCAGCTGACGCTGACTCCTTCCGATGCCCGATGTAGAAGGCGTTGTAGCCAACGCCGCAGTTATTCTGGCCAGAGGGCCCAGATGCGATGTCCCACCAGGTTGTCTTGTTGTTGATTCCCGATCGGGTACCCCACACTGCGGACTTCGACTTGTCGAGTATACGCAGGCCAAGCTTCCCCGTGTTTGCGCTGTCCTCCGGAAGGTCAGATGCCTTGAAGGCCACGTGCCCCTGTCCGTTGTAGTAGCAGCGCTCCACCGTGCCGTTCACCCACAGGCCGGACCCGTTGGCAGTTCCAGAGATGGGGGTTGTATACGCCGCAGCAACGCCGGGCAAGCCCAATAGCAGGACCACGGCAACAACTGTGACCAGCGATGCCGCGAAAATCCGGCTGTTAATTACGCCCACCATCGAAGCTCCTTCGACCTGATTGGACTGACGAACTACTGGACGCCAACTGTAAGGGAAGTGAACCGTTTCGTCCAGGACACCTGCGAAGTCGGGGACTGTGCAAATAACGAGGATCTGCTGATCAAGGGAGAGACGCCAGCTAACGACGGAGACCACCGTCGCGCAAGAGTCGGCCACGGAGTCGGCCGGTGCGGTCACGGACGAGGTCGCTGACGCGGTGCCGAGGGCCGGGCGTCCAGGTTAGGCAGTCTCGCGAGGGTGCCCGGTGCCGTGTTCGCAAAACGCACGTCGTACTCGGTACCGATGGGGGGCGGCGCGGCACAGTCGCAACGCCCCGGCCGTACAGCGGTGGCGCACGGAGTTGATGGGCTGGTTCTGGGCCTGCGCACCTTCTCGTTCTGGTACGCAGCCCGCGCTTAACCGTGGCGGAGGCGCTGCGACGGCTACTCGACCTCGGAAGGAAGCCTCCGCGAGGGGGCGGCACTTTCGGAGACGGTCCCTGCGTCCCCAAGAGATACCAGCAGCTTACGGAGGAGGGTGTTCAGCTCATGACATTCCTCGGCGTCCAGGGCTACGAGGAGACGGCGCTCGTTGGCCAGATGGCCTTCGACGACGCGGTCGACGAGTTCGAGACCTTTCTCGGTAAGCGTGATCAGCAGCCTTCGCCGGTTGTTCGGGTCGACCTCGCGCGTCACCAGCTCCTGACGGACTAGGTGGTCCACCCGGTTGGTCAACGCCGGGGATCCGACCATCGTGGTGGCGACCAGGTCCTTCGGGGAGAGGGTGTAGGGCGGGCCGGACCGACGCAGTGTAGCCAGCACGTCGAACTCCCATGACTCCATCCCGACGGAGTGGAAGTAGTTCTGCACTTCACCGGAGACCAGGCGATAGGCCCGATGTAGCCGCCCAATCACCCCCATCGGAAAAACATCCAGATCAGGGCGTTCCCGTGCCCACTGCCGGAGGAAACCGTCTACCGCGTCTGACGACATCGCCGAAACCTCTCTACCGGGAACTGTTTGACATCGATCAATCACTGCTCGTAGTATTCATTGGCGTACTCTTCGACGTCGAAAGGTTCGCCAATGAAGCATAGTCCGGCTGACGTGGTCGCGGGCGTCATCAGGTCCCGCCGCAGCATCCGTCACTATCTGGCCGATCCGGTCCCACCCGGACAGTTGCGCGCACTGCTCGACTTGGCGCTCGAAGCCCCGTCCAGCTGGAACTTCCAGGATCGATCGATCGTGGTGGTCTCCGACCCGGAAGGGCTGGAAGGTCTGACCAGGGCGACTGGCGGCCAACCGCAACCGCAGGAAGCACCCGTGATGCTGGTGTTTGTCGCCGAATCCGAGGCCTGGCGGAACCAGCAGGACGACATCTACGAGCGGGCACAACGCAACGGGGCGTGGCACGCAGACTTCATCGCCACGTTCGCCCACGACGCTCAGGCATTCCAACTTGATCTCGCTAAACGGGGCCTGCTGCGGGAGTACGCGGTCAAGAACGCGATGATCGCCGCCACCTACGTAATGTTGGCGGCGACCAGTATGGGCCTGGCCACATCACCGATGAACGGCTGGGATGAAAACGAGGTAAAGAAGGTCATCGGCATCGACGGCCGGGAGGACCTGGCCATCGCACTCCTGCTCGCAGTGGGAAAACCCGCCGAGCAACGACTTCACCCCGGCCGCAGGCCGCCCGAGCGAAATATCTTCTACCAGCGGTACGGCCAGTCTTCTCCATCGGTACCGCCGGATGACGGCGACCGCTCAGACATGACCAGCTCTTCCGCGGTGTCGGCACGAACCTGATACCCGGCCGCCGAGGATCCGGGAAGGTGAGCCGCGGCGAACCGAACCCGGCGGATGTAACGCAACTCGGCGGATCCCCATCGCAGTCCACCAGACGCCAGCCTGCTACCCACAGCTGCTACCCGGTTGGAGAACCGCCATGACGCTGGGAACCAATGTACATCTGCTGCCGCAAACCAATCATCTGCGGGCGCTCCACACCATCATCCGTGACAAGTACGTGACGCGCGCAGACTTCGTCTTCTATTCACGCCGCATCATCCGGCTCCTACTCGAAGCCGGGATGGATCTGCTGCCCTTCGACAAACACAAGGTGACTACTCCGATCGGCGAGACCTACGAGGGACTTCGGCTCGGGTCGAAACTCTGCGGAGTGGCTGTCGTCCGTGCCGGGGAGAGCATGGAGGTCGAACTACGTGAGGTCCGCCCGAGCATCCGCATCGGCAAGATCCTCATTCAACGGGACCGCCAGACAAAGCTTCCCCACCTGTACTACTCAAGCCTTCCGGCCGACATCGCCGGCCGGCATGTGCTGCTGCTGGAACCGATGCTGGCCACGGGCGGATCGGCACTGGCCGCCATCGACGTGCTGCGTCGCGCCGGCGTTGCGGCGGAGAAAATCATTCTTATCAACTTCCTCGCCTCCTCGCAGGGCATCCTCGCGGTGAGTCAAGCCCACCCGACACTGAAGATGGTCACCTCGTCGATAGAGGACGGGCTGAACCAAGACGCGTACATGATGCCCGGCATCGGTGACTTCGGGGACCGCTATTTCGGGACCACGAGTTCGGGTCCGAAATGAACGGGAACCGGATTCCCGCGCTGCTGACCGTCCTGGCTCCCACGGTCTGGGGCAGCACGTACCTGGTCACGACCGAGCTCTTGCCGCCCGACCGACCACTATTAGCGGCCACCGTGCGGGCCCTGCCCGCCGGGCTGGTGCTCGTCGCGATCGGCGGCGTGCTGCCGCGCGGCGCCTGGTGGTGGCGCATCCTGGCACTGGGGACCCTCAACATCGGTCTCTTCTTCTATCTGCTGTTCGTCGCCGCATATCACCTGCCCGGCGGCGTCGCGGCCCTAGTGGGGTCGATCCAACCGATGCTGGTGCTGTTGCTGTCGGCGCTCCTGTTGAAGGACAGGATTCGGTCGATCCACGTGGTGTCGTGCCTGCTCGGCGGTTTGGGCGTAGCGCTGCTCGTGCTGAAACCAGACGCGGCACTGAACACCATCGGGGTGCTGGCCGGGCTGGCGGGCGCGCTGAGCATGGCCGCCGGCATCGTGCTGAACAAGCGATGGGCTCGTCCGAGCGACGTCAGCATCCTCACGTTCACCGGCTGGCAGTTGACCGTCGGCGGCCTCATCCTGCTGCCAATCTTGCTGGCCACCGAGGGCTTGCCTGACCGAATCAGCAGCACAAACCTCATGGGATTCGCATACCTGAGTGTGGTCGGCTCGCTTGCCGCGTACGCGGTCTGGTTCTGGGGGATCGAACGGCTGCCCGCGCTCGCGGTGTCGTTCCTGGGCTTCGCCAGTCCCCTGGCCGCCACGGGACTCGGTTATCTCGTCCTTAATCAGCAGTTGTCGCCGCCGCAAGCCGTCGGTGCTCTCGCCGTCGTCGCCGCGGTCATTCTGGCGCAGCAGAGACCGAAGCGGAGGTCGTCACAGGAATCACCGAGCAAAAACCAGACCAGCGAAGACGTCGCTAAGGAACCTGTATCGCGCAACACGTAGGGAGGCATGGAATGAAGACTGCGCAGTTAAGTCCACAAAAAAACGACATGGCGCTGGGCGTAAGCCTGCCGAACCTGATCGGGCAGCAGGTCAATGTGCAGCCAGAGGCGACCGCGGTCATTTGCGGTGATCAACAAATCACCTTCCAGGAACTAGAACGGGCCAGCAGGCAGCTCGCCACCCATCTGCATCAAATCGGCGTGGCCACCGATGACTGCGTCGGCCTGTACGTCGACCCATCTCTCGACCTGATGGTTGGGGCATGGGGAATCCTGTATGCCGGCGGCGCTTATCTGCCGCTGTCGCCCGAGTACCCGGAGGACCGGCTCCGCTACATGATCGACGACAGCAGCACCCGCGTCGTCGTGACCCAGGACCACCTTGTCAGCCGCCTGACCGACCTCGTGCCCAAGGGCACGCACATCGTCACTCTGGCCGACACGAAGGACCTCCCCATTGAATTCCTGCCAGCGCCTCAGCCAAACCGCCTCGCCTATGTCATCTATACCTCAGGCAGTACCGGCCGACCCAAGGGGGTGATGATCGAGCATCGCAGCATCGTCTCTCAGATGCGTTGGCTGCAGGCCTACGGGCACCTCGGCACAGACTGCACCGTTTTGCAAAAGACGCCGATGAGCTTCGACGCAGCACAGTGGGAGCTTCTCGCCCCTGCCGTTGGCGCCCGGGTGGTGATGGGTAGTCCTGGCATCTATCGGGACCCGCCCGCGCTAATCTCGGCGATCCGGAATCACGATGTGACCACACTGCAGTGCGTGCCCACGCTACTTCAGGCACTACTCGAAGTTGAGGATTTTCGCGGCTGCACAAGCCTGCAGAGGGTGTACTCGGGCGGGGAACCGCTCTCCCGTCAGCTTACCCGGGACTTCGTCGATGCACTCCCGTGGGCCTCGCTGATAAACCTGTACGGGCCGACCGAGTGCACCATCAACTCGACCGCGTGCCTGGTCGATCCGAAATCCATCGACGGGCCGGGCACGGTATCGATCGGCGTGCCGGTCGACAACACCCAGTGCTTCATCCTCGACCAGGAGATGGCACCGGTTGACATCGGAGAAATCGGCGAGCTCTATATCGGAGGTATCCAACTCGCCCGGGGATACCTTCACCAGCCCGAGCAGACACGCGAACGATTCATCCCGTCACCGTTCGTGCCGAAACAGCGGCTGTACCGGACCGGTGACCTAGCGTACTGGAACCTGGACGGCACCATCCAGTTCTCCGGCCGAGTGGACAACCAGGTCAAGCTGCGCGGCTACCGCGTAGAGCTGGAAGAGATCGCCCTGGCGATCGAGGAACACACGTGGGTGAGGCGAGCCGCGGCGCTCGTCAACGACGATCCCCGGACCGGCTCTGCCGCGCTCATAGCCTGCGTCGAATTGAACCCCAGGGAAGCGGTCCTGATGGACCAAGGCGTTCACGGCGTCCACCACCAGTCCAAAGCAGACAAGCTGCAGGTGAAGGCACAGCTGTCCAACCCGGGCCTGCGGGAGCCCGAAACGCTGGCAGGCAGGCCGGTCGTGGTTCTGCCCGGCAAGCAGGAGACGGCACGCCAACGGCGAGAGACCTTCGCCCGCAAGTCGTACCGCTACTATGACGGCGGGAAGGTGACCCGAGCCGATCTCCAGGCACTCCTCGCCCCGCAGCCGGTCAGCCGCTTCTCCCGTGACCTCGCCGAAATCACATTCGCCGAGTTCGGGCAGATTTTGCGGTGGTTCGGCCAGTTCCACAGTGACGAGCGGCTGCTGCCCAAGTACTCCTACGCCTCGCCCGGTGCGCTATACGCCACACAGATGTACCTGGAGACCGATGGCGGCCTCGATGGTGTGGCCGCAGGCATCTACTACTACCACCCCGTGGACCACACCCTGGTACGCATCGACGACTACTATGCTGCGACCGGTGTGCGGCTCTCGGTTCATTTCGTCGGCAAGAGGCAGGCGATTGAACCGGTGTACAAGAAAAACATTCTGGAGGTACTGGAATTCGAAGCCGGACACATGGTGGGCATCTTCGAGGACGCGCTGCCCGAGTACGGACTCACCATCCGGCCCCTGTTCTACCGCCCGTCGATCCGAAGCCGCTTGCATGTCGCCGATGAAGACCACTACCTGGGCAGCTTCGAGATCCTCCCGAACGACGGGACGCCCCCCACAGATCCGACCGAGATCTACGTTCAGGCCCATCCCGGCCGGGTCAACGACATACCGGTTGGCCAGTACCGGTACGCGGATGGAGAGTTGGAACGCATCTCCGACGCACTGATCCTGCCCAAGCACGTGATCGCCATCAACCAGCAGGTGTATGAGCGAGCCAGCATCGGCATCACCGCGGTCAGTCGGGCCAGCCAGGAGTGGCTGCAGTACATCAGCCTCGGCACGAAGCTGCATCACCTACAGCGCAATGACGTCGGGCTCGGGTTTATGCCGTCCGGATACAGCTCGAAGACCGGCCATCCACTGCCGGCCGCGCGTCGCATGGACGACATTCTCGCCGACTGCAACATCCCGTCCGGGCCGTCGTACTTCTGTATCGGCGGCAAAGTCAGCGAGGAGCAGCTCGGCAGCGAAGGCATGCACGAGGACGCGGTCCACGTGAAGGGCCCGGCGGAAATGATCAAGGATGATCTGACTCGGTCATTGCCGCACTACATGATCCCGAACCGGGTCCTGGTGTTCAACGAGCTACCACTCACGGCGAACGGCAAGGTTGATGGCAAGGCCTTGGCTGCCTTGGTGCAGACGTCCGAGATGGCAACCCCCTACGTGGCGCCGGTGACCCAAGCCGAAAAGTGGCTCGCGCGGGCGTGGGGAGAGGCGCTGCGGCAGAGCAACGTCTCCATTGAAGACGACTTCTTCACCTTGGGCGGGAACTCACTCACCGCGGTCGCACTGGTCAACAAGATCAATCATGAGTTCGGCACCCAGCTACCGCTTCAGGTGGTCTTCGAGTGCCCGAAGCTGGCTGATCTGGCCGCCCGGATCGACAGCGGCAGCCGCGCGCCATCCTCGCGGCTCATCCAGTTCCACAACGACGGCCCAGGCCGTCCGGTATTCTGCTGGCCGGGGCTGGGCGGTTACCCGATGAACCTACGCCTACTCGCGCAGCAGGCGCGGGTCGACCGGCCGTTCTACGGCGTGCAGGCGCACGGAATCAACCCCGGGGAGCAGCCGTACGCGACCATCGGGGAGATGGCCGCCGCCGACGTAGCCGAGATTCGCCACGTGCAGCCCGAAGGCCCCTACACGCTGGTCGGCTATTCGTTTGGCGCCCGGGTCGCATTCGAGGCCGCGTGGCACCTGGAACAACTCGGCGAGAAGGTGGAAAACCTGGTTTTGGTTTGCCCGGGCAATCCTCGTCTACAACTACCTGAGGAGGACCAGCGCAGGCGCGAGGCGTCATACACCAATCCCGCCTACGTGACCATCTTGTACTCCGTGTTCGCGGGTAGCATCAACGGGCCCGGCCTGGACGAATGCCTCGATGCCGCACGGGACGAGGACAGCTTCGTCGCCATCCTTCACCAGCTATTCCCCGCCCTCGACGAGCATCTCATAAGAAGAGTCGTCCGGATCGTTGGGCAGACCTACGAATTCGAGTACAGCTTCCGCGAGTTGGCCGAGCGGTGCCTCAACACCCCGGTGACCATCATCAAGGCTTCGGGCGATGACTACTCGTTCATCGAGGGAAGCGGCAGCTACTCCGCCACGCCCCCAACCGTCACCCAACTCGCCGGCGACCACTACAGCGTGCTCAAAGAGCATGGCGTGGCCGAGTTGGCGCAAGCCATCCGCGCCCATCTCGCTTTTTAGCACCCGCAGAAAATGTCACCCGCCACCCCCAACTGGCCTGGCACCACCGACGGTGGCAGGCAGCGAAAAGGAGATGTCCCCCATGCCCCACGTCACCATCACATGCTTCGAGCGAGATTTCACCGACCAGGAGAAGGAGCGGCTGGCCAAAGCAGTCACCGCCGCCGTGCTAGAAAACTTCGACACCTACGAAGGAGCGATCTCGGTCGCGCTGGAGCCGATTGCCGAGTCCGACTGGCAGGAAGCCGTCTTTGTTCCGGAAATCACCGGACGTGCGCACCTGCTGATCAAAGCCCCGAACTACCAGGCGGAGTGAAGGGAACGCCCATGCCCAGACCAAGCGACGTTCCGCTGGTCTTCAGCGAGGAGGTCTCCGAGGCGCTGCACGCCGGAGATCCGGTCGTGGCGCTGGAGTCCAACGTCATCACACACGGCCTGCCGTACCCGGACAATGCGGCTACCGCGAGCAAGGTGGAGGCAGCCGTCCGGGAGTCGGGTGCCGTTCCAGCCACCATCTGTATCGATGCCGGCGCAATCCGGGTTGGAATGACCGCTGATGACATCGAGCGGTTCGCCTCCACCTCCGGCATTCCGAAGGTGTCCAGCCGAGACATGCCGGTGATTCTCGCGCAGGGCATCATGGGTGCCACCACAGTCGCCTCCTCGGTGGTCGCCGCCGACCTGGCCGGAATCCCATTCTTCGCCTCGGCCGGGATCGGTGGAGTACACCGGCAGGCCCAACAGACCATGGACATCTCCTCCGACCTCATCCAGTTCACCCGTTCCAAGGTGGCGGTGGTCTGCGCCGGGGCCAAGATGATCCTTGATCTAGGGTTGACCCTGGAGTACCTGGAGACGCACTGCGTCCCCGTCGTGGCCTACCGGTCCGACGACTTCCCCGCCTTCTACTGCGTCACCTCCGGCCACCGCAGCCCTCACCGGCTCGACGACGAGCAGACGATCGCCCGTGCTGTCGACTACCACTGGGCACTGGGCAACCACAGCTCGTTCCTCATCACCACGCCGGTCAACGAAACGGAGGCCATCGACTTCACCGAGGTCGACACCGCTGTCCGTGAAGCCATGACACAGGCCGAGCGGCAGGGAGTGAAGGGGCAAGCCATCACCAAATACCTGATGCGAGCTGTCGATGCCGCGACCGCAGGGCGATCAGCCCAAGCGAACATGGCGGTTCTCGTCTCGTGCGCCGCCGTAGCTGCGCGGCTCGCCGTCGCCTACGCCACACATACCAGGAACAGAGGGTGACCAACGATGACCAACATGCTCATCTTCGACTTGGACGGAACACTCGTTGACACACCCAGCGCGATTGTCGAAGCCTTCACCAGGACGTTCACGAACCTGAGAATCGAACCCGCCGATGCCGCAGCGATCCGCGCCACCATCGGACTTCCGCTCGACCAGGCATTTGGCAAGCTCCTGGGTGCGCCAACAGACGACCGCACAGTGATCCGCGCCGTGCAGCGCTACCAGGTGCTGTTCAAAGAACACGTCATGCCGTCAGCGAAGAGACTGCTCTTCCGCGGCGTCGCGGATGGGCTGACGGCGCTGCAGCGCCAAGGATTCACTCTCGCCATCGCGACCAGCAAGTTCTTTGCGAACGCTGAAGGATTGCTGATCGCCGCCGAGATACGGGATCGGTTCGCTCTGGTCGTCGGCGCCGACCAGGTCGATCGACCCAAACCCCACCCTGACGTTGGCCACTTCATCATTCGTCAGCTCGGCATCCCGGCCGAGCGAGCGATCATGATCGGCGACACCACGCACGACCTGCTCATGGCGAAGGCGGTTGGAATGCGTTCGATCGCGGTTACGTACGGGGTGCACAGCCTCCCGGAGCTGATGTCGGCCGCCCCTACCTGGATCGCCGATACCTTCGACGCAGTCCTTGAGCGAGTGGAGCGGTCGGTACGAAATGATCAGGAGGTGCAGCGCGCGTAGGTGCGCCGTCCGTCTCCCCGCGCAGCAAGCCTCACGATCACATCTGATTCGGGCACGCCGAACGTCGGAGATGTACCAGGCTGGGGAACGACTTAACGTATCGAGGCGTTTCCCAGCCTCCGTTCCGGTGTCGGTCCTGGGGCGAACGGCGCTGCAGAGGCTGGCGGGAGTCAGCGGCGGGCGCCCTCCGCTCCCAGCTCGAGGACGCTGAGGTGCCCCTCGACCGACAGCGGTGGGCGCGGGCCGCGGCTCCGCTGCGGATCCGGCCGCCCAATATAGAGCCAGCCGAGCAGCTGCTCCCCCTCACCGACCCCCATCACCCGGCGGACCGGCTCGGACTCAACAACCCGCCCGGTACGCCACACCGCACCCCAGCCCTGCCCGTGCAGCAACAGCTCCAGGGTGACCACCATGCCGGAGACGGCCGCGATCTGCTCCCACTCGGGGACCTTCGGATGCTCCCGGGGGCGGAACACGATGCCCAGCAGCAGCGGGGCTCGCAGCGGCTTCGCCGCCGTCTTCGCCGCGTTCTCCGGAACCCCCTCCGCCGCGGCCATCGCCGCGCCGAGCGCCACCCGCGCCTCGTCGCGGAGCACCACCAGCCGCCACGGCCGCAGTCCGGCGTGATCCGGCGCGGTCATCGCCAACTCGACCAGCCCGGCAAGCTCCTTGTCATCGGGTGATTCGTCGAGCAGGCCGGAGGCGCTGCGCCGGGTCCGTACCGCCTCAAAGAGATCCATGCCGTGACCGTACCCGCCCGACCTCGGCACCCCGACAACGCCGGTCGCACGGCCCGCAGGTCAAGACGAACGGTGGGCCTGGATGGCGCGGCGGCGGGCGAGCCGGTGCTCCCGGCGGATCTCCGCCTCCCGGAAGCGCCGCTCATCCTCCGGTGTTTCGGGCAGCACGGGCCGCACCGGCCGCGGCGCGCCGTCGGCATCCACGCCGACGAAGACGAGATAGGCGGTGGCCACCTCGACCGGCTCGGCATCTGCGGTGTCCCACCGCTCAGCGACCACCTTTACCCCGATCTCCATCGAGGTGTAACCGGTCCAGTTGACCTGGGCATGCGCGTGCACCAGGTCTCCGACCCGGACCGGCTCGGAGAAGACGATCTCGTCGATCGCGGCCGTGACCACCGTGCCCCCGCTGTGCCGGGCCGCCGCCGCACCGGCAACGTCGTCAACGAACTTCATCAGCACGCCGCCATGCACCGTGCCATACAGGTTGACATCGACCGCAGTCATAATCCGACTCAGCGTAACGCGGGAGTAGGGGGTCGGCTTTCCGGACGATGCCGGGATGGGCTGCTTGGTCATATGAAAGACGGTACGGTGCCCCGATGCGACATCTCTGGAGCCTCCTCGCGGGTGTGGTGGCCGCCCCACTGGCCTGGGTCTTGATCGCGGCCGGTCAGAGTGGATCCGACCGCACCATATCGAGTTGGGTAAAGACCGATAGCTACAGCTGGGCCAACCTGATCGGGCCCGCCGTCTATCTCGGGGTAGCCGGCCTGCTGCTCGGCCTGATCGGCACCCTACGATTCTCGCCGGCCGGTCCGCTGGCCGCCGGCCTCCTGCTCGTCATCCCGTACGCCGGCCTGTTCGCCAAACCGTTCGTCGTCCGCGACGCGATTCCGGCGGGCTGGGAGCTCTTCGGCGACGAGCTGCCGCTGCACCAACCCCTGGATAACGGCACTCTCCTGCTGATCGGTGTGCTGCTGTTGACGGCGACCTTCAGCATCCAGCGGTGGCGGCGTTGGCCGGCACCGGCACCGGTGGCGACCACCTCGGTGGCCGCATCGGAGACGGAGGAGCGGAACCTCACCGACTGGCCGCCGATGGAGCCGGTGAGGGAGCCGGAGTCGGACGTCGCGGCACCGACCCTGGGCTACCCCGAACCGGCGTCGTCCGACATTCCGCTGCCTCGGCGGGAGCCCTCGCCATGGTCGGCGCCGCCGCACTCCCGTTCCGGCGGAGCGGCGGACTGATCAGCGTTTCTACCACCGTAGAGACGGGGCGGGCCGAGCTCGGGTTCGGCCCGCCCCGACACGTTCAACAGGGCGGGACAACGCCTCAGTCGTGCAGGAGCTGGCGGGCCATCACGATGCGCTGCACCTGGTTGGTGCCCTCGTAGATCTGGGTGATCTTCGCGTCCCGCATCATCCGCTCGACCGGATAGTCCGTGGTGTAGCCGTACCCGCCGAGCAGTTGCACCGCGTCGGTGGTGATCTCCATGGCTGCGTCCGAGGCGAAGCACTTGGCCGCCGCCCCGAAGAAGGTGAGATCGGCATCGCCGCGCTCCGACTTGGCCGCCGCGGCGTAGGTCAGCTGACGGGCCGCCTCCAGCTTCATGCCCATCTCCGCGACCATGAACTGGACCCCCTGGAAATCGGCGATCGGCCTGCCGAACTGCTGGCGCTCCTTGACGTACCCCTTGGCGTAGTCGAGCGCCCCCTGCGCGATGCCGAGCGCCTGGGCGGCGATGGTGACCCTCGTGTGGTCCAGGGTGCGCATCGCGGTCGCGAAGCCGGTGCCCGGCTCGCCGATCATGCGGTCCGCCGGGATCCGCACATTGTCGAGATAGACCTCGCAGGTGGGCGACCCCTTGATGCCCATCTTCTTCTCCGGCGCGCCGAAGCTGACCCCGGGATCCGACTTCTCCACCACGAAGGCGGAGATGCCGCGCGACCGGGCGTCGGGATCGGTCACCGCGAAGACGGTGTAGAACTCTGACACCCCCGCATTGGTGATCCACCGTTTGACGCCGTTGAGTACGTAGTGGTCGCCGTCGCGTACGGCCCGGGTCGTCATCGCGGCGGCATCGCTGCCCGCCTCCGGTTCGGAGAGGCAGTAGGAGAAGATCGCCTCGCCGCGGGCGACCGGTGGCAGGTAGCGCTGCCTGAGTTCGGCGGAGCCGGCCAGCAGGAGCGGCATCGTGCCGAGCTTGTTGACCGCCGGGATCAGGGAAGAGGAGGCGCAGGCCCGAGCGACCTCTTCGATGACGATGGCGGTGGCCAGGGCATCGGCGCCGGCTCCGCCGTACTCGGCCGGGACGTGCGGGGCGTGGAAGTCAGCGGCGCGCAGCGCTTCGTACGACGCCTTGGGGAATTCACCGGTCTCGTCCGCCTCGGCGGCGTTCGGTGCGACTTTCGCATCGCAGACCGCTCGGACGGCTTCCCGGATCGCCTCATGCTCGTCGGAGAGCTGGTACAGGTCGAACGACGGATTTGTGGCCATTCTCGCCCCTCCCTTGGCGGTCCGGTCTGCGCACCGGTAGCGTCAACTCACCGATGGCTACACCGCCGAAGGCGAGAATACCGACCATGACCCAGACATTTGTTACTGGCTGGTAGGTGAGAGCCTACCGCTTCCCAGGCCCGAGGCTGCGCTCAGCCGGGTAGCCGCCCGCATCCCGGTGATATGCAGTAGAGACAATATTCGACACGGTGCCGAGGCGGAGTGCACCGAAATCAATGCGACGCGAGACAGCGCCGCCCGTTGCGAGCGGAGAAAAGGGTTGACGATCCCGTACCCGAGCAGCCAGCCCGTGCCGGCCATCGCCGCGGTGACCCCACCGTCGGGCGCCCTACGCCCCCGGCTGACCTTCCTCGGTACCGGCTACCTGGGGTCGACGTACGCCATCTGCTACGCCGAACTCGGATACGAAGTCCTCGGCTACGACGTGGACGCCGACAAGATCGCCAAACTGAACGCTGGCGAGGTACCGATCCATGAGCCGGGACTCGACGACCTGCTCCGGCGCAACCTGGAGAGCGGACGGCTACGGTTCAGCACCGACATCGCCGAGACGGCCGAGTTCGGCGACATCCACTTCATCTGTGTGGGCAGCCCGCAGCGGCCGGACGGGATGGGCGCGGACCTGCACTACGTCGAGGCGGCGGTGACCAGCCTCGCCCAACACCTGACCCGCCGGGCGCTGATCGTCGGCAAGTCGACCGTGCCGGTCGGCACCGCCGAATGGGTCGAGCAGCTCGTCAGCAAACATGCCTCGGCGGAGCTCGGTGTCGAGGTGGCGTGGAGCCCGGAGTTCCTCCAGGAAGGCTACGCCGTCGACGACGTGCTGCGCCCCGACCGCATCGTCGTGGGGGTGAAGAGCGAGTGGGCCAACTCCATGCTCTACGCGGCGCACAAAGGCGTCTTCGACCTGGCCGCCACCGAGGATCGAGAAGTGCCGCTGGTGGTGACCGACTTCGCCACCGCCGAGCTGGTCAAGGTCGCCGCTAACGCCTTCCTGGCCACCAAGATCTCCTTCATCAACGCGATGGCCGAGGTGTGCGAGGTCGCCGGTGGTGACGTCACCCAGCTGGCCCGGGCCCTCGGCTACGACCCGCGGATCGGCAACCGCTTCCTGCAGGCGGGGCTCGGCTTCGGCGGCGGCTGCCTGCCGAAGGACATCCGCGCCTTCCAGGCCCGCGCGCAGGAGCTCGGCGCCGGCGAAGCACTGCGTTTCCTGCACGAGGTCGACCTGATCAACCTGCGTCGTCGCACCCGGGTGGTGCAGCTCGCCGCGGAACTGCTCGACCGCAAGTACGGCCCCGCCGGCCCGGACCTCTCCGGCACCCGCGTCGCCGTGCTGGGTGCGACCTTCAAACCCAACACCGATGACGTACGCGACGCGCCGTCGCTCGCCGTCGCCGGCATGCTGCTCAAAGCCGGCGCCGACGTACGGGTCTACGACCCGGCCGGGACGGAGAACGCCCATCGCACACTGCCCGGCGCCACGTACGAGGCGTCGATGAATGATGCCGTCACCGGGGCGGATCTGGTCTGTGTGCTCACCGAGTGGGCCGAATTCCGTAACGCCGACCCGGTCGCCCTCGGGGAACTGGCCGCCGCCCGGCGGGTGATCGACGGACGCAACTGCCTCGACTCGACGCTCTGGACCCAGGCCGGCTGGCAGTACCGGGGCATGGGCCGCCCTTAGCCGAGATCCGCCGGATTCTGTAGTCGACACGCCGGTCGCGGGCCCGAACAGGTCCGCGACCGGCGTTTTCTGATGTACGAAAGCCGTTCCGGCGTCGCGCAGCCCTTCCCACTCCTGCTGCGCTTGGGCATGCTTAAAAATCCACATTGCAGGCCCACGTCGGACGGAGACTGCCGTGAATGAAGGCCGCGGGCGGATAAGCCGGCGCCGCCCGGCCGAGCAGTGGGCCACCACCGAGGCAGAGCGCGGAGTGGCCGCATGAGCAGATACCGGTGCCCCTCCTGCGACCGCGAGATCGCAGCCGCCCCCTGGTGCCCGCACTGCAAAGCCGAGCAGAGCCGCTGGGCGGAGGAACTTGCCGAAATCGAACGCTCCATCGCCGAGATGAAAGCCCGGGAAGCGGCCCTGCTCAACGAACAGAGCAGCATCGCCGCCAAACTGCAGGCGGCCGTCTTCCAGCGCGACACTCTGACCCACGCCAACCAGCAGCGGCTCAAACAGACGACCAGGACCCGGCGGCCACTGCGGCACAAACCGGGACAGCAACCCCCACCGTCAACCCCGCCGCACATTCCTCGGCAGTCTCCACACCGCAGCAGCGGAGACGACCGACCGCCCCCTGTGGACACTCCTCCGGCCACCGCGCCGCCACGGCCACCGGAACGGCCCGAGGCCACGCCACGCGAGGTGCAGAACGTCTTCCTCGGTCTCGGTGCGCTGCTGCTCGGCGTCGCCGCTGCCGTCTACGCCGCGGTGGCCGACGACGTCACCCGGGTCGCGATCCTCGCCGCCGCAACGGTGCTGATGCTGGGTGCCCCGCCCCTGTTGGCCAAACGGGGTCTCACCGCCACCGCCGAAACCATCGCCACGGTCGGGCTGGTGCTGGTG